>NZ_JAFLXH010000021.1:0-112486 GCF_019891515.1 Pseudomonas sp. Wu6 | reverse complement strand
GCTAACCCGGCGTCCTGCCGGGTTACCCACGGATTCAAGCCTGCGTTCGGCCAGCGTGGTTTAACGGGGCGCCTGAGATCAAGATCAAAAGCCAGATCAAGATCACGAGCGACTCGCTTCGCATCGTGGTTACGGATACCTATGCCCCGATAGCAGAGTGTCAGTCGGTCAATTCTTGGCTGATACACCGCTATCGGGGGCAAGCCCCCTCCCACAGGGGATCTGCGGTGTATGAAAAAGGCGACCCGAAGGTCGCCTCGTTCAGCTGCGCCTTGATCAGAACTCGTGATCGGCGCTGTCCGGGTTCAGGTCGCTGATGCCCAGCTTGCCTGCGGCGGCTTCGATCGAACCGGTCTGCTTGACCAGCGCAGCGATGGCGTCACGCACGATCTGGTTGCCTGCATCGTTACCGGCTGCGATCAACTGGTCGTAGTGCTCGCCCTTGTCGGCGTGGTCGACCATCACCTGGATCTTCGCTTCGGTCGCCGCCAGGTCAGCCTTGAGGGCTGCATCGGCTGCCGGGTCGGCTTTGGCGACCAGGGACGACAGGCTCGGGCCGGTCAGCTTGTTGCCGTCGACGCGGGTGTACTCGCCCAGGTAGACGTTGCGGATGCCTTTGGCGTCATAGAAGTGCGAGTAGTGGGTGTTGTCGCTGAAGCAGTCCTGCTCGTCTTCCGGCGAGTTGGCCTCCAGGGAGACCTTCATGCGTTCGCCGGCCAGCTCGCCAAGCGACAGGCTGCCCATGCCGAACAACATCTTGCGCAGGCCGTCGGTAGCCGGTTCCGACTCCAGGGTGGCGCGGTAGTTGTCTTCGACGTTGGGCTTCCAGTTGCCGACCATTTCCTGCAGGTCGCTGACCAGCAGTTGGGTCACGGCACGCAGGTAGGTGCGACGACGCTCGTTATGGCCGCCGGTTGCACCGTCACCGGTCATGTAGTCCGAGGCTGGACGGTTGCCCGCGCCTGGGCCGGTGCCGTTGAGGTCCTGGCCCCAGAGCAGGAATTCGATGGCGTGATAGCCGGTGGCGACGTTCGCTTCGGAGCCGCCCAGCTCATTGAGGCTGGCGAGTTTTTCCGGGGTGATCTCCTTGACGTCGACCTTGTCTTCGCCGACCTGGATTTCGTTGTTGGCGATGATATTGGCGCTGGCGCCCGGGTTACCCAGTGCGTGCTCGTAGGACTTGTCGACGTAGTCGATCAGCCCCTCGTCCAGGGGCCAGGCGTTCACCTGGCCTTCCCAGTCGTCGATGATGGTGTTGCCGAAGCGGAACACTTCACTCTGCAGGTAAGGCACGCGCGCGGCGATCCAGGCGGTACGGGCTGCCTTGAGCGTGTCGTCGTTGGGGTTGGCCAGGAAGGTGTCGATGGCGGTCTGCAGGGTTTTCGCGGTGGACTCGGCGTCGCTGTACACCGCAAACACCATGTCGGCGTAATGCGCGACCACGGCCTTGGCGGCCGCTTCGTCGACCTGGCCTGCAGGCGTGGCAGCCGCTGGAGCGGTAGTGCTGGCAGCGGCAGGCGCCTGAGGCGCGGCGGCCTTGTCTTTACCTTCGCCGCAACCGGCGAGAGAAATAGCAATGGCCAGCAGACTGGCGGTGGCCAGGGGCATACGAATCATGGCGAACATCCTGCTTCGGTTGTTGATAGGGCGCGCGGGGGCGCAAAAGCTGCGACATAATGCGAAAGATTTGCATTTTGTGTAAAGGCTTATACGCGGGAAATATTTGGTATCGTTCTGCCCGCTCAAAGAATCGCCGCGTTATCGCGTTCCGATTGCTTCAGGAAAGCCGCCAACTCCCGGGCCTGCAGCGGTTTGCTGTAGTGGTAGCCCTGGCCTTCATGGCAACCCTCGGAGATGATGTAGGCCTCTTGCTCGGCGGTCTCTACGCCCTCGGCAATCACCTGCATGCCCAGGCTTTTGCCCAGTTGGATGATCGCTCGCACGATGGTCGCGTCGTCGTCATCGTCCAGCAGATCCTGGACGAAGCTCTTGTCGATCTTGATCTTGTCCAGCGGCAGGCTTTTGAGGTAGCTCAGGGATGAGTAACCGGTGCCGAAGTCATCGATGGCGATCAGCGCCCCCGAACGGCGCAGGCTCAACAGGTGCTGGGCGGCGGTGCTGATGTCTTCCATCAGTCCGGTTTCGGTGACTTCCAGCTCCAGGCTGCGCGGCGGCAGGCGGTAAATCTGCATCAGGTTGTTGACCACGCGCGGCAACTCGGTGTGGTGCAGTTGCACCGTGGACAGGTTGACCGCCATGCGCAGTTCGGTGAAGCCCAGGTCATGCCATTCGCGCAGTTGGCGGCACGCCTGATCCAGCACCCATTCACCGATGGGAATGATGGTGCCGTTCTGTTCCGCCAACGGGATGAACAGGTCCGGTGGAACCAGGCCGTGTTCCGGGTGCTGCCAGCGAATCAGCGCTTCGACACCGACCACGCGGTGATCGCGGTAACTGATCTGCGGTTGATACACCAGGTGAAACTGGTCACGGCTCAGGGCATCGCGCAGGTCTTTCTCCAGCTCGCGGCGCCGACGCATTTCGCTGTCGACGCTGGCGATGTAGAACTGGTAGCGATTGCGCGAGCGGCTTTTGGCCAGGGTCATGGTCTGTTCGGCTTTTTGCAGCAGTTTCTCCGTGCTGTCGCCATCTTCCGGGAACAGGGTGATGCCGATGGTGGCGCGCAGGCGAATCTGGTCCTGATCCAGGGCAAACTCCGCTTCCAGGTCATCCAGGATACTTTGCGCCAGTTCCGCCGCTTCGTAGGGCTGGTCGATATCGGCTTGCACCAGGGCGAACTGGTCGCCCCCCAGGCGGGCGAGCGCGCCCAGGCGCCCACTGTGGGCGCGCAAACGATCGGCCAGGGCCAGCAGCAACTTATCGCCATTCTGATAGGTGAACTGCTCGTTGACGCTCTTGAAGTCATCCAGCCCCACGCACAACACCGCTACGCGACGCTGGCGCCGGCCGGCATCGGTGAGGATCCGGTCCAATTGCTCCTGCAACTTCTGGCGGTTCGGCAGGCCGGTGAGAAAATCATACTGGGCCATGCGCAACAGGCTGGACTCGGCCTCGTGGCGCAGGTGGGTATTGCGTTCGATGGATTCGAGCAACTGGTTGGCGGTGTTTATCCACAGCCCCAACTCGTCGCGCTCGTGGCCCTTGATCTGCGGGATCTTGTGCTCGCTGGGCCGGTCCGGGTTGATCGACGTCAAGTGCCCGATAATCCGCGAAAGCGGTTTGGTCAGCAGCCAGTGATACACCAGGTACAGCACCAGCCCCATGGCCAGGGCGCGCAGCACCCCGGAAATAAAGATGATCACCGAACTGACCAGGAAGCCTTCGCCGTAGGTGGCGGTGTCGAGGGTAATGCTCAGGTCGCCGTAATACTCGCTGTAGGGGCCCTTGCCTACCAGTGGAGTGGTAAAGGTGCGTTCCTGCCCAAGAATCAGGTCGGTCAACCAGCGGCTGGAAGAAGGCTGCAAGGTGCGGCTTTTTTCCGCGAGCATGGTCTCGTTGGGGTGGCCGATGGATGCGACGCGTACGGCGTCATCCTGAAACAGGCCTTCGATCACCTGCATGCCCATTTCGCGGTCCAGGCTGTAGACGGCCTGGGTCGAGGGGTCGCGAAACATGTCGAGGATACGTTGGGCATCGCCCGCTACGGCCTGGCGCGTCTTATAGGCATCGAAAACGATCTGCGCCACGCTCAGCGCCACGCCCACGATCAGTGCCGAGAGCAAGACAACCCGTAGCAACTTCACCGACAAGCTGTTTTTGAGTTCCAGCTTCAAAGGGGCATTCCTTGTCTCATGCGGGTGGCCTTCAATATGCCATGAGTATTGGCAATCTGGGGAGGGCAGTCAAAGGAACATTGGAGCAGCAGGCACCTTCAAGGCTGGAGGGGAGAAAAAACCAAAAAAAACGGCGGATGTGCTCCGCCGTCTGACTGTTCGACCAGGATGCCGCATGCCAACGTGGCTGGCATCGCGGGCGCAGTTGTCAACTCACTGAAAAGTCGATCTTTGGCGGCGCCGGTGGCATGTTGTCCTCGCCGGGGCGTTCTGGTGCTTTCGCGCCACCGTCATCACCGCCGCCGCCTGCACCACCGGCAAGACCTTTCATGAGGCCGCTGATGAGTTGCATCGCCATCTGCCCGCCTGCTTTTCCGATTTCTTCCATCTTTTTTCTCCAGAAGAGCGCGAGAGGGTTATTCCTCTCACTCACTGCGTGGCATATTCCCTTCTGCGAGTTCCACCACTGCCGGTAGCTGGCTGCTGGTGAGCGCCCATGAAAAAGCCCGGCAATGGCCGGGCTTTTTCTACTGCAAGCGTTGCTTAGGCAGTGAAGGTCTTGCCTTCGAACTGCTCAGCCACGAACTTCCAGTTGACCAGGTTCCAGAACGCTTCCACATACTTTGGACGCACGTTGCGGTAGTCGATGTAGTAGGCGTGTTCCCATACATCGCAGGTCAACAGCGGGGTGTCGCCGTTGGTCAGCGGGTTGCCGGCGCCGATGGTGCTGGCCAGGGCCAGGGAACCGTCAGCCTTTTTCACCAGCCAGCCCCAGCCGGAACCGAAGGTGCCGACCGACGTCTTGGTGAACTCTTCCTTGAACTTGTCGAACGAACCGAACGCAGCGTTGATGGCTTCAGCCAGAGCGCCGGTAGGTTGGCCGCCGGCGTTTGGCGCCAGGCAGTTCCAGTAGAAGGTGTGGTTCCAGACCTGAGCGGCGTTGTTGAAGATACCGCCTGAAGAAGACTTGACGATTTCTTCCAGGGTCTTGCCTTCGAACTCGGTGCCTGGCACCAGGTTGTTCAGGTTCACGACATAGGTGTTGTGGTGCTTGTCGTGGTGATACTCCAGGGTTTCCTTGGAGATGTGCGGCTGCAGGGCATCGTGTGCGTAGGGCAGCGGCGGCAATTCGAAAGCCATGATGATTCTCCTAATCAGGTCAGTTGCGGTGAGCGCAAGGCCGATCACGGGCGGCCAAACAAGCGCCGGCGAGTCTGTACTCTTTGCGGCGCAAGTCCGGGATCATAGCACCGGGGGTGCGGCAAAACCACGCAACAACTGTGTGGGATAGAGGTTCCAGAGCCTTTTGGAATAAGTTCATGGCGCGCTGATTAATTGGTAGGCCACGCTGAACATCATCACGGCCACCAGCAGGTCGAGCAGACGCCAGGTAGCCGGGCGCGCCAGCCACGGCGCCAACCACGCTGCGCCAAGGGCGAGGGTGGTAAACCACAGGAACGACGCACTGGCCGCGCCGGCCACGTAGGCCCCGGGCTCCGTCTGTTGTGCGCCCAGTGAGCCGATCAGCAGCACGGTGTCCAGATAGACATGGGGATTGAGCAGGGTCACCGCCAGCGCGCTCAACAGCACGGCGCGCAATGAGCGGGTCTTGAGGCTGGCGTCCTGATCCAGACGTTGCGTCGAACAGGCCCTGCGCAGCGCGCACGCGCCGTACCACAGCAGAAACGCCGCGCCGCCCCAGCGCGCCACCCCAAGCAGTATCGGGCTCTGCGCCAGCACGGTGGCCAAGCCGAATACCCCGGCCGCCACCAGCAGCGCATCGCAGATCACACACAGGGCGGCGACCGGCAAGTGATGTTCGCGGCGCAGGCTTTGCGCCAGGACGAACGCATTCTGCGTGCCGATTGCCATGATCAGTCCCAGGGCCACCAGCAACCCGTTCATATAGCTTTGCCACATAGCGCCAATCCTCAAGTCATGCTCAAACGATGCTGGCTAGGGTGGCGGTCGAGCCTGTATAAGAAAAACCAATATTGCTGATCGCTCATTAGGAAAACTGATGTTCGACTATAAATTGCTTTCCGCTTTGGCGGCCGTGGTGGAGCAGGCCGGCTTCGAGCGCGGCGCACAGGTACTGGGGCTGTCGCAGTCGGCCGTGTCCCAGCGCATCAAGTTGCTGGAGGCGCGCGTCGGCCAGCCGGTACTGGTGCGGGCGACCCCGCCGACCCCCACCGATATTGGCCGGCGCCTGCTCAACCATGTGCAGCAGGTGCGCCTGCTGGAGCGCGACCTGCAAAGCCAGGTGCCGGCGTTGGACGAAGAAGGCATGCCCGAGCGCCTGCGCATTGCGCTGAATGCCGACAGCCTCGCCACCTGGTGGGCGCTGGCGGTCAGCGATTTCTGCAGCGAACAGCACCTGCTGCTGGACCTGGTGGTGGAAGACCAGACCGTGGGCCTCAAACGCATGCGTGCCGGTGAAGTGGCGGCCTGTATCTGCGCCAGCGAGCGCCCGGTTGCCGGCGCCCGCAGCCTGGCCCTTGGCGCCATGCGTTACCGCGCATTGGCCAGCCCCGCGTTTATAACGCGGCACTTCCCGGCCGGGGTACAGGCCGACCAACTGGCCGGTACGCCGGCGCTGGTGTTCGGCCCGGATGATTTCCTGCAACACCGTTACCTGGCTTCGCTGGGAGTGACCGGCGGTTTCGAGCACCATTTATGCCCGTCATCCGAAGGCTTTATCCGCCTGATGGAAGCCGGCCTCGGCTGGGGCCTGGTGCCTGAATTGCAGGTGCGCGACGCGCTGGAAAAAGGCCTGCTGGTCGAATTACTGCCAGATAAGCCCATCGATGTGCCGCTGTACTGGCATCATTGGCGCAGTGGCGGGCACCTGTTGGGCCTGTTGACCGAGCATCTGGCCCGGGTCTGTGGGCAATGGTTGGTGCCGTTGAAGTGATGGCGTGCGTCAAGGCAACAGCGATGAAAAACGAAAGAACATGGGGTAGTGCATGAAAATTCTGGTCACCGGCGCAAGCGGCTTCATCGGCGGGCGCTTTGCGCGTTTCGCCCTGGAGCAGGGCCTGGACGTGCGGGTCAACGGGCGACGGGCCGAGGGTGTCGAGCACCTGGTACGACGCGGTGCCGAGTTTATCCAGGGTGATCTGAACGATGCCGACCTGGTGCGCACCTTGTGCCGTGACGTCGAAGCTGTGGTGCACTGTGCCGGTGCGGTCGGGCTGTGGGGCAAGTATCAGGATTTCCATCAAGGCAATGTGCTGGTCACCGAGAACGTCGTCGAAGCGTGCCTCAAGCAGCGGGTCGGGCGGTTGGTGCATCTGTCCTCGCCCTCCATCTACTTCGATGGGCGCGACCACCTGGGGCTGACCGAAGAGCAAGTCCCCAAGCGCTTCAGGCATCCCTATGCCGCGACCAAATACCTGGCGGAGCAGAAGGTGTTCGGCGCCCAGGAATTCGGCCTCGAGGTGCTGGCCCTGCGCCCGCGTTTCGTCACCGGCGCCGGTGACATGAGCATCTTCCCGCGCCTGTTGAAGATGCAGCGCAAGAACCGCCTGGCCATCGTCGGTGACGGCCTGAACAAGGTCGACTTCACCAGCGTGCACAACCTCAACGAGGCGCTGCTCAGCAGCTTGCTGGCTCCCGGTTCGGCACTGGGCAGGGCCTACAACATCAGCAACGGCACGCCGGTACCGGTGTGGGACGTGGTCAACTATGTGATGCGACAAATGGACATGCCTCAGGTCACGCGCTACCGCTCCTATGGCTTGTCCTACAGTGTGGCGGCCTTGAACGAGGCGTTCTGTGCGCTGTGGCCGGGGCGGCCGGAACCGTCGTTGACGCGCCTGGGCATGCAGGTCATGAACAAGGATTTCACCCTCGACATCAGCCGGGCGCGGCATTATCTCGATTACGAGCCCAAGGTCAGTCTGTGGAGCGCCCTCGACGAGTTCTGCCTGTGGTGGAAAGCCCAGGCTCCGGGCCACTCATAAGCCACAACCTGCAACATATCGGGAACCGAGTGGCGCAGCGCTTGTTGACCCATGCACCGGGAGCACGGTTTATACTCCCGCCGCTCGGCCCCTCGGTCGGCCATCTTATTGATTCAGGATAGATTCATGCGTAACGATGCTAAAGACGATTTCGACAACGTTCCCAGCCTGCGGGCCGATACCGGGGACGATGATGATTTCGTGCCGACAGCCGCCACCTCGGTGCGCTCGCGCACGACGCCTGTGGTCAAGGTGAAAAGGGCCAGCAACGGTCCGTTGTGGGCGTTGGTCGGCGCGTTGCTGATCGCCTTTGCGGGCCTCGCCTGGTGGAGCTTCCAGCAGATTTCCCTGATGGGCCAGCAACTGGTCGCCACCCAGGAAAGCTTTGCGCGTATCAGCGAAGAAGCGGCGGGGCGCCTGCAGGATATTTCCGGCAAGGTCGTGGCCAGCGAGGCCAATGTGAACAACGGCAGCGAAGCCCTGAAAGTGCAGATCAAACAGCTGGAAACCCAGTTGCTTGAGCAGGGCAGACAACAAGTGGGTGTGGCCGGCCAGGCCACCGAGCTGGACCAGCGCCTGGCGCAGATGAGCGCCAGCACCGCCGAACTGACGAGCGCCAATGCCAAGTTGCAGGGCCAGGTTCAGGCGCTGACCGATGCCGTTGCCACGCTCAAGGCGGCCCAAGGCGAGATCAAGGATCTGGCCAATGAGGTAGCGACCTTGAAGAAACAAGGCAATCCGGCTGCCGCCATCGCCCGACTCGAGCAGGACGTGCTGGTGCTCAAGAGTGCACAGGAAAACCAGCCCGCCAACACCGATGCGCCGACCAATAAAGAGTTCGACGTATTCCGCATCCAGACCACGCGCAATATCACCACATTGCAGAGCCAGGTGCAGAATTTGAACCAGCGCCTCAACGCGCCGGCGGCGGCCACGCCACTGGGTCAATGACTCGTTCTGTGGACTGTGAATGCAATCAAACTGTGGGAGGGGGCAAGCCCCCTCCCACATTTGAACCCGTATTAGTCAGGTAAGTCGCTGTTGCTCGAAGCTTTGTCACCGCCTGGTGACATTTCTTGTCCCCTTCGTTACTTGCCACTCCCGCGCCCTTGTTTAGACTCCGGTCACCCCACAAAAAACAATAAGGGCCCCCCATGACCATGCAACCACTGCCTCCCAGCAGTTGGCTGAACGCGCCTGCCCATCACGCCTGGCTCGCGGCCGAAGGCCAGCGCCTGTTGACCTTTGCCAAGGCGTCGCGCCTGCCGGACGGCTTCGGCAATCTGGATGACACTGGCCAACTGCCGGCCGGCGCCCGCGCCGAAACCATGAACACCGCCCGCATGACCCACAGCTTCGCCATGGCCCACGCTATGGGGTTGCCCGGCTACGCCGATTTGGTGGCGCACGGCGTGGCGGCCCTGAGCGGCCCGTTGCACGATAGCGAACACGGTGGCTGGTTTGCCGCGGCCGATGCCCTGGATGGCAATACCGGCAAGGCCGCTTACCTGCATGCCTTCGTGGCCCTGGCCGCCAGCTCTGCCGTAGTGGCCGGTGCACCCGGCGCGCAGACCCTGTTGAACGATGCGGTGCATATCATCGACCAGTTCTTCTGGAGCGAAGAGGAGGGCGCCATGCTCGAATCCTTCGCCCGGGACTGGAGCGGCGTCGAAGCCTATCGCGGTGCCAACAGCAACATGCACGCTACCGAAGCCTTTCTGGCCCTCGCCGATGTCACGGGCGACACGCGCTGGCTGGACCGCGCGTTGCGGATCGTCGAACGTGTCATCCATGCCCACGCCGCCGGTAACCGCTTCATGGTGATCGAGCACTTCGATACCCAGTGGAACCCGCTGCTCGGTTACAACGAAGACAACCCCGCCGACGGTTTCCGTCCCTACGGCATCACCCCCGGCCACGGCTTCGAATGGGCGCGGCTGGTGTTGCACCTGGAAGCGGCGCGGCTGGCCGCCGGGTTGGTCACGCCGCAGTGGTTGCTGACCGATGCCCAAGGGCTGTTTGCCAGTGCCTGCGAGTATGCCTGGGCGGTGGATGGCGCGCCGGGCATTGTCTACACCCTGGACTGGAACCAGCGCCCGGTCGTTCGCGAACGCCTGCACTGGACCCATGCCGAAGCCAGCGCGGCTGCCCAGGCGCTGCTCAAGCGCACTGGCCAATTGCATTACGAGACCTGGTACCGGCGGTTCTGGGAGTTTTGCGAAACCCACTTCATCGACCGGCTCCAGGGCAGCTGGCACCACGAACTCAACCCACACAACCAACCCAGCAGCAAAATCTGGGGCGGCAAGCCGGACCTGTACCATGCCTGGCAAGCGGTTGTGCTACCGGCATTACCCTTGGCACCCAGCCTGGCCAGTGCATTGGGCAGCGGATGCTATGTCACCAGCTGGTGACATTTGTGCGTCCCTTTGTTACCTGCGCCGGGAAAATCCCTGTTTAAACTCCGTGCAGCGCAAGCTCTAGACTTGCATGCATAACAACAAGAAAAGGTACTCAGATGAATGCGATTAATCGCCTCGCCGTTGCTATTTCCATGTCCTCGTTGTTTCCCCTCAGTGCATTTGCCGCCGACTCCAAAGGCACGATTGAAGTAGTGCATTGGTGGACGTCGGGCGGTGAAAAGGCGGCAGTGGATGTCCTGAAGGCCCAAGTTGAGAAAGACGGCTTCACCTGGAAAGACGGTGCAGTCGCAGGTGGCGGTGGCGCCACGGCCATGACCGTGCTGAAAAGCCGCGCGGTAGCCGGCAACCCGCCAGGCGTTGCCCAGATCAAGGGCCCCGACATCCAGGAATGGGCGTCCACCGGCCTGCTCGACACCGACGCGCTCAAAGACGTCGCCAAAGAAGAAAAGTGGGACTCCCTGCTCGACAAGAAAGTCTCCGACACCGTCAAGTACGAAGGTGACTACGTGGCCGTTCCGGTCAACATCCACCGCGTGAACTGGCTGTGGATCAACCCGGAAGTCTTCAAGAAAGCCGGCATCACCAAGAACCCGACCACCCTCGAAGAATTCTATGCCGCCGGCGACAAGCTGAAAGCAGCGGGTTTCATCGCGCTTGCTCACGGCGGCCAGCCTTGGCAGGACAGCACCGTGTTCGAAGCGGTGGTGCTCTCGGTCATGGGCGCCGATGGCTACAAGAAAGCCCTGGTCGACCTGGATAACGCTGCGCTGACCGGCCCGGAAATGGTCAAGTCGCTGACTGAGCTGAAAAAGGTCGCGACCTATATGGACGTCGACGGCAAAGGTCAGGACTGGAACCTGGAGGCCGGTAAAGTCATCAACGGCAAGGCCGGCATGCAGATCATGGGTGACTGGGCCAAGTCCGAATGGACCGCCGCCAAGAAAGTCGCCGGCAAGGACTACGAGTGCGTAGCCTTCCCGGGCACCGACAAGGCCTTCACCTACAACATCGACTCCCTGGCTGTGTTCAAGCAGAAAGACAAAGGCACCGCTGCCGGTCAGCAGGACATTGCCAAAGTCGCGCTGGGTGAAAACTTCCAGAAAATCTTCAGCATCAACAAGGGCTCGATCCCGGTGCGCACTGACATGCTCACTCAAATGGACAAACTGGGCTTCGACTCCTGCGCCCAGGCCGCCGCCAAGGACTTCCTGGCCGACGCCAAGACCGGCGGACTGCAGCCAAGCATGGCGCACAGCATGGCCACCAACCTGGCGGTGCAAGGCGCGTTCTTTGACGTGGTGACCAACTACATCAACGACCCGAAAGCCGACCCGGCCGACACCGCCAAGAAGCTGGGCGCTGCGATCAAGTCGGCCAAGTAACGCTGCTGCTATCTGTAGGAGCGAGCTCGCTCGCGAAAAACTCAAGGTCAACGCGTTCATCCTGTATGCACGCGCTATCGTTGAAGTCCTTCGCGAACACGCTCGCTCCTGCAGGGTTCGGTTCACCTGTCAGTCCTTTTTCCCTGTACTGGATTTTCCCATGAGTTCTGTTGCTGTGTTCAGCAAGGCCTCGCCGTTCGATGCATTGCAGCGCTGGCTCCCCAAACTGGTGCTGGCGCCGAGCATGTTCATCGTGCTGGTGGGCTTCTACGGCTACATCCTGTGGACGTTCGTGTTGTCGTTCACCACCTCCACGTTTCTGCCCAACTACAAGTGGGCGGGCCTGGCGCAATACGAGCGCTTGTTCGACAACGACCGTTGGTGGGTGGCGAGCAAGAACCTGGCCGTGTTCGGCGGGATGTTCATCGGCATCACCCTGGTGATCGGTGTGACGCTGGCGATTTTCCTCGACCAGAAAATCCGCCGCGAAGGTTTCATTCGCACGATCTACCTGTACCCGATGGCGCTCTCGATGATCGTCACCGGTACGGCGTGGAAATGGCTGCTCAACCCGGGCATGGGCCTGGACAAATTATTGCGCGACTGGGGCTGGGAAGGCTTCCGTCTCGACTGGCTGATCGACCCCGACCGCGTGGTCTACTGCCTGGTGATCGCCGCTGTGTGGCAAGCCTCGGGCTTTATCATGGCGATGTTTCTGGCGGGCCTGCGTGGCGTTGATCAGTCAATCATCCGCGCCGCGCAGATCGACGGCGCGAGCCTGCCGCGCATCTACTGGAGCGTGGTGCTGCCAAGCCTGCGTCCGGTGTTCTTCAGTGCGGTGATGATCCTGGCGCACATTGCGATCAAGAGCTTCGACCTGGTGGCGGCGATGACGGCCGGCGGCCCGGGCTATTCCTCCGACCTGCCTGCCATGTTCATGTACTCGTTTACCTTCAGCCGCGGCCAGATGGGCATGGGCTCGGCCAGTGCAATCCTGATGCTCGGTGCGATCCTCGCGATCATTGTGCCGTACCTGTATTCCGAGCTGAGGACCAAGCGTAATGACTAGTCTCGCCGCTAAACCTGCCATCAGCCTGAGTCGTATCGCGATCTACGCGGTGCTGATCCTCGCGGTGCTGCTGTACCTGGTGCCGCTGGTGGTGATGCTGCTCACCAGCTTCAAGACCCCGGAAGACATCAGCACCGGTAACCTGCTGAGCTGGCCCACCGTGGTCAGTGGCATCGGCTGGGTCAAGGCCTGGGGCACCGTGGATGGCTACTTCTGGAACTCGATCAAGATCACCGTGCCGGCTGTGCTGATCTCCACGGCCATCGGCGCGTTGAACGGCTACGTACTGTCGTTCTGGCGCTTCCGGGGTTCGCAGTTGTTCTTCGGCCTGTTGCTGTTCGGCTGCTTCCTGCCGTTCCAGACGGTGCTGCTGCCGGCCTCGTTCACCCTCGGCAAGATGGGCATGGCCAATACCACCACCGGCCTGGTGTTTGTGCATGTGGTCTACGGCCTGGCGTTTACCACGCTGTTCTTTCGTAACTACTACGTGAGCATTCCGGATGCGCTGATCAAGGCGGCCCGCCTGGACGGTGCCGGTTTCTTCACCATCTTCCGTCAGATCATTCTGCCGATGTCGACGCCGATCATCATGGTCTGCCTGATCTGGCAGTTCACCCAGATCTGGAACGACTTCCTGTTCGGCGTGGTGTTTTCCAGCGGCGACTCCCAGCCCATCACGGTGGCGCTGAACAACCTGGTCAACACCAGCACCGGGGCCAAGGAATATAACGTGGATATGGCGGCGGCGATGATCGCCGGGCTGCCGACCCTGCTGGTCTATGTGATCGCAGGCAAGTATTTCGTGCGCGGCCTCACAGCCGGCGCGGTCAAGGGGTAATCATGGCTACGCTTGAACTTCGCAATGTAAACAAGACCTATGGTGCCGGCCTGCCCGACACCTTGAAGAACATCGAACTGTCGATCAAGGAAGGCGAATTCCTGATCCTGGTCGGCCCTTCGGGTTGCGGCAAGTCCACCTTGATGAACTGCATCGCGGGCCTTGAGACCATCTCCGGCGGCGCGATCATGATCGGTGATCAGGATGTGAGCGGCATGAGCCCCAAGGACCGTGACATCGCCATGGTGTTCCAGTCCTACGCGCTGTACCCGACCATGAGCGTGCGCGAGAACATCGAGTTCGGCCTGAAGATTCGCAAGATGCCCCAGGCCGACATCGACACCGAAGTGGCGCGCGTGGCCAAGCTGCTGCAGATCGAGCACCTGCTCAACCGCAAGCCGGGCCAACTCTCCGGTGGTCAGCAACAGCGCGTGGCCATGGGCCGGGCGTTGGCGCGCCGGCCGAAGATCTACCTGTTCGACGAGCCGCTGTCGAACCTCGACGCCAAGCTGCGCGTCGAGATGCGTACCGAAATGAAGCTGATGCACCAGCGCCTGAAAACCACCACTGTCTACGTGACCCACGACCAGATCGAAGCGATGACCCTGGGCGACAAAGTGGCGGTGATGAAGGACGGAATCATCCAGCAATTCGGTACGCCGAAGGAAATTTACAACGACCCTGCTAACCTGTTTGTGGCAAGCTTTATCGGTTCACCACCAATGAACTTCGTTCCCATGCGCCTAAAACGCCAGGACGGTGTTCTGGTGGCGGTGCTCGACAGCGGCCAGGCCCGTTGCGAGTTGGCGTTGAACATGAATGACGCAGGTCTGGAAGATCGCGATGTGATCCTGGGCCTGCGCCCGGAGCAGATCGTGCTGGCGGCGGGCGAGGGCAATGGCGCGTCGAGCATTCGCGCCGAAGTCCAGGTAACCGAGCCGACCGGCCCGGACACCCTGGTGTTCGTGCAGCTCAACGACACCAAAGTCTGCTGCCGTCTGGCGCCGGACGTGGCACCGCAGGTAGGCGAGACCCTGACCCTGCAGTTCGACCCGGCCAAGGTGTTGCTGTTCGACGCCAAGACCGGGGAGCGATTGGACACTGCTGCTTCATTGCCGGCACAGGGGCATGCCGGCAACGTGACCCAGTTCAAGGGCCGTTGAAGCATTTGTAGGCGCGAGCTTGCTCGCGAAGGTCGTTAACGATGACGCAGCGCTCCTGGTTTAGCGTGGCGCTCTCGGGTTTTTCGCGAGCAAGCTCGCTCCTACAGTACTGTGGTTAATGGTTAACTTGTTGTTTTAGCTAAAAAAAGTAAACCGCGTTAGATAAAAACAGTTTAATAACAATAAAGACGAGGATGTAGGGATGAAAAAGCAACACAACAACACTCGGCTGTTCTGCCAACTGTCAGCAGCAGCAGCCCTTGTATTGTCCGCCAATGCGATGGCGGCCGATGCGTTCAGCGCCGATTCCAAGTGGATGACCGGCGATTGGGGCGGCGAGCGTACCAAGCTGATCGAGCAAGGTATCGACATCAAGGCCGATTACGTAGGGGAAATGGGCTACAACGCCCACGGTGGCTACAACGACGACAAGACCGGTCGTTACTCCGACCAGTTCGGTCTGGGCGTAGCGCTGGACCTGCAAAAGCTGTGGGGCTGGGATAATACCCAGGCCAAGATCCAGCTCACCAACCGTAATGGCCAGAACATCTCCAACGACCGCATCGGCGACCCGCGTGCCGGCACGCTCAGTTCGTCGATGGAAGTCTATGGCCGTGGCCACATGGTGCGCCTGACCCAGTTCTGGATCCAGCACCAGATGTTCGACAACAAGCTGGACGTGAAACTCGGCTACTTCGGTGAAGGCGAGGACTTCAACACCTTCCCGTGCGACTTCCAGAACCTGTCGTTCTGTGGCTCCCAGGTCGGTAACTATGTAAACACCTGGTACAACTGGCCGGTCAGCCAGCCGGCCATCCGCGTGAAGTACAACATCACGCCTGAGTTGTATGCACAGATCGGTGCCTACAGCCAGAACCCGTCGCAGCTGGAGCACGGCAACGGCTTCAAACTCAGCGGCAGCGGTACCAAAGGTACTGTGATTCCGGTGGAATTGGTCTGGTCGCCGAAAGTCAACAACCTGCCGGGCGAATACCGCGTGGGTTACTACAAGAGCGCGGCCGATGCTCCGGATGTACGTGAAGACGTCAACGGCAACGATGCGGTCCTCACTGGCGCAAACTTGCGCACCCGCAGCAGCAAGAAAGGCTACTGGTTCGTTGCCCAACAGCAACTCACCACGCACAACGGCGACGCTACCCGTGGCCTGAACATTGCGGCCAACGCGACCTTCCACGACAAGGAAACCAACCTGGTCGACAACTACCAGTCGTTGATGCTGGTGTACAAGGGCCCATTCGACGCACGTCCAAAAGATGACGTCGGCATTGGCGTCGCGCGTCTGCATGTCAACGATGACGTGAAGAAGAACTCGCAGTTGCTCAATGCCGCCAATGGCATCAGCGACTACGACAATCCGCTTTACACGCCGATTCGCGAGACCGAGTACAACGTCGAATTGAACTACGGCTTCCACGTTACCAACTGGCTGACCGTGCGTCCTAACTTGCAGTACGTTGTCCAGCCGGGCGGCGTGGACAAAGTCGACAACGCGCTGGTAGCGGGCCTGAAGATTCAGTCTACGTTCTAACGCGGTTGCGATAAGCTCCTTCTCTCTGTGCGCATTTTGCGGGTAGCCATGGCTATCCGCTTTTTTTTGGGTGGCACTGTGATATTCGGAACCTGTGCACATGCATGAGCAACCGCTGCAACGCTTTTTCAAGTCCCTGCGCGAGCGTCCGGTGTTCGCCTGGGAGCGCTTTCAGATGCGCGATGTGTTGGTGATCGACCACCCGCTGTGCCAGGCGGTGTTCAGTCGCCAGGGCGCGCAACTGCTGCACTTTCAGCCCACCGGCCAGAAACCCTGGCTGTGGTGTGCGGCCAAATGGCCGCAAGTCGGCGCGATCCGCGGCGGCGTGCCGGTCTGCTGGCCGTGGTATGGCCGTCATCCCAGCGAAAACGCCTGGCCGTCCCACGGCTGGGCGCGCTTGATCGACTGGAAACTGCTCGACAGCAGCACCGATGACGATGGCGTGCGCCTGCATTGGCAGTTGCAGTTATGTGACTGGCAGGTGGACCTGCACGCGCAATTGGGCGAAACCCTCGAACTGCGCCTGAGCACCGAGCATCAGGACGAGCTGCCGTGCCAGTTGAGCCATGCTTTGCATGCTTATTGGCGTATTGGTCACGTTGACGAGGTAGCGCTGTCTGGGCTCGATGGCGCGCAGGGTTATGACCAGCTCAATCGCCAGGTTTGCCAGCAGGAAGGTGAGTTGCGCGTTGATGGCGGGTGCCAGCGGGTGTTCCAGCACGAGGGCGAATTGCAGCTCAAGGACCATGCCTGGCAGCGTGAACTGTGCATCGATACCGGCGACAGCGCCGACACGGTGGTGTGGCACCCCGGTAGCCGGCCGCTATTGGGCGTGAGTTTTAACGAAGCGTCAGGATTTGTGTGCGTGGAGTCGGCGATGGCCGGGGCGAGCCTGGCGCCCGGGGAGCGGGCGCATTTGAGTCTGCAGGCCAGGGCAGGGGTCTAGTGGTGTGGCTGATGGCCTCATCGGGGGCAAGCCCCCTCCCACTTTTGAATGGGTTCACAAATCAAATGTGGGAGGGGGCTTGCCCCCGATGAGGCCAGTAAAGCCAACACAGATGCCGGCTTAGTTGAACTCATCCCCCACCGGATACCGGCTGTCATTCAAGCTCTCTTTGATCTTGCGCAAGTGCGGCTGGAAATCCACGCCACGGCGCAACGTCATGCCGGTCGCCAGCACATCCAGTACCGTCAACTGAATGATTCGCGACGTCATCGGCATGTAGATGTCGGTGTCTTCCGGCAACGGAATGTTCAGGCTCACGGTACTGGCCTTGGCCAGTGGTGAGTTCTCGGCCGTCACCCCCAGCACCGACGCGCCGTTTTCCCGCGCGATACGCGCCACTTCCACCAACTCGCGGGTACGCCCGGTGTAGGAAATGATCACGAACAACTCACCCGTGTGGGCGACCGAGGCGATCATGCGTTGCATCAGCACGTCGGCGTGGGCGGTCACCGCCAGGTTGAAACGGAAGAATTTGTGCAGCGCGTCCATCGCCACCGGTGCCGAGGCGCCGAGGCCGAAAAAGTGGATCTGCCGCGCCTGGATCAACAAGTCCACGGCCTTGCTGATCAGGGCCGGGTCCAGGGCCTGGCAGGCGCTGTCCAGGGAGGCGATGGCGCTGCCAAAGATCTTCTGGGTGTAGGCCTCGGGGTTATCATCGGCTTCCACGGCGCGGCTGACATAGGCCGCGCCGCTGGCCAGACTTTGCGCCAGCTGCAATTTAAGTTCAGGGTAACCGCTGACGCCGAACGAACGGCAGAAACGGTTGACCGTCGGTTCACTGACCGAGGCGGCCTGGGCGAGGGCGGCGATCGAGAAGCGGGTGGCCTGCTGCGGGTTGAGCAGGATGACCTCGGCGACTTTTTTCTCGGCCTTGTTCAATTCTTCGAGGCGGTTCCGGATCTGTTCCAGAAGATTTCGCACGCGGTCCATTCAGTCTTTCCTTCGGGCGACGATGCAAATAAAAAGGCGGTAACCAATCGATGAGTGGCTTCTCGCGGTGGCCTATCCTACTGAGGGTAGCGGAACACCACCACTCGCAATACGTATTGGCGGAAAATGTTGTGGTTATTACTACATTTTTCCTTGAGTGATGCCTTGAAAAAAGGTATTTGTAGCTTAACTTGATAAAAGAACAAACATCATGCCTTCGATAACCGTAGAACCCTGCACCTTTGCCCTGTTTGGCGCCTTGGGTGATCTGGCGCTGCGCAAGTTATTTCCTGCTCTCTATCAACTCGATGGCGCCGGCCTGCTGCACGATGACACGCGCATCCTGGCCCTGGCCCGCGAAGCCGGGTCCGAGCAGCAGCACATGGCCCACATCGAACAAGAACTGCGCAAATACGTCGGCAAGGAACTCGACGAAGCCGTGGCCCAGCGTTTCCTGGCGCGCCTGGCGTATGTGCATGTCGACTTCATGAAGGCTGACGACTACGTCGGCCTTGCCGAAAAGGTCGGTAGCGAACAGCGCCTCATCGCCTACTTCGCCACTCCGGCTGCCGTCTATGGCGCGATCTGCGAGAACCTGTCCAAGGTCGGCCTGGCGGAAAACACCCGTGTGGTGCTGGAAAAACCGATTGGTTCTGACCTGGAATCCTCGCGCAAGGTCAACGACGCCGTCGCGCAGTTTTTCCCGGAAAACCGCACCTATCGCATCGACCACTACCTGGGTAAAGAGACGGTACAGAACCTGATCGCCCTGCGTTTCGCCAACAGCCTGTTCGAAACCCAGTGGAACCAGAACTACATTTCCCACGTGGAAATCACCGTGGCCGAGCAGGTCGGCATCGAAGGCCGTTGGGGCTACTTCGACAAGGCCGGCCAACTGCGCGACATGATCCAGAACCACCTGCTGCAGTTGCTCTGCCTGATCGCCATGGACCCGCCGGCCGACCTGTCCGCCGACAGCATCCGTGACGAGAAGGTCAAGGTGCTCAAGGCCCTGGCGCCGATCAGCCCGGAAGGCCTGACCACCCAGGTGGTGCGCGGCCAGTACATCGCCGGCTACAGCGCCGGTAAAGCCGTGCCGGGCTACCTGGAAGAAGAGAATTCCAACACCCAGAGCGACACCGAGACCTTCGTTGCCCTGCGCGCCGATATCCGTAACTGGCGTTGGGCCGGGGTGCCGTTCTACCTGCGCACCGGCAAGCGCATGCCGCAAAAGCTGTCGCAGATTGTCATCCACTTCAAGGAACCGTCCCACTATATTTTCGCCCCCGAGCAGCGCTTGCAGATCAGCAACAAGCTGATCATCCGCCTGCAGCCGGACGAAGGTATTTCCTTGCGTGTGATGACCAAGGAGCAGGGCCTGGACAAGGGCATGCAACTGCGCAGCGGTCCGCTGCAACTGAATTTTTCCGACACCTATCGCAGCGCACGCATCCCCGATGCCTACGAGCGTTTGCTGTTGGAAGTGATGCGCGGCAATCAGAACCTGTTTGTTCGCAAAGATGAAATCGAAGCCGCGTGGAAGTGGTGTGACCAGTTGATCGCCGGGTGGAAAAAATCCGGTGATGCGCCCAAGCCGTACGCGGCGGGTTCCTGGGGGCCGATGAGCTCGATTGCACTGATCACGCGGGATGGGAGGTCGTGGTATGGCGATATCTGAATTGAAACTGCCTCAGGGCGTCACTGCCCATGAGTACCGCACGCCCGTGTTGTTGGCGGACGGACTGGCCACTGACGTGGCCGAGCAACTGCGCGCGGCCATCAGCGCGCGCGGCGCGGCGACGTTGGTCGTGTCCGGCGGCCGCAGCCCCGTGGCGTTCTTCCAGAACCTGGCCAGGCAGGTGCTGGACTGGTCCAGGGTCACCATCACCCTGGCCGACGAGCGCTGGGTGCCGGTGGAACACGCCGACAGCAACGCCGGCCTGTTAAAGCAGCACCTGTTGCAAGGCCCGGCGGCCGAGGCCCGGTTCCTCAGCCTGTACAGCGCTGCCGCCAACCTGGAAGACGCTGCCGAGCAGGCCGATCGCCTGCTGGCCGAGTTGCCGGCGATCGATGTGCTGGTGCTGGGCATGGGCGATGACGGCCACACCGCTTCGCTGTTTCCCGACAGCCCGAACCTTGCCCAGGCCTTGCAGGCCGACGGTACCCGCCGTTGCTGGCCGATGCTGGCGCCGACCGTGCCGCACCAGCGCCTGACCATGAGTCGCGCGTTGCTGGCGACGGCCCACTACACCGTACTGTCGATTTCCGGCAGTTCGAAGTTGACCACCTTGAGCGCCGCGCTGGCCGGTGACGATGTCGCCGCCATGCCGATTCGCGCGTTTTTGCAACCTACATTAGAGATTTACTGGTGCCCATGAGCCAAGGATCAGCCGCTATGAAAAGCCCTCAACCGACCGTGTCCATGGCGGATAAAGTTGCCCTGATCGACAGCCTATGCGCCAAGGCGCGGATCCTGCCGGTGATCACCATCGCCCGTGAACAGGACATCCTGCCGCTGGCCGATGCCCTGGCCGCCGGTGGCCTGACCGCATTGGAAGTGACCCTGCGTTCCGAGTTCGGGCTCAAGGCTATCCAGGTGCTGCGCGAGCAGCGCCCTGAACTGTGCACCGGTGCCGGCACTGTGCTGGACCGTCATATGCTCGAAGCGGCAGAAGTGGCCGGCTCGCAGTTTATCGTCACCCCCGGCATCACCCGCGACCTGCTGGAAGCCTCGGTACACAGCCCGATCCCGCTGCTGCCCGGCATCAGCAACGCTTCCGGCATCATGGAAGGCTATAGCCTGGGTTATCGCCGCTTCAAGCTGTTCCCGGCCGAGGTCAGCGGCGGTGTGGCGGCGATCAAGGCCTTGGGTGGCCCGTTCGTTGAAGTGAAATTCTGCCCGACCGGCGGCGTCGGCCCGGCCAACATCAAAAACTACATGGCGTTGAAAAACGTGATGTGCGTGGGCGGTAGCTGGATGCTTGATCCCGAGTGGGTCAGGAACGGCGACTGGGCGCGCATCCAGGAAGTCACCGCCGAGGCGCTGGCGCTGCTGGATTGATCTGATTTATCGAATCGTTGTTGCTGTGCTTAACGGCATTTTTGCGGTGCACTTGGTCGGTGTACCGCTTTTTTTTGCCTGTAGATCCAGGCCACCACACATTCCAATGTGGGAGGGGGCTTGCCCCCGATGACGGCCTCAGGGCCGACCAGGATGTTGTGTCGATCCTGACCCAAATGTGGGAGGGGGCTTGCCCCCGATGGCGGCCTCAGGGCCGACCAGGATGTTGTGTCGATCCTGACTCAAATGTGGGAGGGGGCTTGCCCCCGATGGCGGCCTCTGGGCCGACACAGGATGTTGGATCAGATCGAGTACATATCCGTTTCTGCGGTAACGGCCACTTAGGGTTCCGCCCTGACGGCGGCTCACTTTTGAAAAGCGCAAAAGTAAGCAAAACGCTCTTGCCCCACCACTCGGCACCTCGCTCAGGCTCGGTGTGCCCTCTCTCCGGCTTGAATCCGTGGGCCGCCGCAATGGGCCATCCATGGCCCAGTGCGGCTAACCCGGCGTCCTGCCGGGTTGCCCACGGATTCAAGCCTGCGTTCGGCCAGCGTGGTTTAACGGGGCGCCTGAGATCAAGATCAAGAGCGACTCGCTTCGCATCGTGGTTACCGGCTCGCTTCGCATCGTGGTTACGGTTGGCGCTACAGAGTTGTGTGGATACCTATGGCCATCGGGGGCAAGCCCCCTCCCACATTTTAATCTGCGTTTAGTTGGGTAATTGAGTGGACCAACACATCGATGTCCGCAGTGGTAGTCACCAACCCCGGCGTCACTCGAATACAGGTGCCAAACGCCGCGCCTGAGCGGGTCGTGGTGAACACGTCATGCTCCTTGAGCATGCGGTCAACCATCACCTGCTGATCGCGCCCAATGAACTTGAATGCGGTAATCGCGCAATACAGCCTCGGATCATCCGGGGTCAGCACCTCAATGCCCGGCAACTCGCGCACCTGGCTCACCCACATGTCCCGCAGATGGTTGACCCGGGCACCCTTGGCCGCCGCGCCGCCCAGTTCCCGATGTTCTTCAAGCACCAGTGGCAAGCTCATCAGTGCCGGAAAGTTCGGTGTGCTGTAGGACGTACGTGCCCGCACATCCGTGGCGGGGTAGTGGAATTCGCCCATGTCCGCGTCGATATCCGGCAGGCGTTCGGGGGCAATGTAGAGAAAGCCCAGGGTCAGCGGCGCTCCGATCCATTTGTGCAGGTTGAAGCCGGCGAACTGAATGCCCAGTTCGCCAAGGTCGAAATCGATCTGGCCCAGGGCGTGGGCGCCGTCGAGGATCACGTCGACCCCCTGATCACGTGCAGCCCTGGAAATCGCCGCCACCGGCATCACCAGGCCGGTACGGTGGGTGACATGGGTCAGCGCCATCAGCTTGAGGCGCGGGTGTTGATCGAAGGCGTCGCGATACGTCTGCACCAGGCTGTCGAAGCTGGCCGGGTGGGGGTGGGAAATTTCGATCACTTCAACACCGCGCACGCCCGCCAGCCAGCGCATCGCGCCTTTGACTGTGTCGTACTCCAGATCACTGATCAGCACCTGATCGCCCGGTTGCAGGCGGTTGTAGTTGCGGATCAGCGACTGCAAGGCTTCGGTGGCGTTGCGGGTGAAGGCCACCGAGTCGGGGTCGGCATTGATCAACGCGGCCAGTTGGCGGCGAATCTGGTTATTTTCCCCTTGCTCGAAGCGCTGACGCACATACACCGAGTTGCTGCGGTTGATAAACGCCACGTGCTCCAGGTACTGCGCCTGGACTGCACGGCTCATGCGCCCGAAGTAACCGTTTTCCAGATTGATCGGGCCCGGTTCCAGCGCATAGCGCTGGGCGATGGCCTGCCAGTGAGGTTCGTTGTTTGCATTCCTTGGCATGGTGTGGCGCTCAATTAATTAATGGCGAGGGGCGGGCTTACCGTGTTTAACGCGCAACGGTTCGAGCAATTCGGCCAGGCCGTTGTGGTCGATTTCCTGCATCAGTGCCAGCAAGCCGCCCAGTTCTCCGTAGGGAAATCCCTCGCGAGCGAACCAGTTCAGGTAGGGGCCGGGCAGGTCGGCGATGATCCGGCCCTTGTATTTGCCAAACGGCATTTGGCGGGTGATCAGCAATTCGAGTTTTTCGGGGTTC
The DNA here is from genome assembly GCF_019891515.1 of Pseudomonas sp. Wu6. NCBI lineage: Bacteria > Pseudomonadati > Pseudomonadota > Gammaproteobacteria > Pseudomonadales > Pseudomonadaceae > Pseudomonas > Pseudomonas sp. Wu6. The sequence continues at coordinate 89,179 of NZ_JAFLXH010000021.1, read as the reverse complement.
ATGGTGTTAAGCAGTGAAGGCGGGGTCTTCGAAAATACAGGCATTCTGCATGAAGGCCAAATGACAGATCATGCAAATAACATACATACAGATGGTTCAATTATTCGTAACTTATTGAATTTATTAACAAAAGTAATTTTTCAAAACCTGGCACGGGCGCTGCAATCATTAAGGCAACCTTCATCAATCCACACAAGGAATTGAAAAATGACTGACATCAACAAAGAATCGATCTCTGTACTCAACGACCTGATCGAGACCAGCATCGATGGTCAGAAAGGTTTCAAAGAGTGCGCAGAAGACATCAAGCACCCTGAACTCAAAGCGCTGTTCGCCAAGCGCTCCGTTGATTGCGGCACTGCTGCCGCTGAGCTGAAAACCGCCGTACGTGCCCTGGGTGGCGATCCGGAAGACTCCGGCAGCGTGGCCGGTGCCCTGCATCGCGGTTGGGTTGACGTGAAGTCCATGGTGACCGGCAAGGACGAAGAGTCCGTGCTGAACGAAGCCGAGCGCGGTGAAGACCACGCACTGAAGGCTTATAAGGAAGCGATCGAGAAGATCAACAAGCACAACCTGCTGGGCATTCGTGACCTGGTTGAGCGTCAGTATCACGGCGTGCAACGTAACCACGACCAAGTCAAAGCCTTGCGTAACCAGGCTCGCGCCCAGTCGTAAGCCCTGTGCTGTAAGGCTGTAAAATGTGGGAGGGGGCTTGCCCCCGATAGCGGTGGATCAGTCGATAGCTCTATGACTGACACACTGCAATCGGGAGCAGGTCCCCTCCCGCATTGCTTTCGTCTACCTGTCAGCCGATGCTGATCGGCGGCAGTTCGGTCAGCGTCACAACCTGCTGCTTACGCGGCGCAAGGATCTCCGCTTCGCCATCCACGACCAGTTCATCACGCTGGTTGAACACGCGAGTGGCAATGCGTACCCGGAACTTGGGCAGTTTTTCCAGAATTTCCAGGCGCACCGTCAGGGTGTCGCCGATTTTGACCGGCTTCTGAAAGCTCATCTGCTGGCCGATATAAATCGTGCCCGGCCCAGGCAGTTCGCAGGCAACCGCCGCACTGATCAGCGCGCCGCTGAACATGCCGTGGGCGATACGCTCCTTGAACATGGTTGCCTTGGCATATTCGGCATCCAGGTGCACCGGGTTGTGATCGCCGGACATGGCGGCGAACAGCTGGATATCGCGTTCTTCGACGGTCTTGCTGAAGCTGGCGGTCTGGCCGACTTCAAGGGCCTCGTAGGGGGTGTTGGTTACCTGGGTCATCTAAACGTGCATCCTGTGGCTAATCGATAATTTAATCGGCTGATTTTAAACGCAAAGTCATTCGCAGCGGGTGGGCCTGCGCAATGCCTGGGTGTGCTTGAGCCACGTCAGGACATCCGCGGTGACGTCGTCGCGGTTGGTTTCGTTGAACACCTCATGACGCGCCTGCGGGTAGAGTGTCAATTGCAGGTGCTGGCAGCCGGCCTCACGCAGGGCGCGGGCCAGGCTCTTGAGACGCTTGCCTTCACTCACCGGATCACATTCACCGCCGATCAGCAGCATCGGCAGGCCCGGATCGATCTGCGCGAGATTGGACGCTTTGCTGATGTGCTGCAAGCCGCCGAGCAGGTCGACCCACAGTTGATTGGTGCAGCGAAAACCGCACAGCGGGTCATGGATGTACTTGTCGACTTCAACCGGGTCGCGGCTGAGCCAGTCGAAGGCGGTGCGATTGGGTTTGAACGCCTTGTTGAATGAACCGAATGACAGAAAATCAATCAACCCACTGCGCCCGCGCAGGCCCTGGCGCGCGCGCTCGATACGTGCAATCAGCCGCGCTGCGCGATACAGCGCCACCGGCTGGAAATTCGAACCGCTCAGAATGGCGCCGTGCAAGCTGGCGCTGTGGTGCAGCAGGTACGCCTGGGCGATATAGCTGCCCATGCTGTGGCCCAGCAAGATGATCGGCAGCCCCGGATGCTGCTGGCCGATGTGCTGGTTGAGGCTGGCCAGGTCTCCCACCACCTTGTTCCAGCCATCGTTCTCGGCATACAGCCCCAGGGTGCCCTCGTCGGCGGTGCGGCCATGCCCGCGTTGGTCCAGCGCATATAAACCGTAGCCGGCGCCACAAAACGCCTGGGCCAGGCGTGCATAGCGGCCGCTGTGCTCGGCCATGCCGTGGGACAGCATCACCACGGCCTTGGGGAGCGCGTCAGGCATCCATTGATTGACGAACAGCCGGCTGTGGTCATTCGCGGTCAGCCAGAAAGTGCTGTGGTTCATGGCGGTTCCTTTGCTCAGGGTCGTTGCAGTGTATAGCTCATCTGCCCGGGGGCGGGGTATCTGCCTGCGCCTTAGCGACAAGATTCATACAATCAATGACACAGTTCAGCGTATTTGCCTGTTTGGCCATTACTGCTAACGTCCTCAAAGCTCCGCTCTTTGTAGCTGCATAGAAAAGCGGCCGGACCTGTTCAGGTAAAGAGGACAAGAATAATGCAACCTGATTTCTGGAATGACAAACGCGCCGCGGGCGTTCCCAATGACATTGATCTGACCAGCTACACATCGGTGATCGAAGTTTTCGAGCGCTCCTGCAAGACCTTTGCCGACCGTCCAGCGTTCAGCAACATGGGCATTACCCTGACCTACGCCGAGCTTGAGCGCCACAGCGCGGCGTTCGCCGGTTACCTGCAACAGCACACCGACCTCAAGCCCGGCGAGCGCATCGCGGTGCAGATGCCCAATGTGTTGCATTACCCGATTGCCGTTTTTGGCGCACTGCGCGCCGGGCTGATCGTGGTCAATACGAACCCCTTGTACACCCCGCGTGAAATGCGCCACCAGTTCAAGGACGCCGGCGTGCGCGCGCTGGTCTACCTCAATCTGTTCGGTTCGCGGGTTCAGGAGGTGTGTGCCGACACCGAGATCGACTACCTGATCGAAGCCCGGATGGGCGACTTCATGCCCGCCGCCAAGGGCTGGCTGGTCAACACAGTGGTCGATAAGGTGAAGAAGATGGTCCCGGCCTACCACCTGCCGCGTGCGCTGTCGTTCAAGCGCGCCCTGCGCATGGGCGGTGGCCTGGGCGTGACCCGCCATCCGGTGACCCTCGACGACATCGCTGTGCTGCAATACACCGGTGGCACCACGGGCCTGGCCAAGGGCGCGATGCTCACCCACGGCAACCTGGTGGCGAACATGCAGCAGGTGCGGGCGTGCATGTCCCAGACCGGCGACGATGGTCACCCGCTGGTCAAGGAAGGGCAGGAGGTGATGATTGCGCCGCTGCCGCTGTACCACATCTATGCATTCACCGCGAACTGCATGTGCATGATGGTATCCGGCAACCATAACGTGCTGATCACCAACCCGCGGGACATTGGCGGCTTCATCAAAGAGCTGAAGAAGTGGCGTTTCACCGGGTTGCTGGGGCTCAACACGTTGTTTGTGGCGCTGATGGACCATCCGGACTTCAAGCACCTGGACTTTTCCCATCTCAAGCTGACCAACTCCGGCGGCACGGCGTTGATCAAGGCCACCGCCGAGCGCTGGCAGCACATCACCGGTTGTGCGATCGGCGAGGGCTACGGCCTGACCGAAACCTCGCCGGTGGCCAGCACCAACCCGTATGGCAATAAGTCGCGACTGGGCACCGTCGGCATTCCGGTGCCGGCCACGGCCATGAAAGTGATCGATGACGAGGGCACCGAGCTGCCGCTGGGCGAGCGCGGTGAGCTGTGCATCAAGGGCCCGCAGGTGATGAAGGGCTATTGGCAGCAACCGCAGGCCACCGCCGAAGCGCTGGACGCCGAAGGCTGGTTCAAGACCGGCGATATCGCGGTGATCGATGCCGACGGTTTTATCCGGATTGTGGACCGTAAGAAAGACCTGATTATCGTGTCGGGCTTCAACGTGTACCCCAACGAAATCGAGGACGTGGTGATGGCGCATCCGGCCGTGGCCAACTGTGCGGTGATCGGCGTGCCGGACGAGCGTACCGGGGAGGCGGTGAAGCTGTTTGTGGTGGCGCGTGCCGAGGGGGTGAGCGTTGAGGAGTTGAAGGCGTACTGCAAGACCAATTTCACCGGGTACAAGGTGCCCAAGCATATTGTGCTCAGGGATTCGCTGCCGATGACGCCGGTAGGCAAGATTCTGCGCCGGGAGCTGCGCGACATCGCCTGAACCTTGAATTGAAATGCAATTAAAAATGTGGGAGGGGGCTTGCCTCCGATAGCAGTGGTTCAGTCAACACATTGAGTGACTGACACACCGCCATCGGGGGCAAGCCCCCTCCCACATGTGTTATTTGTCGCCCGGTATGGCTCATTCCAGAGCGGATTCCAGAGGTATAGAATCTTTGCTCTAAAAATGACCACTGGATATTCTTGAGTCATGTTTATGACTGTAGGGCCCTCTTTTGGCTCTAGGCGGGCCTTGGCAAAGCTGCTACTCTCGGCGCGCTTTGTGACGTCTAGGCCTGCTTGAAAGCGCCAGATTCACCTTAAAACACACACCAATAATAATCGCATCAAATGCGATGATGAATTCGCGTCGCTGAGGAGTGGGCTTCCATGAACGAAGACTTTTGGAAGGATAAGTACCCCGCCGGGATTGCTGCACAAATCAATCCAGACGAGTATCCGAATATTCAGGCGGTATTGAAGCAGTCCTGCCAGCGCTTCGCCAACAAACCGGCTTTCAGCAACCTGGGCAAGACCATCACCTACGGTCAACTGTACGAATTGTCCGGCGCATTTGCCGCCTACCTGCAACAGCATACCGACTTGAAGCCCGGCGATCGAATTGCCGTGCAACTGCCCAACGTCCTGCAGTACCCGGTCGCCGTATTCGGCGCCATCCGTGCCGGGCTGATCGTGGTCAACACCAACCCGCTGTACACCGCGCGGGAAATGGAACATCAATTCAACGACTCCGGGGCCAAGGCCCTGGTCTGCCTGGCCAACATGGCGCACCTGGCTGAAAAAGTCGTGCCCAAGACCGCCGTCAAGCACGTGATCGTGACCGAAGTGGCCGACCTGTTGTCGCCGTTCAAGCGCCTGTTGATCAACAGCGTGATCAAGTACGTGAAGAAAATGGTCCCGGCGTATCACTTGCCGCAAGCGATCAAGTTCAATGACGTGCTGGCCAAGGGGCACGGCCAGGCGGTCAGCGATGCCAACCCGGCCAGCGGCGATGTGGCTGTTCTGCAATACACCGGCGGCACCACCGGGGTGGCCAAGGGCGCGATGCTGACTCACCGCAACCTGGTCGCCAACATGCTGCAATGCAAGGCGCTGATGGGCTCCAACCTCAATGAGGGGTGCGAAATCCTGATCACGCCGCTGCCGCTGTATCACATCTATGCGTTCACCTTTCATTGCATGGCGATGATGCTGATCGGCAACCACAACATCCTGATCAGCAACCCGCGCGACCTGCCGGCGATGGTCAAGGAACTGTCGAAGTGGAAGTTCAGCGGCTTTGTCGGCCTTAACACCCTGTTCGTGGCGCTGTGCAATAACGAAGGTTTCCGCAAGCTGGATTTCTCCGCGCTGAAGGTCACCCTGTCCGGCGGCATGGCGCTGCAACTGGCGGCGGCCGAACGCTGGAAGGCCGTGACCGGTTGTGCCATCTGCGAGGGTTACGGCATGACCGAAACCAGCCCGGTGGCCACCGTCAACCCGATCCAGCATATCCAGATCGGCACCATCGGCATTCCGGTGCCTTCCACCGTGTGCAAGGTGATTGCAGACGATGGCACCGAGCTGGCGCTGGGCGAAACCGGCGAGCTGTGCGTCAAGGGCCCGCAAGTGATGAAGGGCTACTGGCAGCGTGAAGACGCCACCGCCGAGATGCTCGACAGCGAAGGCTGGCTGAAGACCGGTGACATCGCGATCATTCAGCCCGATGGCTACATGCGTATTGTCGACCGCAAGAAGGACATGATCCTGGTCTCGGGCTTCAACGTGTACCCCAACGAACTGGAAGACGTGCTGGCGGGCCTGCCGGGTGTGTTGCAGTGCGCAGCCATCGGCGTACCGGATGAGAAGTCCGGGGAGCACATCAAGCTGTTCATTGTGGTCAAGCCGGGGGCCACCCTGACCAAGGAGCAGGTGATGGAGCACATGCGCGCCAATGTCACCGGCTACAAAGTACCCAGGGCAGTTGAGTTCCGCGATGCATTGCCGACCACCAACGTGGGCAAGATCCTGCGGCGTGAATTGCGTGATGAAGAACTGAAGAAGCTCGGTCTTAAAAAGTAACTTAAACCAAATGTGGGAGGGGGCTTGCCCCCGATAGCAGTGGTTCAGTCAACACATTGAGTGACTGACACACCGCCATCGGGGGCAAGTCGAATCGTCGCACCGCCCCTCCCACATTTTTGATCGCGTTCTTACAGAGCGAACTGGGCGAAGCCGATTCCTGCACCGGCCGGCCGCACGTCCTTGAGGAACGAGTCCTTGTCGGCGCTCAGTTCCAGGGTGATCTCCGGCTTGCGTTTGCCGGCATTGCGCACCACCAGCCCTTCGAGGTTTTCGCGCAGGAACAGGGTCGGCACCTTCAGGTGCAGCAACTGGTCGGTGTCGGCGTTGTGCATCAACAGGTGGATCCACTCGTACTGGCCCACGCCGATCCGCACCACGGGCAGGTCGAACCACCAGATGTTGCGTTTGCGGTCCAGGTCGGTGAAATGACAGTTGTTGACGCCGAGTACGGCACCTCCCAGTTCCTGGTTTCTGCGGGCGATGGCCTGTGCTTTATCGAGTTTCATAACCTTCCTACGGGATCTGTTATTCAGCGTGTGAGCCTGAATGTGCCGGGCATTCTCGTGGGTTGGCCACAAAACATAAAGGCAAACCTGCCCCTTTCGATGAAATGCCCGCTGAAAATAATTGAAACTCTGGCGCATGGCGTCGAGTCAACCGCAGCGTAGTGACCAAAAACCATTTGATTGTTATCAGGAGTAATACCATGGGCAGCACTTCCGATAAGGTAAAAGGCATGGCTAACGAAGCCGTCGGTAACGTCAAGCAAGGCGTCGGCAAGGTTACCGATAATGACAAACTGCGTGCTGAAGGCGTGATCCAGGAAAAGAAAGGCGAAGCGCAGCAGGCCGTTGGCAAGACCAAGGATGCGGTGAAAAAAGCCACCGAGTAACACGGCTTGGCTGGCTCCTGTCCAGCAGCCCGACGGCCATCCACGGATGGCCGTTTTTGCAGGTACTGGCGCAACTAAACTTCAGAAATTGTTTCAAAGTCGCCAAATGGGCTACTTTGATGTAGAAAACGGCCCCTGAGTCGCCCACGACTTCAACTCTTTGCGGCGAAAGGAGACGCTAATGATTTTTCCGGTACTTGATGGTCTCAAGCTGCACAAGGTGCTGGTGCGCACCGTCACCGAATTCGTCGACGACGAGATGCCCACCTATGCCTCGGCACTGGCGTACCAGATGCTGTTTTCGCTGTTTCCCTTCCTGCTGTTCCTGATTGCTTTGATCGGTTTCCTGCACCTGCCGGACTTTTTCACCTGGCTGCGCCTGCAGTCGGAGCTGGTATTGCCGCCCCAGGCCCTGGAGCAGGTCAACCCGGTGATCGATCAACTGCAGCAATCCAAGGGTGGGCTGCTGTCGGTAGGTATCGTGATCGCCCTGTGGACCGCCTCCGCCGGTGTGCGCTTGATGATGAGTGCGATGAACGCGGCGTATGACGTGGTGGAGGGGCGGCCGATCTGGAAGCGTTTTCCGCTGTCGATTTTCTACACCGTCGGCATCGCCGGCATGCTGCTGGCCGCCGCCGCGCTGATGGTGCTCGGCCCGCAAGTGATGGAGTGGCTGGCGGGGCAGATCGGCATGCAGGAGTTCGTCGTCACCCTGTGGACGATCCTGCGCTGGCCGCTGATCGTGATCCTGCTGATGTTTGCCGTGGCCCTCATGTACTACGTGATGCCGGACGTGGAACAGGAGTTTCGCTTTATCACCCCCGGTTCCGTGCTCGCGGTGGTGGTGTGGATCGTCGCTTCCCTCGGCTTTGGCTACTACGTCAAGACCTTCGCCGACTACAACGCTATGTATGGCAGTATCGGTGCGATCATCGTCCTGCTGCTGTACTTCTATATTTCCGCCGCCGTGTTGTTGCTCGGTGCGGAGATGAATGCCGTGATCGAACACATGTCCGCCGAGGGCAAGGACCCCGGCGAGAAGGAAATCGACGAACCGGGTCATACCTCTGAAAAACAGCATGTCTCAGGCCTAGGCCGGGACCACTCCAAGCCCCTCGCCGAGCCTGAACAATGATCCGTGACATCCTCAAAATGGGCGATGAACGCCTGCTGCGCATCGCCCCGCCGGTACCGCCGGAAATGTTCGACAGCCCCGAGTTGTGGCAACTGATTGATGACATGTTCCAGACCATGGAACATGTGGGCGGCGTCGGCCTGGCCGCGCCGCAGATCGGCGTCGACCTGCAACTGGTGATCTTCGGTTTCGAGGCCAGCGAGCGCTACCCTGACGCGCCGCCGGTACCGCAGACCATCCTGATCAATCCACTGATCACCCCGCTAAGCCCGGTACTGGAAGAGGGCTATGAGGGTTGCCTGTCCGTCCCCGGCCTGCGCGGCGCCGTGGACCGTTACCAGCAGATTCGCTACGAAGGTTTCGACCCCAAGGGCGAGCCGATCGTACGCTTCGCCGACGGCTTCCATGCACGGGTGGTGCAGCATGAATGCGACCACCTGATTGGTCGCTTGTACCCGTCGCGGATTACCGACTTCAGCAAATTCGGGTTTATCGAAGTGATGTTCCCGGAAATGGACCCAACCGCCGACGAGTGACCTGCAGGCCCTCTGTAGGAGCGGGCTTGCTCGCGAAAAACGTCAACGATAACGCGTGCTTCCTGAATGAACGCGGTGCCTGTGAATTTTTCGCGAGCAAGCTCGCTCCTACCTACCGCTATCGGGGGCAAGCCTTCCAAGTGATTGAAGTCCCATCGCGATCATCGGCTTGTTGCGCTTGTAACGCACCAGCCGCTCACTGAGCGATTGCGGCAGCACGGTGTCCTGTGAAAACCCCATACGCCGGTACAACCCTTCAAGGTCCGGATGGCACAACAGCCAGACCGTGCCGTCCACACTCGCCACCGCCTGGTGGATCAATCGCGCCGCCAGCCCCTGGCCGCGATAGGCCGGGTCAACGAACACCCCCGTCAGCCACTGCCCACCCACCACAGGTGTCAGGCACAACCCGGCCACAATCTCAGCGTCTCTGGCCACCCACAACTGCCCGCCCTTGAGCGCCTTCATCGACGAGTTGTGGTTGCGGTAAAACTTGTTCAGCAACGGCCATAGCGGCGCTGCCAGCCGTTCGATGTGCATGGTCAAACCAAATGAAAAGGGCAAGGCGCGCATTGTAACCGGTGCCGGCGGAGCACCGACAATGGCTGCGCTGATCGTGCATAAAGTTATAAGTAGATGACTTTTAAATATTATTAAAGAATAAGAGGGCTTGTTAGGATCGCTCCCAACCTGCACCCGCCGCCAAGGCCAAGGAAGCGCTCTTATGCTGAAAATAATTGTTGTCGCCGTTCTTTCGCTGTTCGCTGCCAACGTGCTGGCCGCCGATCCTCCCACCCTGCGCATTGGCTATCAGAAAAGCTCGGTGAGCATGGTGCTCGCCCGTGAGCACAAGCTCTTCGAAGCCGCGCTGCCCGGCACCCAGGTGCAGTGGACCGAGTTCCTCGGTGGCCCGCCGCTGATCGAGGCGCTGAACGCCGGCAGCCTGGACATCGGCAATATCGGTGACATCCCGCCCATTTTCGCCCAGGCCGCCGGCATCGAGTTGCAGTACATCGCCGTCGAGCCCAATGACGGCAAGACCGAAGCCGTGCTCGTGCCCAAAGCCAGTACGATTCAGAGCGTGGCCGAACTCAAGGGCAAGCGTGTGGCCTTGCTCAAGGGGTCCAGCGCGCACAACCTGTTCCTCAAGAGCCTGCTGCGCGCCGGCTTGCAGTGGAAGGATGTGAACGTGGTGTACCTGTCGCCGTCCGACGGCCGCGCCGCATTCGAGCAGGGCAAGGTGGACGCCTGGGTCGTGTGGGACCCGTATTACTCGGCCGCCGTGGTCGACGGTGCCGCCCGTGTGTTGGGCACCGGCGAAGGCCTCAATCCGGCCGGCAGCTTCTTCGTGACCAGCGGCGCGTTTGCCCGGCAAAACCCCCAGGCCATCGCCACCATCATCCAGACCCTCGGCAAGGCGCAGCGTCTGTCGCTGGCCCAGCCCGAGGACAGCATCGCGCTGATGGCCAAGACCCTGGGCCTGCAACCGGCCGTGGTCAAAAGCTACTTCGAGCACCGCTCGCCGGCGCCGATCCGGCCGCTGCAGGGGGGCGACATCGCCACTCAGCAAGGCACCGCCGACCTGTTTTTCGCCAATGGCCTGATCCCGAAAAAGATCGAGGTGCAGCAGGTTGTGTTCAAAGGTCCATAAGCCCACGGTGAGTTCAAAGTGTGGCTTAGATGGCTGCCAGGGTGTCTTTCAGTGCCTGGGTTTGTGGAGCAGCCGTCTTCGCCGCTACCTGCTGCTGTTGCTGCTCCTTCAAACGCTCTGCCACTTGGCTGGCAATGGCGTCTTGCCTTTCCTGCGGCAGGGCCTGCACTTGTTCCTCGGTCATCCCCTGCTCCTTGAGCAACTGTTCGCGGATGCGTTCGGCCGGGGATTTGCTCATGTATTCGGTGAATTCAGCCCGCGCCCCCGAGGTCGGTGCTGTGGTCTGCAGTTGCACGCGAGTCTTGGCGAACGCCTCGTCGATGCGGTCGCCCGCCTTGTCCAGCTCCTTCTGCGCGGCCGGCATCGCCGTACCTGGCTGCGCACCCTGCAGGGCGCCGCTGTACAACGCGCTGGCGGCGGCATTGGCCGGGTCCATGTCGGGCCGCTTGATCTGTTGAACCGTCGAAACGGCTTGGGTGTTGGTGTTAACCAGCATGATCGTTCACCTGTGCAAATATGCGGTGTGACAGCTGGAGCAATTAGCATGCCGGGCGCAGGGGGCGCGTTTTTACTGGGGTAGAGGCCGCCGTCGCGGCAAACACTGTCCCGCCGACGGCCAACTGTTGCCGTCAGTGGGCGATATGCTCCAGCGCCAGGTTACGCGTGCGCGGCCCGAACCAGCTGATGGTAATCATCACGATCAACATGCTGCTGGCGATAAACGCCAGCACGCCCGGCGTGCCCAGGTGCTCGAGGATAAAGCCGATCAGCAGGCTGCTGAATACCGTGGACAAACGGCTGAACGAATAACAGAACCCAACCGCCCGCGCGCGGATATTGGTGGGGAACAACTCGCTCTGATACGAGTGATAGCTGAAGCTCAGCCAGGCATTGCAGAAAGTGATCATCACCCCGCAGAAAATCAGCCCTACCGCTGTGGTTTGCAGGGCGAACAGGCTGCCGAAGATCACCGCGCCCATGGCCGAGCCGACGATCTGCCATTTGTTTTCAAAACGGTTGGCGACCTTGACGAACAGCAACGGGCCCAGCGGGTAGGCGAGGGTGATGATAAAGGCATAGAGCAGACTGTGGGTCACACTGACGCCCTGGCCCGACAGCAAGGCCGGCAGCCAGTTGCCAAAGCCGAAGAAACCAATCGCCTGGAACACGTGGAACACGATCAGCATCAAGGCGCGGCGACGGTAGGGCGGCTGCCAGATATCGGCGAAACGGCCGCTGCCCTGCACGCTGACAGCCTCCGGCTCCGGCGCGTCCAGAGGTTTGCCGTGATCCTTCAGGCAGCGCGCCTCCAGGTTGTCCATGATCGCGCCGGCTTCCTCGAAACGACCTTTCTGTGCCAGCCAGCGCGGTGACTCCGGCAGGCGCTTGCGCAGTTGCCAGATAAACAGCGCAAACACCGCACTGCTGAGCACCACCCAGCGCCAACCGGAGATGCCGAACGGCGCCTGGGGCACCAGCCACCACGACATCAGCGCCACCGCCGGTACCGACAGGAACTGGATGAAAAACGCAAAGGCAAACGCCGAACTGCGCATGCGCTTGGGCACCAGTTCCGACAGGTAGGCGTCAATGGTCACCAGCTCGATTCCCAGGCCAATGCCCACCAGAAAGCGCATGCAGATAATACCCACGGCCGACGTCTGGATGCCCATCAACACCGTGGCGACGGTGTACCAGATCAACGCAAAGGTGAAGATCGCCCGGCGTCCGAAACGGTCGGCGAAGGGGCTGAGCAGGCTGGCACCGAGGAACAGGCCGAGGAACGTGGCCGAGGCGAATGCGGCCTGGTCAGAGAAGCCAAACGCGCCCGCGCTGCCGGTGTGGAATATCCCGTCGCTGATCAGGCCTGGGCTGATATAGGCCGTTTGGAACAGGTCATACAGCTCGAAGAAACCGCCGATCGACAGCAATGCCACCAGGCGCCAGATGCTGGCGACTGCGGGCAGGCGGTCGATGCGCGCGCTGATGTGGGCGGCGCGGGTCGGGTTGATGCCGTCGGTGGCAGCGGCGCTGAGGTTGGGCATGGGAGAAGTTCCAGAAGCAGTGAGCTGGAATCTTAACCTGCAACTGACAGTGAGCAATTGTGCAATGTAGGGCGAAAGCCGCTGTTTTGGCGATTTATTGCGTGCGGGTTTCATCGACGACCAATAATGGCCGTCGATTGGGCTCATGCACAGTAAAACAGCGGACCTTGAGTCACGCTTTCTTAGGAGGAAGAGGCTGCCCGCACATGCTTGAAGTTCTCTACCGTAAAAGCGCCAGATGAGAAGCTCATTTGCTGCACGCGGCGACCTCTCGTTTCAGCCTCGAAGTGAAATTTTGCAGTCAGGACACCGTCCTGTAATTGCAAGACGGTGAATTCTCCCCGGCTTGCAAAATAAGTACCCTGATTACCCGCGCGCGTATCATCAAATTCCAGCCTTACCTTGTGATCGGTATCCGTTGCACCAATCGCGTAGGTCTCGCCTGAGCGAATATCCTGGTCAATGCTGATTTTGAGCAATGCGTGGTCCGTCATGATTCCGACGGTCGAATTAAAGCCGGCCTCTCCATTTAAATGAGCGACAAAGCTCGTCTGAAAGGGGACAGACCATCCGGAAACAGTTCCCGAGATTTTATCGTTTGGGCCCAGTATGTTAGTCATTTGTTTTTTCCGTATTCAAAGGGGAGCAATGGGTTGTCAGTGCCGCCCGATATGAATAAGCGAAGAGAAAAACCAGATCTACTGTCAAATCTGACAGGTATAGCGCGTTTCCGACTAACGGGTCGGCTAGTTCAATAAGTTATCGGTATCCCAAACTGTGCGAATGCATCGTCCATCGGTTGGTAGTCAAGCACACGCACTGTCTCGCTCAGGTCCAGGCGTTTGAAACGGTTATTGGAGATGCCATGGGCGATCAAGTGTTTCACGCCTTCGGCCTCAACCGAACGCTGTAATAATTGCACGGCATCGCGGGGGCTGAGCCAGGCGCTGAGGTCGCGGGCGTTGTTCAGGTCGTGGGTTTCGGGAAATTCAAACGCGCCGATGCGCACGGCGATGGTCGACAGCGCTGTCTTGGCGGCATAGTAGCCACATAGCGCCTCGCCGTAGCATTTGCTCACGCCATACAGGTTGGCGGGCATCACCGGCATGCCTGGCGTGATCTGGCGATCCACCGGGTAGCCTTCGATGGTTTGCGCGCTGCTGGCGAATACCAGGCGCTGCACGCCGGCGTTCACGGCGGCTTCGAACAGGTAGGTGGTGGCGAGGATGTTGTTGGGCAGCAGTTCGTCGAACGAGGCGCTGGCATGGGGGATGCCCGACAGGTGCACGATCACATCGATGCCTTCGAGCAAGGTTGCGAGGCTGGATTTATCACTGAGCTCGGCGTGTATGAAGCGGTGTCCAGCCAAATCGAACTCCGGCGCGATGCGGTCAGTGAGGGTGAAACGGTAGCGATCTTTCGACGCCTGGAAAAATGTCTTGCCGATTCTGCCGCAGGCGCCGGTGAGGAGTACGTTGAGTCCGTTCAAGAGGGTGTCCCTGTATTCAGTTGTGGCCGTCGAGGGCGAAGGTGTTGAAACCGGCATGTTGGCTGAGCCGCTGGTAGTAGGCGGCAATAGCCGGGTAGGGCGGACGCTCCATGGGCGTCACCTGCCAGCGGTGCACCGAGAGGCCGATCAGGATATCGGCGAGGGTGAACTCGTCGCCGGCTACGTAAGCGCCGGTCCTGGTCAACTGTTGTTCGAGGATGCCCATCTTGTCGTTCCAGACCTGCACAGCGGCGGCAATCTGTGCCGCGTCCAGCCCATCGGGATTGTTACGCACCAGCGCGGTGAATGCGTCGCCCCAGGCACGGTTGAGTTCGGTGGCTTGCCAGTCGATCCATTGTTCAACGCGGGCCCGTGGCGCGGGCTCGAAGGGCAGCAGGTCAGTGCGTTGATACAGGCCGACGAGGTAGCGGCAGATGGTATTGGACTCCCATAGCACGCCGTGGTCATCGACCAAGACGGGGATTTGGGCGTTGGGGTTCAGGGCGAGGAACTCAGTGGATTGGGTGGGCTTGAAGCCGATGCCCCAGTCCTCGCGCACATAGTCGATGCCCAGTTCCTGGCAGGTCCAGAGTACTTTTCGCACGTTGATGGAAGAGGTGCGACCCAAGATTTTCAGTGAGTGTCCCATGGTGCTTCCCTGGCTTGGAGAGTGGTTAATCTAGCAGGGGCTAAGTGGGCACGGTTAAAAAATGTGGGAGGGGCGGTGCGACGATTCGACTTGCCCCCGATAGCGGAGTGTCAGTCACTGTATCTGGCGACTGAACCACCGCTATCGGGGGCAAGCCCCCTCCCACATTTTGATCGAGTAGGACTTAAGCGCGTGGTGTGTACTGGTCCATGGCTTTGCCCACCAGCAGGACGCTCAGCTCGCTCAGTTGATGAATGGCGAGTGCTATATCGCGCTGCTTGCCGGTGAGGTCGTCGGACAGGTCGAGCAGCAAGGTACTGACGGAGCATACGGTTTCGTAGCTGTTGATCAGCAGGGTTTCGGTGGAAACATCGGGGACGAGGGTGAAGAGGGTGGTTGGCGGCGTATCGAGTTTTTTGATCATGAGAGCATCCTGGAATGGGCTGCCGCCGTATCGCTACTAAACGAGGGTGGCAGCTGTACGCAGGTTAGTAGACCGGTGGACACTCAAAGCCGGCGCACTCGAAAGTGCCCTACGCACAGCCGCCATTAACGCGGGCAGACTTATGCACCTGGAGTGACCAAACTCAGGCTACTAAACCCGATCACCGAGAAATTCAGCGACCGGCAAACCTTAAAGACCGCCACCCAGGCACACAAGCCGGCCGATTCTGACGTAAGCGTAGGTAGCGGAGCAAGGCGCTTGCCTTAATGTCAGCCGCTTCCTACAGCCGTCCTACGTACTCTCCCGCACCTGCAACTCGAACCCCATATCCACCACCGGCTTGGCGATCCGGTTGCCCGCCATGATGGTCAGCAAGTGCTCCGCCGCACGCCGGCCAATGGCTTCCCGTGGCGTGCTGATGCTGCTCAGGCGCGGCACCATGAACGACGAGGCGGGCAGGTCGTTGAAACCCAGCACGGCCACACGCTCTGGCACTTTGATGCCGTGGCGCATGGCTTCGAGCAAGGCGCCCTGGGCCAGGTCGTCGTTGCCGAAGAAAATGGCATCCACGTCCGGATGCGCCGCCAGCAATTGCAGGAACAGTTCGCCGCCCAGGCCCACGGAGGAGGGGCGAGGTGTCAAAAGCTCCAGCGCCGGGTCGTACAGGCCCGCTTGCTGCAAGGCCCGGCGGAAGCCTTCACCGCGCAGCAAGGTGCGCTGGTCCAACTGCGCGCCGATGTAGGCCAGGCGCTTGCGCCCACGGGACAGCAAATGCGCCGCCGCTGTTTCGCCTGCGGCCAGCTGTGAAAAGCCCACGCAGTTCACCCCGGCATTAGGGTCCAGATCCATCATGTATACGCACGGTACATTGCTGGCCTCGACCATCCGTCGCGCGCTTTCGGTGCGGTCGAACCCGGTCAGCAGCAAGCCGCGAGGCTGGTAGGCCATGTAGTTGCGCAGCAGGTTTTCTTCTTCGTCGCGGCAGTAGTGGGAGTTGCCGATCAGCACTTCAAAGCCCTTGGGCCGCAGCACCTGGTGGATGGCTTCGAGGGTTTCGATAAACAGCAGGTTGGACAATGACGGCACCAGGACCACCACCGAATGGCTCTGGGCCGACGCCAGGGCGCGGGCGGCGGGGTTGACCACGTAGCTGAGTTCGGCGGCGGCCTTCTGCACTTTCTCCACCAGTTCGGTGGCGACCGTGCTGATGCCACGCAGGGCGCGGGAGGCGGTGATCGGGCTGACGCCGGCCAGACGGGCAACTTCATTCAAGGTGGGGCGACCGGTGGTGCGGGTATTTTTATCGTTCTTGGAGGTCATCAGGCGGCTTGCCAAACAAAAATCGAGGCACTAAGGTAGCGCTGTCTCCAAACGGCTGCAAATGCTTGAACGTTGGGTTGCCTGATCCCGTTCGAATGATTGGAGCGGATGCACGCGTCACTCCATAAAAAAAGACAAGACGGCGCGGGAAAAGCCTGTTTTTGCACTAGCCTTAGGCTGTGCAAAGGTAGCGCTATCTGCGTCCTGAGGTGTTTCATGAGTCAACCTGTTACCGCCCTGGTCATCATGGGTGTTTCCGGCTGTGGCAAGTCCAGCGTCAGCGAGGCCTTGTGCCGCCTGAACGGTGCCACCGCCATTGAAGGCGACAGCTTTCACCCCGCCGCGAACATAGAAAAGATGAGCGCCGGCCACCCCCTCAACGACGACGACCGCGCCGGCTGGCTCGACATCCTCTGCGATGAATTGCGCCGCTCGCTCAAGGCCGGTGAACATCCAGTGCTCACCTGTTCGGCGCTGAAAAGGAAATACCGTGACCACCTGCGCGAAGCCGCACCGGGCCTGGGCTTTGTATTCCTGGAGCTGACCCGTGAAGTGGCCGCCGACCGCGTGTCCCATCGCCCCGGCCATTTCATGCCGGCAAGCCTGATCGACAGCCAGTTCGCCACCCTCGAGTCGCCCAGGGGCGAGCCGCTGACCCTGGCCCTCAATGCCAGCGAAGACAGCGTCGAGGCATTGGCCGAGCAGACCAATGCCTGGTGGCGCGAGCACGGCTTTGAACCTACCCATTAATTTTTTGCCGGAAAGATAGCGCTATCCCCGGCAGGAAGTTCAACACCCGCTTTAATAACAACAACAAACAGGAGAGATCCCCATGTTTGGCATGTCCCACGAGTCGTATCTGCTGCTGGATGCAGTCGTCACTATCATTGGCCTGATCGTTCTGATCACCAAGTTCAAGGTGCACCCGTTCATCGCACTGATCATCGCGGCCGGCTTCCTCGGCCTGACCTCGGGCATGCCCGTGGAGAAGATCATCAAGGCGTTCCAGGACGGCTTCGGCGGCGTGCTCGGTTTTGTCGGCATCATCCTCGCGCTGGGGACCATGCTCGGCAAGATGATGGCCGAGTCCGGCGGTGCCGATCAGATCGCCCAGACCCTGATCCGCGCCTTCGGCAAGGAAAAGGTCCAGTGGGCCATGATGTTCGCCGCGTTCCTGGTGGGCATCCCGCTGTTCTTCGAGATCGGCTTTGTGCTGCTGATCCCGCTGGTGTTCATCGTGGCGCGGCGTACCGGTGTGTCGCTGATCAAGATCGGCATCCCGTTGCTGGCCGGCTTGTCGGCCGTACACGGTCTGGTACCCCCGCACCCGGGCCCGCTGCTGGCCATCGGCGTGTTTGGCGCGGACATCGGCAAGACCATCCTGTATGGCCTGATCGTCGCTTTGCCGACCGCCATCATTGCGGGCCCGATCTTCGGTACGTTCATCGCCAAGTACATCCCGGGCAACCCGTCCCAGGAACTGGTCGACCAACTGGCCCGCGAGACCGATAACAAGGCGCTGCCCAGCTTCGCCATCACCCTGGTCACCGTGCTGCTGCCGGTGTTCCTGATGCTGCTCAAAACCTTCGCCGACATCGCCTTTGCCGAAGGCAACGTGGTGCGCAACTGGATGGACATGATCGGTCACCCGATCACCGCGCTGTTGCTGGCATTGCTGCTGTCGCTGTACACCTTCGGCCATCGCCAGGGCATCCATTCCAAGCAGATCCTCAAACTGCTCGACGCCAGCCTTGCGCCGACCGCCGCGATCATCCTGATCATCGGTGCCGGTGGTGGCTTCAAGCAGATGCTGGTGACCAGCGGCGTGGGTGACGTCATCGGCCACATGGCGGTGAACGCCCAGATCAACCCGATCCTGCTGGCATGGCTGGTGGCGGCGGTGATTCGCGTGGCAACCGGTTCGGCCACCGTGGCGACGATTACCGGCGCGGGCATCGTGGTGCCGGTGGTGGGCATGATTCCAGGGGTTAACCGTGAATTGCTGGTGCTGGCGACGGGGGCGGGATCGTTGATCCTGTCTCACGTCAACGATGCGGGGTTCTGGCTGGTCAAGCAGTACTTCAACATGACCGTGGCCGAGACCTTCAAGACCTGGACGGCGATGGAAACCATTCTGTCGGTGGTGGCGCTGATCTTCATCATGTTGCTGTCGTTGGTGGTGTAGGCCTCAACCACCTGTCGCAACCGGTAGTTTTCACAGTATCGAGGGATCACGAAGACTTCTAAAACGACTCCGAAGCTCGTCATTTTTGACGAGCATTGGAGGAAAAATCATGGAAAACGACAGTTATAAGCCAGAAAGTGACTCAAAAGTCTTAGTGCCGACGCCTATTATTCAAAACCTGAAGGAGGGGGACAGGGTCGCTGCAGATTTCGTGATAAGAGGGTGGGCTTCTCCTGGCGGAGCGGCAGTTGTGGTGAACAATAGCAACTCGCCCTATCAACAATTTGGTACTGCGCAGGTTACGTTTCCGACTGAGTGGGAGTTTTCCTTGAGCAAGCATTCCATGGGGCCGGGGTCTTACAAGATCAGTGCTTATACGCATTCTGGACCGCAGATTTCCGATCCAACGAACCCCCTGTCATTTGAAGTGATTTGAACGGGCGTTCATACGGCGACTCTTTAATCTGTCAGGCCCGCGCCAGTAAGGGCCTGACAGAACCCTCATTGCGTCGCTTACCCGCCTGTTTTTTTAACTAACCCATCGACCCTGAACATCCCGCGAATCCCTCGCACTGCCTGGCGAATTCAGGCCCAGCCATACATCGACGCTTTGGGATTCTCCACCACTGTCGTTGGTGGTGTAGGCCGCACCGCAGCATTCCATGTGGTCACCCAGTCAAATGTGGGAGGGGGCTTGCCCCCGATAGCGGAGTGTCAGTCACTGTATCTGGTGACTGAACCACTGCCATCGGGGGCAAGCCCCCTCCCACATGTTGACCGAGTCAGACGCTGGCTTTCGGTGCTATTCCATCGGCCCTGAACATCCCGCGAATCCCTCGCACCGCCTGGCGAATCCGGTCCTGGTTTTCGATCAGCGCAAAGCGCACGTGATCATCCCCATACTCGCCAAACCCGATCCCCGGCGACACACACACCTTGGCTTCCAGCAGCAGCTTCTTGGCGAATTCCAGCGAACCCATGGCGGCATATTGCTCGGGAATTTTGGCCCAGACATACATTGATGCCTTCGGATTTTCCACCATCCAACCCAGCTCATGCAGGCCCTTGACCAACACATTACGGCGCTGGCGATACTGCTCGGCGATGTCTTTCACGCACTGTTGATCGCCTTCCAGCGCCGCAATTGCCGCCACCTGCAGCGGGGTGAAGGTGCCGTAGTCGTGGTAACTCTTGATCCGCGCCAGGGCGTTGACCAGTTCCGGGTTGCCCACCATGAAGCCAATGCGCCAGCCCGCCATGTTGTAGCTCTTGGACAGGGTGAAAAACTCCACCGCAATGTCCTTGGCGCCCGGCACCTGCATGATCGATGGCGCTTTCCAGCCGTCGTAGACGATGTCGGCGTAGGCTAGGTCGTGCACCACCAGTACGTCGTACTGCTTGGCCAGGGCGATCACGCGCTCGAAGAAGTCCAACTCCACGCACTGCGCGGTCGGGTTGGACGGAAAGCCCAGGATCATCATCTTCGGCTTGGGGATCGAACCGCGAATCGCCCGCTCCAGTTCGGCGAAGAAGTCCACGCCGGGCACCAGCGGCACCGAGCGCACCTGGGCGCCGGCAATCACGGCACCGTAGATGTGAATCGGGTAGCTCGGGTTCGGCACCAGTACGGTGTCGCCCTGGTCGAGGGTGGCCAGCATCAAGTGCGCGAGGCCTTCCTTGGAACCGATGGTGACGATGGCCTCGGTTTCGGGGTCGATATCCACTTCATAACGGTCCTTGTACCAGCGCGAAATCGCCCGGCGCAGGCGCGGAATGCCTTTGGAGGTGGAGTAGCCGTGGGTGTCTTCGCGCTGGGCGACGGTGACCATTTTCTCGACGATGTGCGGTGGCGTGGCGCCGTCGGGGTTACCCATGCTCAAGTCGATGATGTCTTCGCCGCGCCGACGCGCAGCCATCTTCAGCTCGGCAGTGATATTGAACACGTAAGGGGGGAGTCGATCTATGCGCGCAAAGCGGCGCGGCGAACCTTGGTCTGCCATTGTTGCCTCGAGGTACGTAAGCGCCCGGAACCGTCCGAGCGACGTCGGCCACTGCGGTGGCCTGCGGGGCAGACAATACGGTCGATGATGGCAAGTTGTCCATATGCGTAGGAAAAATTTCTGCATGGAGTACGGCGCGGATATGCCCCTATACTCGTTGCGGGTTTGTTCCCTCATAAGAAGGAGACTGTTCGTATGGATCAGCAGACAAGACAACCGTTGGAACCACGCATGGAAGCCGGCAAGGCCCTGGTGATCGCAGGCGTCCAGGGGCGTTATTCGAAAGCCACCGTGGGGGACATTCCGCGGCTACGGGAATTGTTCGACAGCTGTATCAAGGACATCAAAAAGCGTGTCGGCGGCGTGACCTACGGGGTTTGCCATAATCCCAGGCATGGCGAATTCGACTACATGGCCGGTGTTGAAGTCCCTACCAAAAGCGATGTACCGGGCAATTTCCAGTTCATTGAAATTCCACCACTGAACTATGCCGTGTTCCCTCATCACGGGGCGGTGCAGGCGCTTGAGCAAACCTACGAGCGCATCATGTTCGAGTGGCTGCCGCACTCGGGCTACAAGGTGATGGGGGCGGATTTCGAGCGCTATAGCGCGGATTTTGATGCGAGGAAGGGCACCGGGACGGTGGAGATCTGGTTGCCGGTTGGGCAAAAGGTCTGATCGGAACAGGGGCCGATGGAGTGGCCCCTGTCAGTGCCTGGTCGGGCAGTGAGACGGGCTCTACACACTCAGCACGCGCCCAATGAACGATCCCCCGGACACATCGCCGGAAATCTGCAGCTTGCCGTGGCCCGAAACCCATTCAAGCTTGTCCACGAAGGCGGTCAGGGGACGGCCTTGCGGGACTCTATAGGCCTCGGCGACGCCGCCGATACCGAACAGGGTGTCCCAGTATCCGCCCAGCGTATGCCTGACCAGATTGACGTAGCTGCCCCTTGCGTAGTCCCTGGCCAGGGCAACCATTTTTCCATCGTCTTGAAATATCAGACTTGTGTAAGCACCCGTATTATTGTCATCGGTGACCTTCGGGGAGCCGTTGTTGAATTCCTGGCTGAATGAGCCATTGGGCTGGAGTTTCGTGATGAAATTCTGCTCATCGGGGGGGAAGCGACTCGCCCCTACGACCCCAATAGAGCCTTGAGGGCCGAGAGCCAGAGCCGAGACAGTGAGGTTTTGCCCCAGGGTTTTCTCGCCTCTTTCACCAAATTCGACATCAGGCTCACCACTTGCGTCATAGCCCAGAAGCATGGCTTGGCCTGCCCTGTCACCGCCTACTACGAATCCCGTGGAGCTGATTATCAAGGACGTGGCGGCCGTTCCATCCAGTTTGACAGGCCCTGGTTTTCCAAAGTTGGTCGCCGTGCCGTTGCTATTCAATTCATGGATATAGCTTTCTTGCGTACTGGTGTGAGCGACCAGGATGGCCCCATCGTGCCTGACGGCAAGGCCACTTCTGGGCAGCAGACCGGCGTGGATTCGGATATTGAGCGAGCTTGTACCTTCAACACCAAACTCGGTATCCAGGGTTCCATCCTTATTGAACCGGGCCACCATCGCTATTGCAGCGTCGCCCAAAGAGAAGAGAAGCAGGGGCTTACCGTCCGGTTGGATGATCAGGTTGAATAGTCTGGCGAAACCAGTGGTTGGAATAAACATGGGTGAATGCTCGGGGTCGAGCTCACCGTCGGCGTTATGGATGAACACGGCGATGTAGGGCAGGTTTTCAAAATAGCAAATGCCTGCCGTGATAATTGAACCATCGTCTCGTAATGCAGAAATGCCGGTGATCTGCGAAAAAAAGCTCTCGCCTGTTTTAGGAAGGGTATTACCGAAGCTCAGATCCTTGCTGCCTGCGGAATTGGCATCGATGTTCGAGCGTCTGGCTGGAATGCTCATGAGTCTGCTCCTTGAGGGGGTAGAGGTTTCCATACCTGCTTGATAACCGCTCAACGCGACGACGATGGAGTCCTATTGAACAACGGGTGGGCCCTCATGCGCAGCTGGCAACTATCACAGTAGACAAGTCGAGGGATCTTCGGGTTGGATCGCCACTCACCTTGCAAACTCCCAGCTCAGCCTGCGCTCATACCCGACCCGCCCTTTGTATGCCTCACCGCTGTCCACCCAACCAGCCCCCAGATACAACCCCATCGCCGCCACATTGTCCGCATCCACCGACAATTCCAGCGCCTTGATCTGCGGCCATGCCTGTAGCGCCGCTGCAGGCAGCATCTGCAGACAGATTTTGCCGTAGCCGCGCCCTTGCTGATGCCGATCCACCTGCAATGCATGCAAGGTGGCGCTGTGTTCATCTGCCCAATGGGGCAGGCACGGTGGGCGTTTGAGCAGCAGGAACGCCACGGGCACGTCGCCCGCGAGCAGGGCGAAGCCTTTGACGCTGTCGGGGTTGGGATTGACCAGCAGGCTGTTCAGGGCGCAATAGATATCACCGGAGTACGCCAGTTGCTCGGGGTGCACCGTCAGGCCGTCCAGTTGCTGTTTTTGCAGAACGTTCAGCGTTTCGTAGGGGGCGAGGCGGTTTTGCATGGGCGGCATATCCAAAATTCCTACGAAGGGGCGGGAATTCTACCTCATCCGCTTATAGCGCTCGTGCCCCTTGCATACGCCGGTCCTCATGGCTCACTCGAGCATTTTTGCCAACAACCAACTCCCCGCCGGGCCCGGCGGTTGTTGTCGCGACCACAGCGCATCCACCGCCACCGAGCGTGGCCAACCGCGCACCTTGAGCTCGACCAGCCGGTTGTCGCCGAAGCGCTCCACCAACCAGCGCGGTATGGGGGCCCAGCCAAAGCCCAGTTGCGCCATCTCCATCAGCATCAGGTAGCTCGGTGCCGACCACACGCGTTGGGCGCCACGGTTTTCGTCAGGGTTGATGACGCTTGCCAGGCGCAGTTCCCGATGTGCTTGCAGGGTATGCGGATCAAGACCGGCCTGGCTCGCCAGCGGGTGTCTGGGCGAGACGAATAGGGCGATCTCGGTGCTGTCCTCAATCGTCGAGCAACTGAGGTCCGGGGGGTAGACCTGCTGCTGCTCGATAAACGCGATGTGCGCCCGGCCACTTTGCACCAGGGCAATCAGGTCTTCGCATTCGGCGATCAGGCATTCCAACTCAAGGTCCGGGTAGCGTTGTTCAAAAGCGCTGAGAGCGACTTCGAAACGGTCGGACTGGTAGGTATCTGACATGGCGATACTCAGCTTCGGCTCCAGCCCCCGGGCCAATTGACTGGCCGCCAGTTCCAGCCGGCTGCTGGCTTCCAGCACCTGTTCGGCACGCTGCAACAACACCTGGCCGGCCGGGGTCAGCGTCGGCTTGCGGCTGCCGCGATCGAACAACACCACATCCAGGTCGATTTCCAGGCTGGCCACCGCTGCGCTGATGGTGGACTGGCTCTTGCCCAGCTTGCGGGCCGCGGCGGAAAACGAACCCTGGGTGGCGGCCTGGACAAACGCCTGGAGCACTTCATGGGAGGCCATGACTATCGCCTTGATCGATGGTTATTGGTTATGAAGTATCGGCCTGGGACGTGATCATGGCAACCATCGTCACTCACGGAGCCGGGTCATGCACCCTACCAAGTCGATTACTGAACGTGTTTTCCAGGCCTTGGGGTTTGAAGGTTTGGCCTTATTGATCTGTACACCTTTGCTGGTCTGGGTGACCGGTCGACCGGCCTTGGAAATGGGCACGGTGACCTTGGGCGTCAGCTTGCTGGCGCTGAGCTGGAACGTCATGTTCAACAGCCTGTTCGACCGCCTTAAAGTGCGCCTGCACCTGTCCAACGGTGGCCGCACGCGAGTGTTGCACGCGCTGCTGTTCGAAGGCGGGTTGATCCTGCTGGCGGTGCCGTTGATTGCCGCATTGATGAAGACCAGCCTGTTGGAGGCGTTCATCCTCGACATTGGCGTGCTGCTGTTCTTCCTGCCGTACACCTATGTGTACCACTGGGCGTATGACGTGATTCGGGAACGAGTCACCCGCAAAACGCCAATCGCCCTGTAGTCGCCAGGCGCTTACAGAAACATGCCGCCCGAGGCCTCGATCCGCTGGCCGGTGATCCATTGGCCGCCATCGGCCAGCAGCAGCGCGACGGCCCCGCCAATATCGTCGGGCAAACCGGCGCGGCCCAGGGCGGTGTTGTTGGCGACCATGGCATTGAGGTTGGCGTTATCGCGTACCGCTCCGCCGCCGAAGTCGGTTTCAATCGCGCCAGGGGCGAGGATATTCACGCTGATGCCACGCGCGCCGAGCTCCTTGGCCTGGTAGCGGGTCAGCACTTCCATCGCGCCCTTCATCGCCGCGTAGGCCGCGTAGCCCGGCAGGCTGAAGCGCGCCAGGCCGCTGGACACATTGAGAATGCGCCCACCGTCGCGAATCAACGGCAACAGCTTCTGGGTCAGAAAAAACGGCCCCTTGAATTGGATAGCGACCAGTTGGTCGAACTGGGCTTCGGTGGTTTCGGCAAAGCTTGCGTGAATACCGATACCGGCGTTGTTGACCAGAAAATCAAACTGATCCTGTGCGAACACATCCTTGAGCGCGTCAGTCACTTGATCGGCAAAGCCTGCAAACGTCGCGCTCTGGCTCACATCCAGTTGCAACATCGCCGCGCGGCCGCCCAGTTGTTCGATTTGCGTCACTAACGCCTGCGCCTCATCGGCCCTGCTGTGGTAAGTGCCGAGGATATCCACACCCTGGGCGGCAAGGTGCAGTGCAGCGCTTTTGCCCAGGCCGCGGCTGGCGCCGGTGATCAGTGCGATTTTACGTGGGGTCATGGTGCAGTCCTCTTGGGTGATGGTGGGACTGAGTGTATTTGTCCGCCCATAACGTGATAAACAGTGCCGTACCGGAATCACTGGTCGGACAGGGCGAACAATCCCATGAATAAACTTGAGCTGCTGCGCACGTTTGTGCGCGTGACCGAGCTGTCGAGCTTTACCCAGGCCGGTGAAAGCCTTGGCTTGCCGCGCTCCACCGTGTCCGAACAGGTGCGCACCCTCGAAGAACTGCTCGGTGCACGCCTGTTGCAACGCACCACGCGCAAGGTGCAGGCCACCCAGGACGGCCAGGTGTTGTATGAGCGCAGCAAGGATTTGCTGGCGCACATGGAGGAACTGGAGGGTTTGTTTCGACAGGACGAAACCCAGTTGGCCGGGCGCATACGGGTGGACATGCCCAACGTGATAGCGCGCACGCTGATCGTGCCCAACTTGCCCCCGTTCATGGAGCGCCACCCCCTGATCGAGATGCAAATCGGCAGCTCGGATCGCCAGGTCGACCTGATTGCCGAAGGCTTCGACTGCGTCGTGCGCGTGGGCGCCCAGCCCGATCAGAGCGTGGTGGCGCGGCGGGTGTGCAGCATGCCGATGGTCAATTGTGTGAGCGCGGGGTACGTGCAGCGCCACGGCATTCCGCGCACCCTGGCTGACCTGCAACATCATCAGTTGGTGCATTACGTGCGGCCGCTGGGCGCACGCTCGGCGGGGTTCGAGTACGTGCAAGGCAACAAGGTGCTGCGGCTGCCAATGGCCGGGCGGGTGACCGTCAACAGCACCGATGCGTACCAGGCGGCGTGCCTGGGCGGCTTTGGCATTATCCAAGTGCCCCGGCTGGGCATTCGCGACTTGCTGGCCAGTGGCGAATTGGTCGCGGTGCTGGCCGATTACCCGGCACCGCCTTTGGACGTGTCATTGCTTTACGCCGGCCAGCGGCATTTGCCGTTGCGCGTGCGGGTGTTCATGGAGTGGTTGGCGGCCACCCTGCAAGCCCATCTTTAACTTGCGCCGCCAACAATGTGGGAAAGAGCTTGCCCTATCACGCTTTCTGTAGGAGCGAGGGGGGCGCCTAGCTCTTGCTCGCGAAAAACGTCAACGATAACGCGTGCTTTCTGAATGAGCGCGGTGCTTGTAAGTTTTTCGCGAGCAAGCTCGCTCCTACATTCGATTGAGGGTGGGTCAGAACAGTTGGGTGAACAGCCAGTAAAGGCTGCCCGACAACACAATCGCCGCCGGCAACGTCAGTACCCAGGCCATCAGCAAATTGCGGATGGTGCGCATCTGCAGGCCGCCGCCGTTGGCCACCATGGTCCCGGCCACGCCCGATGACAACACATGGGTGGTCGATACCGGCAAACCGAACATGTCCGCCGCGCCAATGGTCAGCATCGCCACGGTCTCGGCCGAGGCGCCCTGGGCGTACGTCAGGTGGGTCTTGCCGATCTTCTCGCCCACCGTCACCACGATGCGCTTCCAGCCGACCATGGTGCCAAGCCCCAGGGCGATGGCCACTGCGATCTTGACCCACAGCGGGATAAAGCGCGTGGCGCTGTCGATCTGTTGCTTGAACAGTTGCAGCTTGCCCTGGGTGTCGGCGTCGAAATTGCCGACCTTGCCCTTGTCCATCAGGCGAATGGTTTCGCTGGTCAGGTACATGTCGTTACGCACGTTGCCCACCGCTTCAGCCGGTACCGCGGCAAGGGAGCCATAGCCTTTGACTTCGGCGCCGATGTGCCCGGTGATGGCGGCAAGGGCGGGCACCAGTTCCGGGGTGGCTTCTTTGGTGCGCACGTAAGTGGATAAGGTTGCTCGTGAATCGCCGGGAGCCGGCTGCGGTGCGGATTTCACCAATGCGGCCTGGGTGACTTCCGCCACCGCTGCAAATTGCAGTGACTGATCGGCCGGCATGGTGCGGTTCAGCGCGTAGGCCATCGGCAACGTGCCCACCAGAATCAGCATGATCAGGCCCATGCCTTTTTGCCCATCGTTGGAGCCGTGGGCGAACGACACACCGGTGCACGTGACGATCAGCATGCCGCGAATCCACCACGGCGGCGGGGTGTCGCCCTTGGGCGCTTTGTACAGCGCGCGGTTCTTCACGAAGGCGCGCAGCGCCAGCAACAGCAAGGCGGCAAACGCAAAGCCGATCAGCGGCGACAACAGCAGCGCGTAACCGATCTTGGCCGCCTGGCTCCAATCCACGCCACTGGTGCCATCGCGGCCATGCATCAACGCATTCGCCACGCCGACACCAATGATCGAGCCGATCAGCGTGTGGGACGACGACGCCGGCAAACCCAGCCACCAGGTGCCGAGGTTCCACAGGATCGCGGCGATCAGCAGGGCGAAGATCATGGCGAAGCCGGCCGAAGAGCCCACCTGCAGAATCAACTCCACCGGCAGCAGGGCAATGATGCCGAACGCCACCGCGCCGCTGGACAGCAGCACGCCGAGAAAATTGAAAAAGCCCGACCACACCACCGCGAAATGCGGCGGCAGCGAGTTGGTGTAGATCACCGTGGCCACCGCATTGGCGGTGTCGTGAAAGCCGTTGACGAACTCAAAGCCCAGGGCGATCAGCAGCGCCACGCCGAGCAACAGGAACGGCGTCCAGGTGGTGAGCTGGGCGCCCATTTCGTGCATGTCGTGCATCAGGCTGTAAGCGGTGAACAGCAGGCCCATGGCGAGCACGGCGAAGAACATGATCACCGTGACCAGGCCGGGCTTGGTGTCCAGGCGCGGTTTGGGGGCGGAGGGTGAGGCTGTCAGGGAAGGGGTGGCCATGCCGGAGCATCCAGTGTGAGGAGGATGGCGTTCATGATCATTGCAAATTGTTACAGAGATGCTGCGGCAGGTCAGTGTTCAGGTGGGGGAGGGCCTTTCAGTTCATTAAATCCTTACGCTTTCTGAATGCCCAGCGCCCGGCAATCAGGGTGAAGGTCGCCACCAGCGCGACCAATATCCAAAAGCCTTCCGGGTCCTGGGACAGCGGCACCCCACCCACATTCATGCCGAAAAAGCCGGCGATGATATTGATCGGCAGCGCCAGCACCGTCACCACCGTGAGGGTGAACAGCGTGCGGTTGCTCTGCTCGTTGAGGTTGGCGGCGATCTCTTCCTGCAACAGCTTGATGCGTTCGCCCAGGGCCGTCAGGTCGTTGATGATCAGCGCAAACTCTTCGGTGGATTTGCGCAACTCCTTCACGTCTTCCTTTTGCAGCCATTGCGGCGGCCGGTTGAGCAGGCGCAACAGCGAACCCGGTTCCAGCGCCAGCAGGCGTTGCAAGCGCACCAGCACGCGGCGCGCGGCACCGAGTTCGGCGCGGTTGGTGGACAGGCGCGAGGACAGCAACTGGTCTTCGATATGATCGACGCTGAGGCTGGTCTTGCGCACGATCTGGGTCAGCACTTCGCCCTGGTCGCGCAGCAAATGCACCAGCAACTCCAGCGGCGAGCGAAAACGTTCACCGGCCTTCACCGACGAGCGCAACTTATCCACCGAGTGCAGCGGTTGCAGGCGCGCACTGATCAGCAGGCGACTGCGCGCACACACCCACAAGGTGGATATATCCGAGGAAACCATGCTGCTGAAGTTGAACACCACATCGTTGACTACCGCCAGCAGGGCCGAATCGACATGCTCGATGCGCGTGGAGCGCGAACCTTCGTGCAGCGCTTCGAAGAACTCCTCGGGCAGTTCCAAGTGCGCTTGCATCCAGCGTTCACAGGCGGCATGGGCCAGGTTCAGGTGCAGCCAGAGAAATTCCTGCGGGTCACCGGGTTGTTGCAGGCATTGCAGGGCGGTAGCGGAATCAATCTGCTGGCCTTTTTCGCCGGGCAGAAAGCGGAAACCGTAAAGCAGGCCAAACAGGTCGGGATCCTGGTGGGCGTGGTCAATGCTGTGGTTCATGGGGGCTCGCACAGAAAAAGCCTGTAGGACATTTCACAGGTCGCGTGGCCCATCATTACAGACAAATCTGACGTTTTTATGACGGCTTACCCAGGCGCGGGCGTTGTTCAGGGTGGCGCGACTGGATGCTGGCTCACGCCACTGGCAGGCGGAAGGTGAACACCGTGCCCTGCAGTTCACTGCTGCAAACGCTCAGTTCGCCGCCATGGGCGTCGGCAATCTGTTTGACGATATACAGTCCCAGGCCAAGGCCGGCCTGCGGGCCTTCGGTGGCGGGGCGTGCGTAGGGTTCAAACAGCCTCGGCAGCGCCTGCCGGTTGATCTGCCCGGCGTTTTTCACCACCAGTTCGAAGTGCGCCTGTTCAACTGTCGCACTCACTTCGATGGGACCGTCAGGGGCACCGTGGCTGACAGCATTGGCCACCAGATTAGACAGCAATTGTGCCAATCGGTCACGGTCACCCCTGATGCCTTCGACCATTCCGATCTGCGCACGGATGTCACGCTCGGGATGCACAATCTGCAATTCCGCCACCACCTGCTGCAGGGCGGTTTGCAAGTCTTCGCAGTTGCCCAACTGCAATGGAATACCGCCGCCCAGCCGCCCGCGCGCAAAATCCAGAACATCTTCTACCAACTGCGCTGCACGGCGCCCGCTGGCCAGGATATGGCGCACGATGTCGTCCGTAGCAGGGTGGGGGTGCTTACGCAGCAGGCGTTCGGCGCCAACGTTGATGGCGAACAGCGGGTTGCGCAGATCGTGACCCAGTACCGCGATGAATTGTTCGCGCAGCTGCGCCGTGTTGCGTTCTTCGCGCAGGGTGTCTTCGGTGCTCTGCTGGTTTTCCTCGGCTTCGATTTGCAGCGATAAGACCCGTGCGAACGATTCCATGGTGGACTGGATGGTGCTGCTGCGCAGCTGCGCGGGGTTCGGATCGAGGGCGCAGATGGTGCCGAAAAAACTGCCGTTGGTACGGAACACGGGGACTGAGATGTAGCTTTCGAACCTGTACATCAGTGGGGTGTGATGTGTCCGGTACAGCGGGTCTTCACTGGCATTGTCGATCACCACGGACACATGGGAGCCGCGGATTTCATGGCAAATGGTGGTGGTCAGGTCCAGTTCGCCCCCCACGTCCAGGCCGAAGGCCAGTTGGTCGAGCACGGCGCAGGCGGTCCAGGTGTTGTCGGTCACTCGGGCGACGGCGACAAAGCGCAGGCCGGTCATGTCACTGATGACGCGAAGCATCGCGGGCACGGCACTGATTCGGCCGATGGTGGCGATGTCGGCGGTTTTCTGCCCCATGGACGTTCTCATATTGGCGATGACGGCAGCGTAGTGCTCGGTCGATGTCGCTGAGTTTAACGACCTTGCATGGTGTAGGGCGAATTTGATCTTTGGCAGGGCAAAAAAAGCGCCACCCGAAGGTGGCGCGTTTTTTTTGGATTGAACTCAGGTATCGAGTTTGTCTTCCAGCACAGCGCCGGTCTTGGCGTCGAGCTTCACTTCGTAGTTCTTGCCGGCGGTGTCGGTCAGGTCAACTTCATAGACCAGTACGCCGCTGTTGTTGTGGTCCAACTCGGTGTCGTTGATCGTTGCGCCAGCGTGTTTGGCCACGGCCGCAGCGTTCAGTTTTTCGAATGGCATCACGGCACCGGACTTGAGCAGGCCTTCAATCTGGTCCGGACGAATATCCGCCTGGGCCAGGCCCGCAGTCAGTGTCAGGGCAGTGGCGGCGAACAAAGCGGTCAGGGTTTTCATGGTGTGTGTCCTTCTGGTTGAGCTGTTTAAGTGGCGCCAGATTAACCGGCGCAACTTAACTCATCCTTAATGGCTCACTGACACCAACGCCTCAGTATTTATGATCGCTCAACAGGTCCTGCACGCTGGACGACGGCCAGCGCTTGTAGAACTTCAACAGTTCGGCGGCACGGTTGGTGAAGATGCCATCGACGCCGGCCTTCATCACCTTGTCGAAGTCGACCGGCTCGTCGACGGTGTAAACGTGCACCAACAGGCCCTTGTCGTGGGTCAGCTTGTTCATCTCAGGCTTGACCAGGTCGGTGTAGCTCTGGTCGCCATGGTCGGTCAGCTCTGCCGAAGGGCCGGTGCCGATGGCGCCGAGGCTTTTGGCCTGGTCGACCCATTTTTCGAATTCGGCCGCGTCTTTCGGTTCCTGCTTGGCGTAATAGGCGGCTTTGGTCGCCTCGCCGGATTCGGCGAACGTCACCTTGGACTTGGGTTCGATACTGCCTTCACCGACCCACAACAGCAGGATCTTCGGCGTGTTGGGCATTTCTTTTTGCAGTTCTTTCAGGCTGGCCACCTCAAAGGTTTGCAGCACCACACGGCCCTTGCCCTGGCCGACGCCGGTGTTGCTCTTGCCCAGCTTGGAGCCGGCGGAGCTCAACCAGCCCTTGTCGAGCAACTTGTTTTTCAGGTCGGCTTCGATGCCTGGGAATTGCTTGGGCTCCTTGGTCTCGATGTACAGGCCCGGCTTATGTTGCGGATTGCCTTCGGCGATCTTGATGATGTCATCCAGGCTCTGGATTTTCAGGCCGACGAAACCCGGGCGTGCACGGTCCGGGTAGGCGGCGTTGAACCAGCTGCCGGCGTCCAGGCTTTGCAGTTCTTTCCAGGTGAATTCGTTGGCCGGTGCGTCTTTGCGCTCGGGGAACTTGGTCGCCACGTCGGTGGTGCGCTGCAGGTTGTTGTCGTGCAGGGCGAACAATACGCCGTCCTTGCTGCGCTGCAGGTCCAGTTCCAGGTAGTCGGCGCCCAGGTCGCGCGCGACCTTGTAAGCGGCGGCGGTGGACTCGGGGGCGTCATAGGACGCGCCACGGTGGGCGATCACCGCAGGGTAGGGGATGCCTTCGTTTGTCGCCAATTCAGCCGGGCTGATCGGGTCGGCAGCCTGTGCGGGAGCAAGGCCGAGCATCAGCGCCAGCAGCACGGCACTCCCTATCGTGGTGCGCACCAGGCCGTTGGTTAACGTGACAGGCATATGGGAAGTCCTTTCGTGGAGGTAACTTTGAGAAGGCGTCCTTTTTAACAATTGATTGCGAAAGGCGCTATCACCAAACCGACATTAACCTGCGCGCGGACCAACTTTTAGGGTTTTTCTGTGATGTATTGCAGTACTCTTGGCCGCAACTGCCCCGTCAGAGGGCGGTATTTTTTGCCACGCGTGTAAACCATCTTTCCAGTCCCTGTGGGACTTTTCAGTGAGGTTTACCATGCGCATCACTTCCGAGCTTATCTGCCAGGCCGCCGACCAACTCCACGGTTTTGTTGGCCTGAATCGCAAGACTGGCCAGTACATCGTGCGTTTCAGCGAAGATGCCTTCGGCATGGACGTGGCCGATGACGGCATCATTCCCACCGCCGAGTTCGTCTGGGTCCCGGCTGCCGACCACAGCATGATCCTGTCACGCGCGCGCATTCAGTTACTGCTGGAGCAGAATATCGACGACCGGCTCAACATCAGCGAACCGTTGCGGGTGTATATGCGCCGGGTCGAGATTCCGCAGATCAGTGCGTTGCGTAGCCTGGTCAGCTAGACCTGCACCTGTGTGCAGGTCAACCTGGGGGAGCGGGCCTGGGGCTCACGTCGGGAATGCGTAGTCGCGTTCTACTTTGCATACGCGAGTTTGAAACGCGGTGTACCAGAGGGAACGCCCTTGCTCCCGCACCTGTCGATGCTCGGCCTGCTGTTTCCAGGCCAGGATCGCCGCTTCGCTGCTCCAGTAGGACACGGTGATGCCCAAACCCTCTTCCCGCGCCGACTCCACGCCGAGGAATCCCGGCTGTTCACGCGCCAGTTCCAGCATGCGCGTGGCGGCCTGACCGTAGCCCTGGTCGCCCTCGGTGCGCAGTGAGGTGAAAATCACCGCGTAGTAAGGTGGCGTCGGTGTCTTGGCGATCATGCCGAGGCCTCCCGGCACGCCTTGAGCAGGGCTATCGCCAGCGGCGGCGTGGTGCCTTTGAGGGCGGCGCGTTCGGGCTGGAACAGGGTGGCGACGAAAAATGGATGGCCCAGCAGCTCTATCGCGCGAAGCTCGCCAGCCGCGTCATGGCCGCCGGGGATCAACGCCCCGTCGAGCAGTGCGTGAGCGAACTGCGGATTGATACCGTAGCTGCAACGATAACCTTCGTGGATATCCAGGCTGCCGTAGGCTTGGGCGATACGCGTATTGGCTAGCAGGCGCACGGTGTCGCTGGCTTCCACCAGCGCACAGCTCAATGGCGTAATGACCGCGCGTTCGGCGTCCGGTACCAACTCGCCGTGTTCGGCATTCGCCCATCCCAGCACGTTGCGGGCATATTCGAGTACCACGTGCTGAAAACCACCGCAGGTGCCGAGGAAAGGTCGCCGCTGTTCGCGGGCAAAGCGGATGGCTCGCAGCGCGCCGTCGGTATCGCGGTAAGGACTGGCAGGCACGCACCAGAAGCCGTCAAACCCGTGCAGCGATGCCGTGGAGGTGAGGGTGTCGGTGCCGAGCCAGTGCAGGTTGATGTCAAGCTTCAGGGCTTGGGCCGCTTGTTGCAGCGCTACCGGGATGGCCTGGTGCGCAATCACGTCGGGGTTGTAATCGCCGATCAGAGCGAGGTGCAGCGGGGTGTCGTTCATCGTGTGCATCCCATGGCTTGTGGTGTCCTGGTGGGCACTATAGATTGGCGCTCACGCAATCGATATTGGCGTTTTCCCACATGGTCAATGCAGCCACGCACTATCAGCTCGACTATAACGACCTGTCGCTGGTCCTCGCTCTGGTGCGTGGCGGCACGCTGGCGCGGGCGGCGGGGTTGCTGCGCGTGGATGTGTCCACGGTGTTCCGCGCGGTACGGCGCCTGGAGGCAGCCCTGGGCCAACCGCTGTTTGAAAAAAGCCGCGCCGGCTATCTGCCCACCAGTTTGGCCAACCACTTGGCGCAACAGGCCGAGCGCGCAGAGCTTGCCCTGGAGGCTGCACGCATCGGTGTGGAGCAGGGCGGTGAAGTGATCAGCGGCACGGTGCGCCTGACCTGTTCCGACTCGGTGCTGCAAGGTCTGCTGCTACCCGCCCTGGCCAGCTTCATGGCGGACTATCCCGCGTTGATCCTGGAGCTGAGCACCTCCAACGATTTCGCCAACCTCAGCCGCCGCGATGCGGATATCGCGCTGCGCCTGACCAGGAACCCGCCGGAGCATCTTGTCGGACGTTGCCTGGGCACGGTGACGTATCAGGTGTG
The DNA here is from genome assembly GCF_019891515.1 of Pseudomonas sp. Wu6. NCBI lineage: Bacteria > Pseudomonadati > Pseudomonadota > Gammaproteobacteria > Pseudomonadales > Pseudomonadaceae > Pseudomonas > Pseudomonas sp. Wu6. The sequence goes on along the minus strand of NZ_JAFLXH010000021.1, from coordinate 54,614 downwards.
CGCCAGTGCCGACTATGCCCGTCGGCATACAGGCCATGAACTCGCCGACCTGACCTGGATCGCGCCGGATGACTTCTTGCCCGACCACCCCACCGTGGCCTGGCGCCGTGAGCATCTGCCGGGCGTGCGTCCCGGTTATCGCTGCAACAGCATGCAGTCGGTGACGGAATTGGTACGCGCCGGGCTTGGGGTGGCGGCGTTGCCGGATTTCCTGATCGACGATGGCTTGCAACGGCTGGGCCCCGCTTTGGCAGGACATGACACGGCGCTGTGGCTGTTGACGCGCCCTGATTGCCGGGCGTTGCGTTCGGTGGTGACGCTGTTTGATGAGCTGGGACGACACGTGCGCTGGCTGCGCCGTTAGGTTTTGCGCACAAAGTGCTCATGCATTTCACTGGTCAGGGTTTCGATACGCTCGGTCAGCTGTTTGGTCATTTGCGTCAACCGCGTGTTCTGCTCCAACAGTTCCAGCAGCTGTTGGGTGGTCTGTTCCGCCTGGGCCTGGCGTGCGGTATTGGCGGTGGCCAGGGCTTCGCGGTGCTGCGCGTCGGCGTCGGACTGGGCTTTGTCGCGCGCCGCCTGGCGCGTCTGGGCCAGCAGGATCAGCGGCGCGGCATACGCCGATTGCAGACTGAAGGCCAGGTTGAGCAGGATGAAGGGGTAGACGTCGAAGTGGGTGATGCCGGTCGCGTTCAGCACCACCCACAGCACCACAATGGCGGTTTGCGCGCCAAGGAACGTTGGGGTGCCAAAGAAGCGCGCGAAGGCTTCGGCCTTGAGGGCAAAGGTATCGTTGCCAAAGGTCGGCGCCAGGTGAGCGTGGTGGCGATGGAAGCGCAGGTGGTCGACAGGGATCGGGTCGGGTTTATCTGAGGTCATGGCAGGCTCGAGTCGAGGGCGTAAGGCTTACGCACTATAGACCGAGCCTCCCGGCCAGGCACATGAAGAAGCCGTCAGCGATTGCCCCGCTCGTTGGCGAACGCGCTCACCGCCTGCACGGCCTCGCTGGTGCCTTCACGAATCTGCAGGATCACCGTACCGGCCTGGTTGGCCAGCTCCACGCCCTGGGCCGCACGGTCGCGGGTGGCGTCCATGCTGTCGATGGCCTGGCGGGTTTCGTCCTGGATCATGGCGATCATGCCGGAAATTTCCATTGTGGAGCCGCTGGTACGCGCCGCCAATTGGCGGACCTCATCGGCGACCACGGCAAAGCCACGGCCTTGCTCGCCCGCACGGGCGGCTTCGATGGCGGCGTTGAGGGCCAGCAGGTTGGTCTGGTCGGCGATCCCGCGAATGGTGTTGACGATGGTGGTGATCTGTTGCGAGCGCTCGCCCAGCTTGGCGATCAGTTGCGAGGAAGCGTCAATATCCACGGCGATTTCGCGCATGCCGGTGGCGGTTTTCTGAATCACGTCGGCGCCTTTTTCGGCCATGTCCTGGGTATTGAGCGACAGGTGATACGCCTGCGCAGCGCTTTGCGCGTCAGCGGCATGCTGTTGCACACGGGCGGTGACGTCCGACGCAAACTTCACCACCTTGCACAGACGCCCGCTGGCGTCGTACACCGGGTTGTAGTTGGCTTCGAGCCACAGCGTGTTGCCGTGTTTGTCCACGCGCTCGAACTGGCCGTTGAACAGTTCACCCTGGTTCAGACGTTTCCAGAATTCGCTGTAGGCGGCGCTGCCGGCCAGCTCTGGTGTGCAGAACAGGCGGTGATGCTTGCCCTGGATCTGCGCGAGGCTGTAGCCCATGCGCTGCAGGAAGTTCGCATTGGCGGTGATGATGGTGCCATCGAGGTTGAACTCGATCATCGCCATGGCGCGGTCGATGGCCTGCAGCTTGGCGTTGGCTTCACTTTCGGCCTGCAGGCGTGGGGTGACGTCCATCGCGTATTTCACCACTTTGATCACGCGGCCGGTTTCATCCTTTACCGGGTTGTAACTGGCTTCCAGCCACACCGATTGGCCATTGGCGCCCACTCGCTCAACGGTGCCCGACTCGAATTGGCCGTTGCGTAGATGCGTCCACAGCTGGTTGTACTCTGCGCTGCGGGCGAACGCCGGTGTGCAGAACAGGCGGTGGGGTTGGCCCAGGATCTGTTCGGCGCGATAGCCCATGGTCTTGAGGAAATTGTCATTGGCGCGCAGCACCGTGCCCTGCGTGTCGAATTCGATGACCGCCATGGAGCGCTCGATCGCGTCCAGCAGGCTGGCTTGTTGGGCATTGGTGTGTTGCAAGGCGGTGATGGTTTTTTTGTAAGCATTGAATAGCATGGTCGGAAGCTCGAGCAGGCATGCGTATGAGGATTCCATGTTGATGCGCCTGACCCCGTAGGGCATCTGGGCCTCACGGTTGACTTGCTCATTGCCAGCTTCCTTGTGCTGACAGAGGGGTGGAACAACGGGTTCAGAGTGATCGGCCGGCCGAGAAGTTCGCCGCTTTGGGGGCGTATTTCATGACCATGCGACCAATGGCGGCATTATGCTATCGCGGCAGGCTGGCGGAATAAAATTCAGACGAAGCGTTGTAAGACGACTCAGGCCGGACGGCGTACCGTCAGCGGTGAGCATTGACCTCATAACCTGCCAGGAACAGATCGATTGCCGATTCGATCACATGGGCCTGGGACGCTGCATCGAGGGTAGGTTGGCCAAGGGTAATCTGCGGCCAGAATGCGAAGGCCTTGAGCAGGCTTTGTACCTGGTGGGCGGCGAACGCCGGGTCGTCGCCACTCAGCCGGCCGTCTTCCTGGGCGGCGCGTATCCACAGGGTAAAGCCTTCTTCACGGGCGCTCAGGCGGTTGACCATGTCCTGGGCACGTGCCGGCGAATGAATGGTGGCCGCAATGGCCACGCGCGCCAGGTCGAGGAAGTTGGTATCCGACATCATCTTCATTTTCGCTTCCAGCAACTGGCGCAATTGATCGCGCAAGGGTTGGTCGCGGCTGTAGGCCACATCCAGTTGCGCGGCGCTGCTGGCCCACAATTTGTGCATGATTTCGGCAAACAGCTCTTCTTTACTGGGGAAGTGGTTGTACACCGTACGCTTGGAAACCCCGGCAGTGGCGGCGATCTTGTCCATGCTGGTGACCTCGAAGCCATTGGCGCGAAATTCGGCAATGGCCGCCGTCACGATAGCTTCGCGTTTACGGTCGGTGAGGCGTGGGGAGGCATTCATGGAGGGCGTTCGGCTCGAAGATGAAGTTACACTCGGTAGTTTACTTGTTCAGGATTTTGTTGCAATGTAGAAACTACACTGTGCAGTGTAATTCATAAGCAGACGTAGGAGTCACTGTGTAATGGGCACCCTTTCAACCCGTCTCGATCCCGCACCCACTGCGCGCAAGCCTGCCGAGCGGGAGCAGGGGCATTTTCATAACGATGCGCCGGTGCCGCACGGTGGCTTTGGCAAGACCTTGCGTATCTTTTGGAACATGTTGTTCAACAAACCGCGTACTACACGGCCTGTGGGCAATATCCCGGTACAGCGCCTGACCCGCGAACACCTGATGGCAGCCCCTGACCACAGTGTGTTCCGCCTGGGCCATTCAACCGTGTTGCTGAAAATGCGCGGTAAGTTCTGGATCACTGACCCGGTATTCGCCGAGCGCGCTTCGCCGTTCAGTTGGGCCGGCCCCAAGCGTTTCCACCAGCCGCCTATCAGCCTTGAAGAGTTGCCGCCGTTGGAGGCGGTGATCCTGTCCCACAATCACTACGACCACCTTGACCGCGCGGCGGTCGTGCAACTGGCCGACAAGACGCGCTACTTCCTGGCGCCTTTGGGCGTGGGAGACACGCTGGTCAAATGGGGTGTGGATGCCGACAAAGTGCGGCAACTGGACTGGTGGCAGGGCACCGAGGTCGATGGCATTCGTTTTGTTGCCACGCCGGCGCAGCATTTTTCCGGGCGTGGCCTGTTTGATGGCAACCAGACCCTGTGGTGTTCCTGGGTGATGATCGATGACGCGCGGCGGATTTTTTTCAGCGGCGACACGGGGTATTTCGACGGTTTCAAGCGGATCGGCGAGCAATACGGACCGTTTGACCTGACCCTCATGGAGACCGGGGCCTACAACGTCGACTGGCCTCACGTGCATATGCAGCCGGAGCAGACATTGCAGGCGCATATCGACCTCAAGGGCCGTTGGCTGCTACCGATTCACAACGGTACGTTCGACCTGGCGTTCCACGCCTGGCACGAGCCGTTCGACCGCATCATGGCGCTGGCCTGGGAACGCAATGTGTCGATCACTACCCCGGCCATGGGCCAGGCTTTCAGGCTCAGCCAGCCCGAGCGAGGGCATGCGTGGTGGCTGGAAGTAGAGCGTCATGATGCAAAAGAACACGCTGCGGGCTAATTGACGAGCGTGTGGAAAAAGGTATTTTCAGGGTGTTTCAACGCTGCGACAAACGTCGGAAGGGAGTGCGATGATCCCTCGGAAATTTAATTTCGGGGAGACGTTGTCATGAGCGACGATTGCAAGAAACTATGGCGATTGGGCATACCCTGCTTCTCGGCGGCGTCGCACGCCGTTGAGCAGGGGAGCGTTGATCCTGGCTCTTCCAGCACCACGGCGGCGCGTACCGATAACGCCAACCCCGGTGCTATCGTCTTCGGTGCCGCACGCGCTGAGGGCGCGGTGCTCATACCCGGCTACAACGCTTTGGCGCCCATGATCAAACCCCCGCGCGACCCGGCCTTATCACTGATCGCCATCAGTGGTGTCGACCCCACTGAGCCTGTGATGGTTGAAGTCCCCCTGGTGCAAAACAACAGTGCTTCGCGTGCATCCCTGGTACTGGAGGGGTGGCGTATCGGTTATGCCAGCCGCTATGTACGCGGTGGTCATATCGAACCTGCCGACCACAGTGCGACCCTGCAGCGAGCGTTCGTCATCCTGCGCCAAGCGGGCGTGCAGTTGGTGGCAGTGGACGCGCAGTGTACGAGCGACCCGCTTGAATCCGGCACGGCCATTGATGAGCTTGCGACCCGCCATCGTCTGGATGCCTTGATATCAGACGAGCAAAGCCAGGCGTTTCATGCCGCCTGCAGAAGCGGCTACCCCAGTGGTTGCCAGGCACTGGAAGACGGGGCCAGGCTCTGGTTTTATGGTGCTCGCTGGGCAAGTGAGCGGGTGAGGGTTGTGCTGCGAACTTATGCTCAGTTGATATCACCCCGCGTACCTACAGCGGCTATGGAATGATCATACCGGGCGGTAGGATTAGCCTGTACAGCGCTGCCGGAATGACCTCTTAGACTGCTGTCGGGTTATCGCAAGATAACCCTCATTCAGTCACTTACAGGGGTATTTCATGATCGGACCCGTTTCGGCAGGTGGGTGGGCGTCAGGCCTGTTGCAAGAACTTTCAAATCCGCCGCAGGGCTTCAAAGGCGCCTGTCAAATGGCAGGGGAGATGGCCAGCCAGGGCGGGGTCACCTCAGAGTCGCTGGTGAAGGACTCATTCAGACAAATCGCTAATATTGACCGTGGCCTGCAGGGCGGTAACGCGTTTGTAGAAACCAACCCGGATGCCCTCAACGACGCCAGGGCTCGCGATCTGGAACGTAAAAGAGGCCATGTGCGCGGGTATTTGCACGGCGTTCCCATTGCCCTCAAGGACGTGTTCGAAACCAGGGACCGTATGCAAACAAGCGGTGGTTCCAGGGCTTTGGTGGGAAAGGCGGCGACTAAAAATGCCAAGGTTGTGGACAACTTGCTGGGGGCGGGGGTGGTGGTTGTCGGTAAAACCAACATGAGCGAACTGGCCAACTTCCGCTCTGAAATGCCCGTGGATGGCTGGAGTTCGCGAGGCGGCCAAACGCTGAACCCACATCGCCTGGGCGGGGTGGTAGCAGGGTCGAGTTCAGGCTCCGCCGTGGCAGTTGCCCAGGGGCATGTCCCGCTGGCGTTGGGGGTGGAAACCAGCGGATCGGTCATTACGCCAGCGGCTTATAACGGCGTGTTTGGCTTGAAAACCTCCGTAGGCTTGCTGAGCAATGAAGGTGTCATGACCAGTTCACGCATGGATACGATTGGCACATTCACCCGCAATGTCTGCGACGCGGCAGAAGCGCTCAACGCCATGGCCGAGACCCGTGTGTACACCGAAGGCCTGCGCTCCGATGCGTTGAAGGGCAAGCGCATCGGCTACACGCCGGTGCCTGAATTGTCCGAAGAGGATGCAAAGGACCCCGCGAAGCGCGCCGACAGCAAGCATTACGCAGAGGCGCTTGAGGTGCTGCGGTCTCAAGGTGCGATCCTGGTGCCCGTCGGCACCCTCGAGGAGGGCGTCGAAGAGCAAACCTACAGCGATTACAACGAAGCGTTGTTTTCAGACGTCAAGCATCACTTGGAAGAGTATCTCGCCGGACGCGAAGGCTTGCCGGTCAAATCGATTAGCGATCTGATTGCATTCAATCAGCGTACCCAGCAACCGGGTGAGCCTGATCACAAGCTGCTTGAGATTATCAATGGCCTGGAAACGACTCAGGACCAGCGCGATGAGCTGTGGGAGAGCGTCCTCCCTCTTTTTCAGAAAACCATCGATGATCCGATGAAAGAGCACAAGCTCGACGCCATGGTGTCGAATTTCCTCTCGAACAATTATTTTTTCACCGCAGCGGCAGGCTACCCCGGAATGTCCGTTCCGTCCGGCATGGATGACGAAGGTATGCCAACTGCACTTTACCTTTACGGGGCGGCCAACAGCGAGGCGACATTACTGTCGGCTGCCTACGTTTATGAGCAAGCCACACAGGCGATCAAAGAACCGGCATTCCTTCCCGGCACTCCGTTTACGCCGGCACCCGTAGCGGCAGATAGCGCCGCTGAGGTACCTGCAGGCAACGTCTGAATGTGATCCAACCTCTGCCCGATGGCATACGGCAGAGGTTGTTCCTGTGCGGCCAATCGACAAATAATGCATAGGGCTGCGCCACTGCTGGCCCGATGTCGGCGTGGCTTGAACTCAATGTCATGGAGAGAAAACCATGGCCTGTAGAATTCACATCCTTGGCGCTGCAGGCGCCGGTACGTCCACCTTGGGCAAGGCGTTGGCCGACTGCCTGAATGTGGCCTTTTTCGACTCGGACTTCTATTACTGGCAGCAAACCCCGGAGCCGTTCTCTGCTGCCCGACCCAAAGGTGAGCGCATCCGCCTGCTGCAGGAACACACCGCACGCCATGAAGGTTGGGTGTTATCCGGCTCGCTATGCGGATGGGGGGATACCATGATCCCGCTGTTCACCCACGTGGTCTTTCTGCGCCTGGACCCCGACGTCCGCCTGCATCGCCTGCGCGTGCGAGAACAGCAGCGCTACGGCGACCAGATACTCGAAGGCGGCAGCCGCCATGCAAACAGCGCGGCATTTCTTGACTGGGCCGCGCGTTACGACGACGGCAACCACAGCCTGCGCAGTTTGCGTCGGCATGAAAGCTGGTTGAAACCACTGAGTTGCCCGGTGATCCGGCTGGACTCTACACGCCATTCGGTTGAGGCGTTGTTGACTCAATTGATGCAGTGGGTGAGCCCAGCAACCGGGAGATAATGCCAGGTGTGGCAGGCTCGGCCGATACGACGTCGAACCGGCGTTTGCTCATTCCCCATCCGGGTGCAAACCCCGGGAAAAACACCAGCCCTTGGGCCTCCAGGCAAAACGCCAGGGCCAGTCGAGTTTCATCCTCGACATCGCCATGGCTCTCCAGTTGTTGAACGGCCTGCACCGCCACGCCAGCCTGGCGGGCCAGTTCTTCGCGGCTCCAGCCCAACATGACACGGGCCTGGGCGCTGTGTTTGGCGGTGAATTGATGAAGGACGATCTGCTGTTCTACGAAAGAGCTCATTGCCAGAGAGGACATGGGGATTTCTCCAGGTTCGACAGGGGAGGCACAACTATACTGTGTTTTTATACAGTTGTTCCTACCGCTCATCAACTCAGGGCAATGGCTGGCGTTCCAGCTTGCGCCTACTCCACGCCGGGCGCCTCGCGAATGATCAGGTGATCCAGGTTTTCAATATTGGCACTGAATACCCCGAACGTCTGCTCGGGGTTCTTCTTGCTCGGCACGTGCTTGAGCTGCGGCGTGACGCCATAGAAAAAGCAATACAGCGCTTGTTCGCTGGCTGCTGCGGCCTTGATCTGCTCCAGAAATGCCGTGCGCTTGCGATAGTGCTCGATGAGCTTTTTGCTCAGGTAGACGTTGACGGCGTAGGGCTTTTTGTCGAGCCATACCTTCTTTTCGAAGTCGATGCGAAAGCTGCTGGTGTAGTCCTTGATGGCCTTGATCCTGCCCCAGTAGATCAGGCCCTTGTTGTCCTGCAGGTATTCGATTTTTTTGAAGAACGTCCAGTACGTCGCCGTGTGCTCGCCGATTTTCAACGGCATTGATTTGAGCTTGTCCTTGTCATCGATATTTGACACGTAGCACTCCACCGGGTGGGCGAATACGCTGGTTTTGTCCGGGGTGGTGTCGTTGTGGCCGTGGGATGTGGCGACGCGATTTGAAGGGGTCTTCGTTGATTCTTGCAGGGCGACGTTCTCGGTGCCTGTCAGGTGGCTCTTACGTTCGTATTGGCGCCGTGTCAGCACAAACTCCGACGGGAAGTTTTCCTCGCGATCGTCATCGCTTTCTCCGGTCGCGTTCCGGTGCGCGCTGGCGTAGCGGCAACCTTCGATATGCCGGGTGCCGGTCTTGTTCTTGAAGTGCGGCGTGCGCTTGTAGTTGAGGTTCTTTGCGTTGAACGTACTCAGGGTATTGCCGGTATCGAACGCCGCGCGGCAGACATCGTTGGGGCACAGAAAGTGGTCTGTGTCGGAATCGAAATCGGCGGTTTCGTCGAAATTCAGGTCTCGTACGTCATAGATTGACAGCTTGTCATCGAGACTCAGGCTGTAGGCCGTATCGAATTTCATGGGGCTCGGGTCCGTGAGAGGTTTGGCTATTAATAGCGAGAACCTGCGCAAATATCAGCAAGAACTTGCAACCCGTCGCCCACTCAGGAAACACAGGGTTCCGCCGGCTGCGGTCAATGCCGCCAGGGCATAAAACATGCTGGCCGGCGTCGCATTGATCAGCAGGTACCCACACATCACCGGGCTCATCGCTCCGCCAAACGCCGCCAGGTTCTGCGCGCCGTAGTAGCTGCCCCGCAGTGCATCGGGGGCGATGGTGTCGATAAACAGGAACTCTGCGGGGTAGATAATCATCTCGCCCAAGGTGAATACGAACATCGCCAGGCACCAACTGACCAGGCTGTCGGCCAGGCTGAACCCCATCAACCCGAGAATAAACAGCAAGGTGCCCAGCGCAATCCAGTGGCGTAACTGCTCGCGTTTGAGAAAACGGCCAATCTGGTACTGCAGCAAAATCACCGTGATGGCGTTGCAGGCCAGCACGGCGGACAGAATCTTCAAGGCGGCTGCGGGCTTGTAGGCAACCAGTAGAAACTGCGACAGATACAGGGTGTAGCGCCCGTGGACAATGGTGCTCAACAAACTGCCGCTGGTGAAGAGGATCAGCGTGCGGTCGCTGCGCAAGGTCTGCAGGGTGCGCAGAAAGCTTTGCGGTTTATGACGGGTATCCCGTGCGGTCGGGGCAATGCCGACCATCAGGAACAGGCTGCCAAAAGCAATCGCGCTGGCGATCAGGAACGGCGCCCAGGGCAGTTGGCCGGCGATCACCACGCCGACCATGGGGCCGGTGGCATAGCCGACGTTGGTCAGGGTGTAGCGCAGGGAAAACACTTTGGCGCGCTCACCCACCGCGAGGTTTTCGCTGATGATCGCCTTGGAACCGATCAGGAACAGCGCCGACGCGGCTTCAGTGATCACCAGGGTCAGCGTGGTGAGGTAGAGGTTGCTGGCAAACGTCAGCAACAGAAAACCGATGGAACTGGAGAGCATGGCCAGGATCAGCAGCTTGCGCTTTTCCAGGCGGTCGATGACGTAGCCGCCGTACAGACCGAGCAACGTGGCGATAAACACGGCAACGCCCATCAGCAGGCCGATGTCCTGCTGGTTGAGGCCCAGACGGGTACTCAGCCAGAGGGCCAGCAGTGGGCTGGTCATGGAACGGCTGACCACGATGGTCACCGAGCAGATCAACAGGCGGCGAATTACCAGGGAGTAGGTGGCCACGGTGGGGGAGAGCATCCTTGTTGTTGCTTAAGATCACACAGATCCAATGTGGGAGGGGGCTTGCCCTCCCACATTTTCAGACCTTGTATCTACTGGCCCGCATTGATGCTGATCTTCTCGACCGCACCTTGCTCCAGATCCCACTTCTTCAAAATCTTGCCGTAGGTCCCGTCATCGATCATGCCCTGCAATGCTTCACTGATCGCGGCGACCAACTCAGTATTGCTCTTCTCGATCCCAAGCCCGGTGAACTGCTTGGAAATCGCCAGCCCCACCGGCTTGTACTTGCCCTTGTCCAGCGACATCAGATAAGGAATCGTCTCGCTGCCCTGCATCGCCGCATCCAGGCGGTTCTGCTGCAACTGCGCGCGCGCATCGGCCGAGCCTTCGGTGCCGATCACCACGATCGCCGGCTTACCCGCCGCTTCGCAGTTTTCCTTGCTCCACGCGGCAATTTCCGACGGCCAGGTGGTACGGCGGCTGGTGCCGACTTTTTTACCGCACAGGTCAGTCAATTCCTTGATCTCTTCACGCTTGGCCAGGGTGTACAACTGCGGGCCGCTGGTGAAGTAGTCGATAAAGGTCACCGATTTCTGACGCTCGGCGGTGTCGCTCATGCCCGACAGCACGATGTCGACGCGCTTGGTGGTCAGGCCGCTGAGCATCTGCTCGAAGCCGGTTTCCTGCCACTTGATCTTCACGCCCAACCGCTCGGCCAGGGCGTTGCCCAGGTCGAAATCAAAGCCGGTGAGCTTATTGGTGGCCGGGTCCTTGAAATCCATCGGCGGGTAGTTCGGCACGATGGCTGCGCTGATTTCACCCTTGTCCTTGATGGCTGCGGGCAAGGCCGCGAACACTGCGCTGGAAGCCATCAGGCCGGCGAGCAACGAAGGAATAAACATCTTTTTCATGGGGGCGTTCTCGTTAGTTTTTTAGTTAAGTGCGAACGGCAGAAATAAAGCTTTGGGTACGCGGGTTTTGTGGGCTTATTAGAATGTCTTCGGGGCTGCCGGCTTCCACAATCTGGCCGGCATCCATAAACACCATGCGGTTGGACACTTCACGGGCAAAGCCCAACTCATGGGTGACCACGATCATGGTCATGCCGGTGGTGGCCAGATCGCGCATCACCGACAGCACTTCGCCTACCAGCTCCGGGTCGAGGGCTGACGTGGGTTCGTCAAACAGCATCAGCTTGGGGCGCATCGCCAACGCGCGGGCGATCGCCACACGCTGCTGCTGGCCGCCGGACAACTCCACCGGGTAGGCATTGCGCTTGTCCGCCAGGCCCACGCGGGCCAGCAACTCCAGCGCATCCTCGGTGGCCTCCTTGGGCGAGCGCTTGAGCACCTGGCACGGGCCTTCGATGATGTTTTGCAGCACGGTCATGTGCGGGAACAAATTGAAACGCTGGAACACCATGCCGGTGGCCAGGCGCTGCCTTGCGATCTGCACTTCGTTCATCTCGTGCAGCTTGTTGCCGACCACCCGGTAACCGACCAGTTCGCCGTCGACCCACAGGCCGCCCTTGTCGATTTTTTCCAACTGGTTGACGCAACGCAGCAGGGTGCTTTTACCCGAGCCGGATGGGCCGATAATGCACATCACTTCGCCTTGCTCGACCTCGATATTGATGTCACGCAGCGCGTGATACTGGTCGTAATACTTGTTCAGGTTGACGGCCTTGACGATGCTTCTCATGGGGGCAAATCTCCTCAACCCAGACTTACGAACGCTTGCCGGCGCCGCGGGCAAAACGACGCTCGAGGCGGCTTTGACCAAATGAAAGAACCGTCACCACCGCCAGGTACCAGATGCCGGCCACCATCAGCAGCTCCATGACCCGCGCGTTGGCGTAGTAGATGTTTTGCGCGTTGTGCAGCAGCTCCGAGTACTGGATCACGCTGGCCAGGCTGGTCATTTTCACCATGCTGATGAACTCGTTGCCTACCGGCGGAATGATCACGCGCATGGCCTGCGGCAGAATGATCCTGCGCAGCGCCTGCAGGCTCGGCATGCCGATCGACTTGGCCGCTTCGTACTGGCCGGTGTCCACCGACAACAGCCCGGCGCGCACCACCTCGGCGGTGTAGGCGCCCTGGTTGATGCTGAGGCCGAGCAGGGCGGCCACGAACGGCGTCATCAGGTCGACGGTTTCAATGCTGAACAGGCCGGGAATGGCAATCACCGGGAAGATCAGCGCCAGGTTGAACCACAACAGCAGTTGCAGAATCAACGGCGTACCGCGGAACAACCAGGTGTAAGTGATCGCCACGTAGCGCAGGATCGGGTTGGCCGACATGCGCATGATCGCCGTGATTACCCCGATGATCACGCCCAGCGCCATCGCCAGGATCGACATGATGATGGTATTGGCCAGGCCCCAAAGAATGGCTTCAGACGTCAGGAACTGCCCGATGTAGGACCATTCGATCTGACCATTGGCAAACGCGCGCAACAGCGCCGCCAATGCAATCACGATCAACGTGGCAAAAAACATTCGTCCGTAATAACGCCGCGGTACGTGCTCGTACTGGGTGATATCGAACTGATTCTCGGACAACTTGCGCTCTATCTCCAAGCGCTCGGCCGGGGTTTGGTTCATGGTGATTCTCCAAAAATTTTGCTTGATGCTGATCGTTCCCACGCAGAGCGTGCTGATCGTTCCCACGCTCCGCGTGGGAATGCCGCCCCCGACGCTCCGCGTCCCGCGCGTAATGTGGCGACGCGGAGCGTCACGGGATGCATTCCCACGCAGAGCGTGGGAACGATCGTCAAATCCTGAATCCCTGATAACTCTCAGCCCATACCTGCTGAGCCGCCAACGCCATCTTCAACCGCCCAATCTGCTCCTTCACCCGCTCCGGCGCCGTCCCGCCCCACCCGCTGCGCGCCGCAATCGCCGCTTCCAGGGTCAAGCAATCGCGCACCTCAGGTGTGAGTCGCGCATCCACCTGCGCCAGCATCGCCGGCGAGGCTTCCCACAACTCAATCTCATGCTTCTCACAGGCCTGCACCAACGCGCCGGTAATCTCATGCGCTTCTTTAAACGGCACGCCCCGGGAGGCCAGCCAATCCGCCACCTCAGTGGCCAGGGTAAAACCCATCGGCGCCTGCCGCCGCAGCTCTTCGACCTGCACCTTCATGGTCGCGACCATCCCGGCCATCGCCGGCAACACCAACAGCAAGGTGTCCACGCTGTCCAACACGCTGTGCTTGTCTTCGCTCAAATCACGGTTGTACGACAGCGGCAACGACTTGAGCGTCGACATCAACCCGGTCAGGTTGCCAATCAAACGCCCGGCCTTGCCCCGCGCCAGTTCGGCAATGTCCGGGTTCTTTTTCTGCGGCATGATCGAGCTACCGGTAGCGTAGGCATCATCCAATACCACCCAGCGAAACTGGCGCGACGACCACAGGCAAAACTCCTCCGACAGCCGCGAAATATTCACCCCGAGCATGCCCGCCACAAACAGAAACTCCGCGACATGGTCGCGGCTGGCGACAGCGTCGATGGAGTTTTCGCACGGCCCGGTGTAACCCATTTCCTTGGCCGAATACTCCGGCTGGCGTGCAATCGCCGAACCCGCCATCGCCGCCGCGCCGAGGGGCGACAACGCCGTACGCGCATCCCAATCCACCAGGCGCTGCACATCGCGCAGCATCGACTGCGCATGGGCCAGCAAGTGGTGGGCGAACACAATCGGCTGCGCCTGCTGCAGATGGGTGAAGCCGGGGCAGATGCTCTCAATATGCTGCTCGGCCTGCTCGACCAATGCCTGCTGCAACCCCAGCACCTCGGTGGCGATGGTGCGCGCATGGTCACGCAGGAACAGGCGCAGGTCGTTGGCCGTCTGGTCATTGCGCGAACGCCCGGCGCGCAGCTTGCCGCCCAGGGCGCCGAGGCGCTCGGTCAATACGCGTTCGATAAAGGTGTGAACGTCTTCGTCATCCAGGCTTGGATGCAGGCAGCCGGCGGCGAAGTCATCGCCGATACGGTCCAGGGCTTCCAGCGTGCGCAGGGTCTCCGACTCATCCAGCAACCCGGCGCGCTGCAACTCACGGGCATGGGCACGGGAGCCGGCCAGGTCGTAGGGCGTGAGGCGAAAATAAGGTTCGGGGCAGCGTGACAACGCGGCCAATGCCGCAGACGGACCGGTCTTGAAACGAGCGCCCCAAAGGCGGTCGGTGGGCTGGGACATGGGTATTCCTCACGCTTGTTTTTAGAAGAGTCGGAGGCAGTAACAAGAAAATTTCAACGCGTTGGAACCGGCGTCTGACGCGCCGTATTCAAGGTTGCCAAGGGCGGATGTTTATGTTCATTATCGCCGCCTGGCTATGTTCAAGGATTGGGTTCAAGCCTGTTGAATATGGCACTCGAGGTCAACGCGCATTATGGAAACCCCACTTTCCACTTCTGGAAACCTGCCCCCCAAACCCGGCACACGACCACCGCTGCAACTGAGCGGGCTGGACTTCAAGTTGCTGCGGGTATTCATGGCCGTGGTCGAGGCCGGCGGTTTCAGTGCCGCGCAGAACGAGCTGAACGTGGGCCTGGCGGCCATCAGCAAACAGATCTCCGACCTCGAGATTCGCATCGGTATGCGCCTGTGCACACGCGGCCGGGAAGGCTTCGGGCTGACCGAAGAAGGCAAGTTGGTGTATCAAGCGTCCATTGAGTTATTTACCTCAGTGGACAGTTTTCGCGACAAGCTTAGTTCAGCGCAAAACGAGCTGATTGGTGACCTTAGTGTGGGCGTTATTGATAACACCGTCTCCGACATTAACTCGCCGCTTATTGCCGCCTTGCGCACCTTGCACAGCGAATCGCCAAAGATCAGATTGCGCCTGCACGCCTCGCAATTGGATGAAGTTGAGCGCGGCGTCGTGGAAGGGCGCCTGGTCGCCGGCATCGTCCCGGTGTACCAACGCCGCGAAGAATTCGACTACTTCCCGCTCTACGAAGAAAAGGCCCACGTCTACTGCGCCGTAGGACATCCGCTGTTCACCGCAACCGACATCCCGCCCGAGGTACTGCGCCAATACGAAGTGGTCAACCACCGCTACGCGATCCACCGCGACAAGCCCAACTTCGTCAACCACGACAGCCAGTCCGCCTCAGCCTCCCAAGTGGAAGCCGTCGCCATCCTGATCCTCACCGGCCGCTTCCTGGGCTTTCTGCCGGAACACTACGCCGCGTCGTTGGTAAGGGAAGGGCGCCTGCGCGCCCTGTGCCCGGAGCGGGTCCACCTGAGTACCGCGTTCAACCTGATCCTGCGCCACAACGCGCCAAGAAGCCCGATGGTCAAAGCCTTCGCCACGGCGCTGGGCGTGGACCTGAAGACGCCGCTCTAAGCCCCGTCAAAGATCAAATGTGGTAGGGGTGGAGCTTCAGCGAGGCTGCGATGGGATCACCGCGTTCTAGCTGGCGAGCGCGCTATGTGTAGCGACATATTTTCTGCATAGGCGGCAAGCCTATTGTCTTCAACATCCCGTAGGAGGGTGTCTATGCATCACACAAATCACTTCAAGGAACCTCTCCGTCAGCCGCTTGTGGGTAATCGAAAAAAGACCAAAATAACGACCTGTTTTAAAAGGAGAGATCTCCATGCAACTTGTTTTGGCTGACGTGGCCGTCAGCGTATCCGAACTCAAAAAGAACCCTTCATCCGTCATGAACGGAGCCAACGGCTCGGCGGTGGCTGTCCTCAACCATAATCGCGTGATGGGTTATATGGTCCCGGCTAGCGTATACGAGGCGATGGTTGAGCGCCTTGATGAGCTGGAACTGGTGCAATTGGTCAAGGAGAGGCTGGACGCCAAGGAAGCACCGATTCGGGTGTCCCTTGATGAGCTGATTGCTGAGGCAGAGGCGGATATCGCCAATGGGCATTGAGTTTAGTATTGAGTGGGATCCGAAGGCGTTAAAGGAACTCAAGAAACTGGACGGTACAATTCGTCATCAGTTTTTGCGCAAACTTCAGGAGCGCCAAGATCACCCGCGGGTTCCAGCTGACGCGCTTTATGGAATGAAGGATTGCTACAAGATTAAATTACGTGGTGCCGGCTTTCGGCCGGTCTACCGTGTTGAAGGCGATCGAATAGTCATCCTCGTATTAGCGGTGGGTAAGCGGGAACGTAGCGCTGTCTACGATTCGGCCAAGAGCCGATAAGCAACCGACGAGGTCTGTTTCACAGCCCCTCCGTACGCTACGTAACCCGGTGGTAGAGTTCACCCGGCTATTTCAGAAAGTTGAGGGGCCGGAAAGCTTTTCGCTGTTCGTCTAAACGGCGCATCACCGCTGCAACCGAGCCCGCCTTTTCTTCTTCGCATGAAAATGCCGAAAATGCGCATCCTGCGCCGCCGCCAGCAATTCCCGATCCCCACGCGTATCGCCCCAGGCCCTGAGCCGATACTCCCCCAGGTCCCCATACACCGCCTCAAGCCGCAGCACCTTGTTCTCACAGCGGCAATTATTCCCCGTGAGCTTACCGGTCAGCACCCCGTCCACCACCTCAAGCTCAGTCCCGATCAAACGGATCCCCAGCCGATCGGCAAATGGCTGCAACACCAACGCCGGCGACGCCGAACACAGCGTCACCACCGCGCCCGAGCCCAACTCCTGCTCCACCGACAACACCCCCGCCGGACGCATCAACCGCGCCCAATTGCGCTGGCAATACTCCTCCGCCTTCTGCTGCACCCACGCCTTCTCCACCCCGGTCATAAAGGTGCGAATCAACTGCGCCTTCAACTCATCCCGGCTGATCTGCCGCACCAAAAAACGCAGCCCCGGCACGGCCAGCTTCACCATCCGGCCATAAAACGCGCCAGTGCCAAAGGCAAACTTGAGGAAGGGCACGAAACTGTCGTGGTGGGTGAGGGTGCCGTCGAAGTCAAAGACGGAGAGTACTTTGGCGTCGATGGGGCCGGCTTCGAGCATGTCTGGGTTCACGGGTTGGCCTCGGTCCTATCTAGTATTTTTTGAATGTGCATCAGGTGTGACAGCAGGAGTCTACTCCCGTGCCAATCTTCCGATTTTGGCGTAAAGCCCTTCGGTGAAAGCCTCCCGATCGCTCGACCGGTGACAACGCTGATGGCAATTGGGGCACAAGGCTACAGCATTGCTGATGCGATCCGAACCCTTCTGGGCGAGGTGCTTGACGTGATGTACTTCAAGAAATGGTAGACCGTCGACCTCGAACGGCGCGTTTGAACCGCAGCCTTCGCAGATGCCGTTGGCTTCTTTCAACACCCAAGCGCGTACTTTCGGGTCGCGAACGAAGGCTGTGCTGAACGTGGATACCTTCTGCGGTTGGGCAATGCCGTCCGGGAGTTTTGAGAAGGTTTGCTGCTGCAGTTTGGACGCGCGGCGGATAAGCGTTTGCTCATCGGCGGTTTGGGCAGCGTCTTCGGATTCGAACACGCCCTGTGCAGTGAGGGCGTGGCGGATGCGTTGCTCTACGCCGGAGCCCACGTTCTTGGCGGGTTTATAGCCCTCAATACGATCCCAACCCATACGGACCAGCACGGTGGAAATGTTTTGCATACGGAATTCGATGGAGCCCTTCGCACGGCCTGCCACCGGGCCTTCGCGTAGAAGCCGGTTCTCGAGGGCTTTGTTGAAAAGTTGGCCGCTCTTTTCCCAGGCCTACATCTTTAGATACGCCTCGACCGCCGCTGCCAGCTCCGCGTCGCTCCAATCCGTTTTGTCTTTCGTAATGTCCATGCAGCCGCCGAGGGTGGAAAACCCTCGGACGATACTGAGTAGCCATTATGGCGTCTACGAAATTTCCTACTTGTCCGTAGGAAACGCCGGGCGAATATGTCAGTAGACTCGCTGACTGATTCGGAGCGATTGTATGAGCTTGCGCCACCACGGCGTGTTCTCGGTCTCTTTCCGGTAGGTTCTATTCACCAGCAAATACGGCATGTCTCGAAGACGAATCCAGCCCTCATCCTGCCAATGCAACAGGTTCAACGACATCTCGGGCCAATCCAGCATGCTCAATAAGGGGCGCTCCATCGTTCGTGCCTGGCGATTGTCTCGCAACGTCGGAACAACTTCGTGAGTCAGCCAGCTACGTAGTAAGCGGTTTCCCGGTATGTAGTGATAGACCAGTAATGCATAGGCGCCGGATTCACTGATCATTAACATTTCTTCCGGCTGACCGTGGAATAGCAGGTTTATGGTTCTTTTTTGATCTTCATCAAGCTTGCGAGTCGTTCGCTGATCCAAGCGCCATCCCATCAAACGACCAAGATCGCGAGCGCAGAACCAAGGTTGGTTTTCCAGCAGAAGAGTATGTAAATGAAGACTGTGACGAGTGAAAACAATGGCGATAAACAGTTCAGCCGCGACTGCTTCTTCAGCGACCGGTAAGTTGGATTGATGTTGTTTGGACATTCCCTATGACCTCTACGTGGTTTCTGAAGGGCCAGAACCCAGCGTAGAGAGTGGGGTTTTAAGAAACTCCAACCGACCAAGCCTCATTGCAGCGTGAATTCCGCATGACTGACATCGAGCGGAATTTTTGCTGTGTGAGTTAGGCTTGCTTCTACGTTGGGCGTTTCTTAGGCACCGGCGGATGAGCCTAGGTAACATCGACATTCGCATCAACCCTTCCATGGATGATCGTCTTGTAGGAGGGGTCCTATTCAAGTCAGCGTGCATAAAAAAGCCCTGAACAAGTCAGGGCTCTTTAGTGTTAATTGGCTTGGAAATCAGTCCCAGCTCAACGCCCCACCCGTCTGATACTCAATCACGCGGGTTTCAAAGAAATTCTTCTCTTTCTTCAAATCCATAATCTCACTCATCCACGGAAACGGGTTGGTCGTCCCTGGATACTCTTCTTTAAGACCAATCTGCGACAACCGACGATTAGCAATAAACTTCAGATAATCCTCCATCATCGCCGCATTCATGCCCAGAACACCGCGAGGCATGGTATCGCGCGCATATTCAATCTCCAGCTGCGTGCCCTGCAGAATCATCTGGGTCGCTTCTTCCTTCATCTCGGCATCCCACAAATGCGGGTTTTCGATTTTGATCTGGTTGATCACATCGATCCCGAAGTTCAGGTGCATCGACTCGTCGCGCAGGATGTACTGGAACTGTTCGGCCACGCCGGTCATTTTGTTGCGGCGGCCCATGGACAGGATCTGGGTGAAGCCGCAATAGAAGAAGATGCCTTCCAGCACGCAGTAGTAGGCGACCAGGTTGCGCAGCAGCTCTTTGTCGGTGTCGACGGTGCCGGTTTCGAACTTCGGATCGGAGATCGAACGGGTGTACTTCAGGCCCCAGGCGGCTTTTTTAGCGACCGATGGGATCTCGTGGTACATGTTGAAGATCTCGCCTTCATCCATGGCCAACGATTCGATGCAGTACTGGTAGGCGTGGGTGTGGATCGCTTCTTCGAAGGCTTGGCGCAGGATGTACTGGCGGCATTCGGGGTTGGTGATCAGGCGGTACACGGCCAGCACCAGGTTGTTGGCAACCAGGGAGTCGGCGGTGGAGAAGAAGCCGAGGTTGCGCATGACGATGCGACGTTCGTCGTCGGTCAGGCCTTCGGGGTTTTTCCACAGGGCGATGTCGGCGGTCATGTTGACCTCCTGCGGCATCCAGTGGTTGGCGCAGCCGTCGAGGTATTTCTGCCAGGCCCAGTCGTACTTGAAGGGCACGAGCTGGTTGAGGTCGGCGCGGCAGTTGATCATGCGCTTTTCGTCGACGGCGACGCGGGCGGAGGCGCCTTCGAGTTCGGCGAGGCCTTCGGCGACGTCGAGTTTGTCCAGTTCGGCCTTGGCGCGTGCGATGGCGGCCGAATCACTCGCGGTGACGGCGCGGGCTTCGATGGCGGCGGCGGCGCCGGCTCCGTCGAGGCGGTCCATGTTGGCTTCGGTGGCGTGGCCGGCGTTGGCGCCCTTGGTGGCTACTTCGCCTTCTTCTTCTTTGTCGAATTCGTCCCAGCTCAGCATGACGTGTCGTCTCCTGCGTGAGGGCTCAAAGGTGCCCGTGTGAAACCGGATGGTGGGGTGTTCACACGGCCCTGAGGCCGCGGTGGATCTTAAGGAATCGTTTGTTGCAGCAGCTCGCGCAGGCAAATAAACGGAAATTGCGTAACGGGTACTGCATGAGGCTTGAGGTGCGGAGCGGTAGGTGCAGGCTCCAGCGGAGGCCTCAGGTCTGGCTCTTCATCCCTGTGTAAAGGGATATTGCAGGCCCGATTTACCCGCGCATTATAGGGAAAAAAACGGGTTTGTGTTGTGGCGGATTGTCCCGGTGGGCGGACAAAAAGGTGGATATTTAGGCCAGAGTGAGGGATTACGGGGGGTTGGTGGGTAGGAAGTTTTTGACGGGAGGTGTCGGTATTTTACCGAGGGGGGAAGAGGTGATCAGGTTGCGGGCATTTGCGTTGCTCTGCGACGAGGAGCTCCCTTAAATTGCAGCAGTCAGCTACGTTGGGGAGGCAACTTGTTATGCGCACTGTTTCGATCATTGAGAGTAGAGAGGGTCAGACGATCCATTTGCCAGCGGATATGGCTTACGACGGGGTGGATGAGCTGGAAATTCTCAGGGAGGGGGACACAATTATTCTGAGGCCAGTCAGGGCCAGTTGATTGTCGCTGGTCGATTTGCCTAAGGTGGATGAGGTTTTTTTGCAAGAAAGGAAAGATGTCATTGAGCGTGTGAAGCCCGATTCGGGCGCTTAGAGCGGATTGCAGTGGTGCAGCATCTATCGTCTTCGCGAGCAAGCCCGCTCCCACATTTGATCTGTGGTGCATTCGAGGTGGGTTCTTGGCCGCAAGAACGATTTCCTGCGGCGACCAAGATCCGGGTTAAAGCTAAATAACGAAGTTATTACCCGTTAGAGCAACCATTCCCCATCACATGATAATTAAGAATATGACGCTGACCTTGCGAGTCTTCATATTCCATCTTCACCGGTACAACTTCACACACTTGTGGAATGTTACTCATGGACACTACTTTGGCGACGTCCAGGTGGGTGCTGTAGGTGTAGTCCTCAACAATCGGCGCGTTGCCGCCAGCCAGCTCCGTCGGGGCTTCGTCGGCCAGGGCGGCGGTGGCGCACAGGCTGCTGAGGGCTAATACTACTAAAGCTTTCATTTCTCTATTTACCTTCTTCAGGGCGAAAGGGATCACGGGGCCCTTGTGAGGCCACGTGTGTCACTTGAAAGTTGGGAAGTTCGGATTAACGTTGCCTTCGTGGGGGCTGTTACGGTGTTAATCAGAGTGCCTTGGTTGGCGGAGTTGATTCTAGGCGCCCGGGTTATATTCATATACCCGTGGTTTTGATAAACACTTTTGACGGTTTTTGTAACAATCCCACGATGAAGGTTTTTTCCTAAGCCCGCCAAGCGCCACAGGACGCGGGCCAGAGCGGGATACCGGCATAGCTGGGCAATTTGTAGGGTCTTGTTACTACCATCGTCGAATGGTTCTATAGGCCTACCCCGGCTACAACAGGGGCCATACAACAACAACTATTGTCACCGAGGTAAGAAAGATGAGTGCGGCTTCCCTGTACCCCGTTCGTCCCGAAGTAGCAGCCAACACGCTGACCGACGAGGCGACCTACAAGGCGATGTACCAGCAGTCGGTGGTCAATCCCGATGGTTTCTGGCGCGAGCAAGCCAAGCGTCTCGACTGGATCAAGCCTTTCACCACGGTGAAGCAGACGTCGTTCGACGATCACCATGTCGACATCAAGTGGTTTGCCGATGGCACCCTGAACGTTTCCTACAACTGCCTGGACCGCCACCTCGCCGAGCGCGGCGACCAGATCGCGATCATCTGGGAGGGCGATGACCCTGCCGAGAGCCGCAACATCACCTACCGCGAACTGCATGAACAAGTCTGCAAGTTCGCCAACGCCCTGCGCGGCCAGGACGTTCACCGCGGCGATGTGGTGACTATCTATATGCCGATGATCCCCGAAGCCGTGGTCGCCATGCTGGCCTGTACCCGCATCGGGGCGATTCATTCGGTGGTGTTCGGTGGTTTCTCGCCCGAAGCCCTAGCCGGTCGCATCATCGACTGTAAGTCGAAGGTTGTTATCACGGCTGACGAAGGCATTCGCGCGGGTAAGAAGATTCCGCTCAAGGCCAACGTCGATGACGCCCTGACCAACCCGGAAACCAGCAGCATCCAGAAGGTCATCGTGTGCAAGCGCACCAATGGCGCGATCAAGTGGAACCAGCATCGCGACATCTGGTACGAAGACCTGATGAAAGTGGCGGGCACCGTGTGTGCGCCCAAGGAGATGGGCGCCGAAGAAGCGCTGTTCATCCTCTACACCTCCGGCTCCACCGGCAAGCCCAAGGGCGTGCAGCACACCACCGGCGGCTATCTGCTGTATGCAGCCCTGACCCATGAGCGCGTGTTCGACTACCGCCCGGGCGAAATCTACTGGTGCACCGCCGACGTCGGCTGGGTCACTGGCCACACTTACATCGTCTACGGCCCGCTGGCTAACGGCGCGACCACGCTGCTGTTCGAAGGTGTGCCGAACTACCCGGATATCACGCGGGTGGCGAAGATCGTCGACAAGCACAAGGTCAACGTCCTCTACACCGCGCCGACCGCGATCCGCGCGATGATGGCCTCGGGCACCGCCGCCTGCGAAGGCGCCGACGGCAGCAGCCTGCGCCTGTTGGGGTCGGTGGGCGAGCCGATCAACCCGGAAGCGTGGGACTGGTACTACAAGAACGTCGGCCAATCCCGTTGCCCGATTGTCGACACCTGGTGGCAGACCGAAACCGGCGGCAACATGATGAGCCCGTTGCCGGGGGCCCATGCGCTCAAGCCGGGTTCGGCGGCGCGGCCGTTCTTTGGTGTGGTGCCGGCGTTGGTGGACAACCTGGGCAACCTGATCGAAGGTGCGGCCGAAGGCAACCTGGTGATCCTCGATTCGTGGCCGGGCCAGGCGCGTACGCTGTACGGCGACCATGATCGTTTCGTCGACACCTACTTCAAGACTTTCCGCGGCATGTACTTCACCGGTGACGGTGCGCGACGTGACGAGGACGGTTACTACTGGATCACCGGGCGTGTGGACGACGTGCTCAACGTGTCCGGCCACCGCATGGGCACCGCCGAGATCGAAAGCGCCATGGTCGCCCACCCGAAAGTCGCGGAAGCGGCGGTGGTGGGGGTGCCGCATGACATCAAGGGGCAGGGCATTTACGTCTACGTCACCTTGATCGGCGGCGAAGAGCCCAGCGAGCAACTGCGCCTGGAGTTGAAGAACTGGGTGCGCAAGGAGATCGGCCCGATTGCTTCGCCGGACGTGATCCAGTGGGCGCCGGGCTTGCCGAAGACGCGCTCGGGGAAAATCATGCGGCGCATTCTGCGCAAGATTGCCACGGCTGAGTATGACGGGTTGGGGGATATCTCCACCCTGGCCGACCCGGGGGTGGTTGCGCAGTTGATTGAGACGCACAAGACCATGAACGTCGCTTAAGGCGGGGTAGGTGGGACAGAGCCCCATTCGGCGCAGGCCGGGTGGGGCTTTTTTATGGGATCTTGCACACAGTGAAGATCCCTTGTGGGAGGGGGCTTGCCCCCGATGGCAGTGGGTCAGTGGAGCATGTATCAGCTGGCACACCGCTATCGGGGGCAAGCCCCCTCCCACATTTGGATTGCATTTCAAGGCGTGTGCAGAGGGTGGTCTGGCAGACCTGCATAACCAACAAGCCAATAAATATCGATTTGCGCAGTAGGATATTTCTGAATGTTACCGTCGAACGCAAATGTGTAACCCTGCGCCCTGGCATGAGGCGAACGGCTACATCCGCGCCCCGAAAAACTGCGTTTCAGACACCCCCGCAAATAAGATTAAACGCCACACTTGCCGTGCCAGAAGGGTTTGCGAATAATAGGCCCGCAATTTGCAGCATTAGCTGGTTTAATATCTTTTGTCTCTGCATAAAATCCAGAGGCTGTCAATGGGCTGGAACCGCTTTCTCGGTGCTTCTGTAAATTGTTGTCGCATTGAGGAAATATCGGCTTTCCGCCTGTCGTTAGAATGCCGATCACTCGCTCGTCGTCGCTGGCACTCTCTGGCGCAGGACGCTGCAACGCTATTCGGTTTCACCTTCGCCGCATCGTGGGCCATGGCTCATACTGCTGTTTTGCCCTATACCGATGGAGTCCCAAGATGAAGAAACTCGTGCTGTTGGGCGCCCTGGCGCTGTCCGTGCTGTCCATGCAGGCTTTCGCCGAAGGCAAGCCACTGAAGATTGGTATTGAAGCCGCTTACCCTCCGTTTGCCTCGAAGGCGCCGGATGGCAGCATCGTCGGTTTTGACTACGACATCGGCAACGCCCTGTGCAAGCAGATGGACGTGAAGTGCACCTGGGTCGAGCAGGAATTCGACGGCCTGATCCCGGCGCTGAAAGTGCGCAAGATCGACGCGATCCTGTCGTCCATGTCCATCACGGAAGACCGCAAGAAGTCCGTCGACTTCACCAACCGCTACTACCTGACGCCGGCGCGCCTGGTGTTGAAGGAAGGCACCAAGGTCAGCGACAGCCTGGATGAACTCAAGGGCAAGAAGATTGGTGTGCAGCGCGGTTCGATCCACGATCGTTTCGCCAAGGAAGTGCTGGCTCCCAAAGGCGCCACGGTTGTGCCTTACAGCTCGCAGAACGAAATCTACCTGGACGTGGAAGCCGGTCGCCTCGACGGCACCGTGGCTGACGCCACCCTGTTGCAGGAAGGTTTCCTCGACACCCCCGCCGGCAAAGGCTATGCGTTCACCGGCCCATCGTTCACCGACGTCAAATACTTCGGCGACGGCGTAGGCATCGCGGTACGCAAGGGCGACCAGGAAAACCTGGACCGTATCAACGCCGCTATCGCAGCGATCCGTGCCAACGGCGAGTACAAGAAAATCCAGGACAAGTACTTCAACTTCGACATTTACGGGCCTGAAGCCAAGTAAATCGTCGCAGCTGTCTGTCTGAAATGGCGCAAGCAACAGAACACTCTGAAGTTTGCGCCATTTTTTCATCCCCCTTTTCGAGGACCTGAATCATGTTGAAAGGCTACGGGGCCGTTATCCTCGATGGCGCATGGTTGACGCTTCAGCTCGCCTTGTCGTCCATGGCCCTGGCCATTGTTCTGGGTCTGATCGGGGTCGCGTTACGCCTGTCGCCGGTGCGCTGGTTGGCCTGGCTGGGTGACTTGTACTCCACGGTGATCCGCGGGATCCCCGACCTGGTGCTGATCCTGCTGATTTTCTACGGCGGTCAGGACCTGCTCAACCGCGTCGCGCCGCTGCTCGGCTACGACGACTATATCGACCTGAACCCCCTGGCCGCCGGTATCGGCACCCTGGGTTTCATCTTTGGCGCCTACCTGTCGGAAACCTTCCGCGGCGCCTTCATGGCCATTCCCAAGGGCCAGGCTGAAGCCGGCCTGGCGTATGGCATGAGCGGCTTCCAGGTGTTTTTCCGGGTGATGGTGCCGCAGATGATTCGGCTGGCGATCCCCGGTTTCACCAACAACTGGCTGGTTCTGACCAAGGCGACTGCGCTGATTTCAGTGGTGGGCCTGCAAGACATGATGTTCAAGGCCAAGCAGGCGGCCGACGCCACCCGCGAGCCTTTTACCTTCTTCCTCGCAGTGGCGGCGATGTACCTGGTGATTACCAGCGTGTCGTTGCTGGCCCTGCGCTACCTTGAGAAGCGCTACTCGGTAGGCGTAAGGGCGGCTGATCTATGATCTTCGACTACAACGTCATCTGGGAGGCCATGCCGCTGTACCTCGGCGGCCTGCTGACCACCCTCAAACTGCTCGCCATTGCGCTGTTCTTCGGCCTGCTCGCCGCTTTGCCCCTGGGCCTGATGCGCGTGTCCAAGCAGCCGATCGTCAATGGTGCGGCGTGGCTGTACACCTATGTGATTCGCGGCACGCCGATGCTGGTGCAGCTGTTTTTGATCTACTACGGGCTGGCCCAGTTTGAAGCGGTGCGGGAAAGCTTCCTGTGGCCGCTGCTGTCCAGCGCTACGTTCTGTGCGTGCCTGGCGTTTGCGATCAACACCAGCGCCTACACCGCCGAGATCATCGCCGGCAGCCTCAAGGCCACGCCCAATGGCGAGATCGAAGCGGCCAAGGCCATGGGCATGTCGCGCTACAAGCTGTACCGCCGCATCCTGTTGCCGTCGGCCCTGCGCCGCGCGCTGCCGCAGTACAGCAACGAAGTGATCATGATGCTGCAGACCACCAGCCTGGCCTCCATCGTCACCTTGATCGATATCACCGGTGCCGCGCGCACGGTGAACGCCCAGTATTACCTGCCGTTCGAAGCCTATATCACCGCCGGTGTGTTCTACCTGTGCCTGACATTCATCCTGGTGCGCCTGTTCAAGTTGGCCGAGCGCCGCTGGCTGAGCTACCTGGCTCCACGGAAGCATTGATATGGAACGTATCGATCACCTGTTGCCCTGGGGTCACCTGGGCTGTGAACGCCAGCTGAGCGTGTTTCGTTTCGGCAGTGGCGAGCGCAAGGCGTATATCCAGGCCAGCCTGCATGCCGATGAATTACCCGGCATGCGCGCGGCCTGGGAGCTGAAAAAGCGCCTCAGCGAACTGGAACAGCAAGGCGCGCTTAACGGCGTGATCGAGTTGGTACCGGTGGCCAACCCGATGGGCCTGGGCCAGTTGCTGCAAGGCAGCCATCAGGGCCGTTTCGAGGTGGGCAGCGGCAAGAATTTCAACCGCGATTTCGTTGAGCTGAGCGAGCCGGTCGCCGAGCGGCTGCAAGGCAAGCTGGGCGATGACCCCCATGCCAATGTGCGCATGATTCGCCAGGCCATGAGCGATGTGCTCACGGCCTTGCCCGCGCCGAGCAGCCAGTTGCAAGGCATGCAACGTATCCTGCTCAGCCATGCCTGCACCGCCGACGTGGTGCTCGACCTGCATTGCGACGCCGAGGCCGCGCTGCACATGTACGCACTGCCCCAGCACTGGCCGCAGTGGCGTTCGCTGTCGGCGCATTTGAATGTGAAGGTCGGCCTGCTCGCGGAAGATTCCGGCGGCAGTTCGTTTGATGAAGCCTGTTCGTTGCCCTGGCTGCGTTTGTCGCGCACGTTCCCCGACGCGCAGATTCCACTGGCCTGTCTGGCGACGACGCTGGAGTTGGGCGGCCAGGCTGACACCGGCCGCGATGAAGCGATCTTCCACGCTGAAGGCATCCTGGCGTTTCTGGCCGAGCAAGGCCTGATCAAGGGCGAATGGCCGGCACCGCAACACGAAGCGTGCGAAGGCATGCCGTTCGAAGGCACCGAATTGCTGTTCGCTCCCCACGCCGGGGTGATCAGTTACCTGCGTAAGGCCGGTGACTGGGTCGAGCAGGGCGACCCCATTTTTGAAGTGATTGATCCCCTGGCCGACCGCGTGAGCATTATCTGCGCGGGTACGTCCGGGGTGTTGTTTGCCGTTGAACGGCTGCGTTATGCCCAAGCGGGTTTCTGGCTGGCCAAGGTGGCGGGGCGCGAAGCGCTGCGTCACGGGCGCTTGCTCAACGACTGACCACCTGTTTTTGTGAGAACC
This sequence comes from Pseudomonas sp. Wu6, assembly GCF_019891515.1. NCBI lineage: Bacteria > Pseudomonadati > Pseudomonadota > Gammaproteobacteria > Pseudomonadales > Pseudomonadaceae > Pseudomonas > Pseudomonas sp. Wu6. The sequence continues at coordinate 26,898 of NZ_JAFLXH010000021.1, read as the reverse complement.
GACCGCATGTACAAGCTTGAAGTCCAAGACCTGCATAAACGCTATGGCAGTCATGAAGTGCTCAAGGGCGTGTCCCTGGCCGCCGCAGCTGGTGATGTGATCAGCATCATCGGCTCCAGTGGTTCGGGCAAAAGTACGTTTTTGCGCTGCATCAACCTGCTGGAGCAGCCCCACGCCGGCAAGATCCTGCTCAACAACGAAGAGCTGAAACTGGTCGCGACCAAAGACGGCGCGATGAAGGCCGCCGACCCCAAACAACTGCAGCGCATGCGTTCGCGCCTGTCCATGGTGTTCCAGCATTTCAACCTGTGGTCGCACATGACCGCGATTGAAAACGTGATGGAAGCGCCGGTGCATGTGCTGGGCGTGTCGAAGAAAGAAGCCCGTGAAAAGGCCGAGCACTACCTGGCCAAGGTCGGCGTGGGCCATCGCAAGGATGCGTTCCCCGGCCACATGTCCGGCGGCGAGCAGCAGCGCGTGGCCATTGCCCGTGCCCTGGCGATGGAACCTGAGGTGATGCTGTTCGACGAACCGACCTCGGCGCTTGACCCCGAGTTGGTCGGTGAAGTGCTCAAGGTGATGCAGGACCTGGCCCAGGAAGGCCGCACCATGGTGGTGGTGACCCATGAAATGGGCTTTGCCCGTGAGGTGTCGAACCAGTTGGTGTTTCTGCATAAAGGCATTGTCGAAGAGCGCGGCAACCCGCGCGAAGTGCTGGTGAACCCGCAGTCCGTACGGTTGCAGCAGTTCCTCTCCGGCAGCTTGAAATAGTCCTTTGCTGTTGGAGCTGCTTTATGTAGGAGGGGGCAAGCCCCCTCCCACATTTGATCACCATTGTTTTTGAGATTTGTGTCGGTTTACCGGCTAGCATTGGCCTCTGTCTTCATTACCGTTACTCGCTTCGGATAGCACTCCATGACCGCCCATAAAATTGGTTTCCTGATTTGGCCCAGCACAAAAGCACTCACGCTTGCGCTGGCTGAGGAGGCCTTGCGCGTTGCTCAGCGGGTGCATCCGGAGGTGGTCTACGAGTTATCGTTTCTACAGGCCGAGCCGCAAACCGAAGGGGCCTGGCAGTTGCCCGGCGAGCCGTGGGCCGGCAAGTTGGACGGCTTTCAGAAACTGTTCCTGCTGGCGGACGAGCCGCCCACCGTCATCGCTTCCCAGCTCAGCACTGCGCTCAAGCAACTGGTCCGGGCAGGGTGTGTGATCGGTGGATTATCGGCGGGCGTGTACCCGCTGGCCCAGCTCGGCTTGCTCGACGGCTATCGCGCCGCCGTGCACTGGCGCTGGCAGGACGATTTTGCCGAGCGCTTCCCCAAGGTCATCGCCACCAGTCATCTGTTTGACTGGGACCGTGATCGCCTGACCGCTTGCGGCGGCATGTCGGTGCTCGATCTGCTGCTGGCGGTACTCGCGCGTGACCACGGCGCCGAACTGGCCGGCGCGGTCTCCGAAGAACTGGTGGTAGAGCGCATCCGCGAAGGCGGCGAGCGCCAGCGCATCCCCTTGCAGAACCGCCTGGGTTCCAGTCATCCGAAACTGACCCAGGCTGTTCTATTGATGGAAGCGAATATCGAAGAACCGCTGACCACCGATGAAATCGCCCAGCACGTGTGCGTGTCCCGACGACAACTGGAACGCATCTTCAAGCAATACCTCAACCGCGTCCCCAGTCAGTATTACCTGGAGCTGCGCCTGAACAAGGCCCGCCAGATGCTGATGCAAACCAGCAAGTCGATCATCCAGATCGGCCTGTCGTGCGGCTTTTCCTCGGGGCCGCACTTCTCCAGCGCCTACCGTAACTTCTTCGGCGCTACGCCGCGCGAAGACCGCAACCAGCGCCGCAGCAGCAGCCCGTTTGAATTGTCGTCGGTACCGTCCGAGCGCGGTTGATCGACCTTCAGTCTTCGTCGGGGACAGGCCTGGCCACTATCAAAGGTTGGCCTTGATTGTCCACGGTGGCGGCCGCTACCTGGAAGTCCACCCCCGTGCGCTGATAGTACTGACGCAAGCGCAGCAGGCTTTGCGCCGACAGGGGGTTGCCGCTCAAATCGCTGTCGCCATTGAAGGCTGCCGAGGTCTCCAGCAAGTCCGCCGGTATCTCCTGGATGGCGTTGTTGCTCAAGTCCAGCGTTTGTAGTTGATCCAGGCCAAAGACGCCCTGCGGAACTTCGTTCAGTGCCGCGTTGCTCAAGTGCAGCGAGGTCAGTTCACGCAATGAGCTGATGTCAGGGGTAAGGCCCAAGGGGTTGTGGCTCAGATTGACGAACTCAAGTTCGGTCAGGGCGGTCAGCCTGCCACGGGTTTCGGGGGTCAATCGTATCGCGCATTCGGTCATGTCCAGCGTGGACAGCTTGGGCATGCTCTGGAGCGCCTCGGGCAGGACGCCCAGGGAGCATTTGCTGAGCCTGAGTGTTTGCAGGTGGGTGAAGCTGCGCAACATCGTGTCGACGCCGGTCGTGGTGCCGTTCCCGTCTAGTTGGAGCAAGGTCACGTGGTCGAAGTTGGCGTTCAATGCTGGTAAATCGCCCATCACCGGAGTGTCGAGTATGACTTGATGGGTGAGCTCATCGTCCAGGCTGTCTTCATCCTCGGGGCTTTCTCGTCGCCAGGCCTGTTCCAGCAGTGTCTTGAAGTTGCGTCGCCTCAGTTGGTCCTGGGCACGGGTTTGTTCATCAATGGGTACATCCAGGATCGGATGGCGGTCCGGAACGGCCTGCACCCACAGTTGCAGGTCATTGCCCAGTTGTTCGTACTCGGCCGCCAGGTGCGTCAGCGTTGGGTCCACTGCCGCCAAGTCGCCGGGCAGGTGGAAGATGAAACGGTCTGCCTCGGTGTCGAGGAACGAGGGGTATAGCTGCTGCGTGCGCCGGCGTTGGGCCACGGGTGCCTGGGCGGCGAAGCTTTCGCCGGTGCGCTGGCAGTAGCGTTTGATCGACTCCAGGGCCTGGGGTGCCAACGGGTTTTCCGACAGGTCCAGGCCACTGGTGCTCGAGGCCGGCATGGAAAACAGCGCGTCGGGCAGTTGCTCGATAGCGTTTTTGCTCAAGTTGATCGACTGGCGTGGCGGGTCGCCCAGCAGGCTCTGGGGGACCTGGGTCAATCCGGTGTCCTTGAGTGAAATGCTGCTCAGTCTGGGCAAGTGACTGAAGTCCGGGGTGTTTACCAGTGGATTGTGATCCAGGTTCAGGTATTCGAGGCGGCTCATGCCTTGCAACTTCGCGGCGCTGGCGGGGCTCAGCGCTATCGAGCAGCGTGGCAGTCCCAGTACGGTCAGTGCCGGCAGGTTGAACACCGGTGCCGGCATGTCGCCGAGCGCAACGTTTTCGAGGTGCAGGATGCTCAAGGCCGGGAAGCTGTCGATCAAGGCCGACGATTGCATTGGGCCGCCATTGCCTTTGATGGTCAGTGAGCCAACGTGCTTGAAGCGCGCGCTCAGCGTGGGCAACTCGCCCGCCAGTGTTGCGGGGATTTCCAGGGCATGGACGAATTGAGTGTCCTGGGGGATTTCCCTGCGCCAGCTTCGTTCAAGCAAGGCATTAAGCTGGCTGCGCCGGGTGGCTTCCGGGGGCGGCAGCTGCGGTTGTTGCGCCCAATGGTTGAGTTCTGACTGCAGCGTACCCAATTCCCCCGCCAATCTTGCCAGCTCGCGCTTACCCGCTTCCAGATTGCCTGGGAGGCTGTAGATAAACTGGTTGATCTGGTTGGTGTCCAGCGAGGGGTACAGCTGTTGTGCGTCACGCGCATCCACCGCTGGCGCATTGGCCTCCCAGTAGGTGCCATGTTGCTGGTAGTAGGCTTTAACGCGCTCGAGCGTGGCCGATGACAGCGGGTTGTCAGACAGGTCGAAGGCAACGCTGGTATGTGAGGGCAGTTCGAATAGCGCCTCAGGTAATTCGCTGATCCGGTTGCCGCTGAGAAAGGCCGCGCTCAGGTCGTTGCGGGTGAGCATGCCGGGAGGGAGGCGATCAATGCCGGTTTCGGACAGGTCCAGGGTGTTCAACTCGTTCATTGCTTCGACGCTGGGCACCCGGCCCAAAGGGTTTTTATGAAGGTCCAGGGTTTGCAGTTGGGTCAGCGAGGCGAGCCGGGTCTGGCTGTGGGGCGTCAGGGTGACGCTGCAGTCGCTCAGGCTCAGTACGTTCAGGCCGCGCATCTGAAATACGACCGGCGGCACGCTGCCCAAGGGAATACTGTCAACGCTCAGATGGCGCAGGCGGGGAAAGAGGGCCAGAAACCCGGCGGCGCCCTGTGTGTGGTGGCTGCCTGAGAGGGTCAGCATCGAGACGTGATCGAAGTTGGCCGATAGCCGTGGAAGTTCGCCGCGAATGTGATAGTGAAGGTTCAGCCGGTAGCCGTCGCGCGCAGGGTCTTCGAAGTAATCATCAACGGGCAGCTCCCGGCGCCAGCAGCGTTTGAGTTCAGTGGCAATGAGTTCGCGATTGCGTTGCTCGTACTGGCGCTGGCGCAGGCTGAGCAGGGAGCCGTTTGCGGGGTCTTGAAGCGGGATATTGCGTTGCCAGGTACTGAGGTCACGTTCCAGTTGGCGGTATTCGATGCCCAGCGCTTCCAGGCCCGCGAGCGCGCCACCTGTCTGTGAGTGCAAGTGGTTCACCAGCGTGGTCAATGGGTGTTCGCGAAGTTCGGGGTACAGGGCGCGCGCGCGGTCCAGCAGGCTCGGCGGGCCCAGCGGTGCCGGTGCCTGGGCACGGTAGCCGTTGTCGCTGCCTAACAGGCGCAGGGTTTCCGTGACGCTCTGCGGTTTGATATCAGGCGTGAGCAGCACACGCAGTTCATCGCGGGGCAATGAATGTTGCCGCAGGCGCCTCTTGAGTTCGGCGCCCTGGTGAATCCGCAGGTCGAGCTGATCGCGTTGTTGATCGGGCAGTGCACTCAAAATGGCCGAATACAGGTCCGTTTCACTCGAAAGCTCGCCCTGTTCGTCGCAGGGGATGTAGCGCCCTGCTTCGGTGCGCACCAGTGTGCGGTGAATGGGCGCATCGGTCGGGCCGATCTGCAGCCAGGTGGGGCCGGTGGGCGAGTGATGGCGAGCGTCGAGCCGTATCTCGCTCGACCAGCCCGGCAGCAGGCGCAGGCTGTTCAATTCAAGGCGATCGGTGTCCAGGGGCGGCGGTGCGGCCAGGTGCTGCCCCTCGTAGGCGCGATTGACCCGTACTTCGCTCCATGCGGTGCGTGCCAGTTCGGCCAGGCGTGGCGGGGTGTTGCCGTCATGCAGGAGCGCAAGCTCGGCGCCGGTCATTTGGTTCACCAGGGTTTGCGCAACGCTTGCGGGCAATTCAGGTGTGGTGCTGAGCAATTGTTGGGTAAGGGGGGCGACGGAGGCCCGCAACGGTGCATAGCGCGATTCGAACAACGCGCTGCGCTGACGCTCGGCAATATCGGCCAGGCTATGGCGCAGCAGGCGGCTGCGGTTTTCCAGGCTCAGCTCGGGGTCGCTGGCGCGTTCATCGAATTGGGCGCGAATTTCCTCGGGGCTCAGCCCACGCAAGACGGTTTTGAGCAAGTCGCCGTTTTCCAGCTGGGCTTCGTGTACCTGGATCACCGGCACGTTCCTGTCGCCGAACGCCCAGGCGGTCTGGCCCTTGTCATCGATGATGCGCAACGCTTTGGTACGCGGCCATGGCCCGTGGGTGGTCAGCAACTGCAAGGTGTCTTGAGGGTCGATCTGGTGATGCACCGCCGGGTCGTCGCTGCGCAGCTGCTCGATCAGCCGTTGGAGGCTGCGGTCGATGCGCAGGCGGCTCAAGGTATCGTCCAGCAGGGGCGACAGGCGTTCGCTGTTGACGTGCATCTTGCGCACGGCGTCTTCGGGAACGCCGCTGATGTCCAGGGCCAGTTCCCGGTCCGCCTCGCTCAGTGCCTGGGCACTGTGCCCCAGCCGACGCAACAGCGTAGGTCTGTCCCACGCCAGCGGTTGTTCAAGCTCGGTATGCCAGGCGCCGGCCTGGTTGTGCCGCACCACGGGGCGGTAGGCTTCAGGACGGCTTGGGTGCTTGATGCGATAGAACTCGCTGTCGGCGTCTTTTTCCACGGAGTAGAGCTTGCCTTCATGGGGCAAAATCGATTCCCTGCGCACCTCGTGCAGGCCCAACTCATTGATGCCGATGCGCGGCGGCAAGGCGGATGGATATTCGTAGGGCGCCAGGTCCGGTTTCCAGTAGCGTTGGGCGCCGTTGGCCAGGCTTACCGGTTTGAAGCTGTCGATGTACGCGAGGACGGGTTCGGGCAGCACTTTGCGCAACTCGGCCGGGCCAATCTGGCCGCCCACTGCGAAAGCCCCCATTTGCACCAGGGATTCCAGCACGCTCATGAGATGACCAAAAGCCTCCTTGCCCAGGCCTTCGGCCCAGTCGACGATGCCTTCGAACACGTCATCAAGCAGTTGATAGGCCATGTAGCCCAGCATCAATTCGCCCAGCCCCGGGACGAAGGGGGCCACCACCATCAGTGCGGCATTGAGGATTGAGGCCGCCACATCGACGAAAGAGTCCCACAGCCGCCAGCGCGCCTCACGATCGACGCTGGCGGTGGAGACCGCCAGCGTGCAGGCGTCGTTGAGGATCTTGTCGAGTTTGCGATGGTACAGGTGCAACCAGGGATCGCCCGTGATGGGCTGGGCATCAAACTGTAGCTTGGGGTCGTCGATGGGCGTGCTGCGCCAGGGCGCCTGGCCGCTGCCCTTGACCGGCGGGTGCCAGGTGATCCGTGCCAGATGCTGGCTCAAGCCGGAAAAAAACACCCCGAGTTGAGCGTGGGGCACGAAGCGGCTGAAAAAGGTTTGGTAGTCGCGGTCACGCAGTTGTCGGGTCAGCTCCTGCTTGAACGCCAGGGGTGACGCATATTCCTTGACGGGGTGCTGCGGATCATCGGGAACATACGCCACCAGGCGTTGCGGCGACCGCGGGCTTTCAAGCTCGGGGGCGAACAGTTGAATGCCCGTCAGCGCAATCCCCATCATGCGTAAATCCTGGCAGCGCAGGCGCGCGCCGTCGAGCCTGGGGTCGGGTGTGCCGGCGATCAAGCTTTCGATCACGTCAGCGTAGTCATCGCTGATATCTGCGTTGATCCGGGCCAATTGCAGGGCTGCCCGTAGAGCGGCTTTCTGGCTGGCATCGACCTTCAGGCGCAAGACCGCAGCGGCCACAGGGTTGGACATGCCCAGCGCTTCGTTGAGGTAGCGGGCGTAGCGGGCGCCGATATCCAGGTCACGGCACAGGCTGGTGAACGCCGGAATTGAAAGCACACGCTTGATCTGCGCCAGGGTGTCGAATTGGCCGCTGGCCGAGGGCTTTGTGATAAAGGTCGAGGCCGGTGCGTAGGCGTCGACCAGGGTTTCCTTGTGTTCGAAATTATGCAGGGCGGCGTCCAATAGCGAGACCGTCCAGGTTCGCGCTGCGCCGGAGCGTATCGAAAACCAGGGGATGTGATCGGGGATGTACAGGCGCAGATAGGTCGCCTCGACATCCAGCACCAGGTTGAAGTCGGCTTTGAGTGCCTGTTCGAGTATCGGCGTGGCGAACGCCTTGATGTCCTGCAGGCTTTGCAACCCCAGGTCTACGCTGTTTTGCGCCTCCCAGTGGGCGCCGGTCAGCCGCGCAAGTGCGGCCCGTTGTTCAGCGCTGCCCTGCAACTGCAGCGGCTGGACGGCTTTGAGCGCCTGGCGTTTGCTGGCAGAGGCATTGCCGAGCCAGGGGGGCAGGGTGCCGGTCAACAGTTGATAGTGGCTGTCAGGCAGGCGGGTATCGGAATAGTCGATGTTCGTCATGGAGCGGGTCCGTGCAAGTCATGAAGGCTTGCAGTTAACCAGCCGGTCCCGGGCGGCGAACTTTAGATAGTTAGCGCGTCGCCACCCTTTCACCGGATATCCTGACGCAAACCTGATGCACCGTTTAAACTGCGCCATTGCGACGCTATTTGTCGCATTGGCGTAAACCCCCGAAAAACGCGGGTTGGCGCTATAAGAAGTTGTCGCTTGGCGACAAGGCCCAGCCGAAAACTGTCCTTACAATCCCTGCATCGCCCGCCAGTTCCAGGCAGGCGTTCCTCTTCAGGAGACTCCGATGTCCGTTGAGCAAGCCCCGGTGCAACGTGCCGATTTCGACCAGGTCATGGTGCCCAACTATGCACCTGCCGCCTTTATTCCCGTGCGTGGCGCAGGTTCGCGCGTGTGGGACCAGGCGGGTCGTGAGTTGATCGATTTTGCCGGCGGCATCGCGGTCAACGTATTGGGCCACGCCCATCCGGCGCTGGTCGGTGCGCTGACCGAACAGGCCAACAAACTGTGGCATGTCTCCAACGTGTTCACCAATGAGCCGGCGCTGCGCCTGGCTCATAAGCTGATCGACGCCACGTTTGCCGAGCGCGTGTTCTTCTGCAACTCCGGCGCCGAAGCCAACGAGGCCGCCTTCAAGCTGGCCCGTCGCGTCGCGTTCGACCGTTTCGGCAGCGAGAAGTACGAGATCATCGCCGCGCTGAACAGCTTCCACGGCCGTACGCTGTTCACCGTCAACGTCGGTGGCCAGTCCAAGTACTCCGATGGTTTCGGGCCGAAAATCACTGGCATCACCCATGTGCCTTACAACGACCTGGCTGCACTGAAGGCCGCTGTGTCGGACAAGACGTGCGCCGTGGTGCTGGAGCCGATCCAGGGTGAGGGCGGTGTATTGCCGGCCGAACTGGCTTACCTGCAAGGCGCCCGCGAACTGTGCGACGCCCACGACGCGCTGTTGGTATTTGACGAAGTGCAAACCGGCATGGGCCGCAGCGGTCACCTGTTCGCCTACCAGCATTACGGCGTGACGCCGGACATCCTCACCAGCGCCAAGAGCCTGGGCGGCGGTTTCCCGATTGCCGCGATGCTCACCCGTGAAGACCTGGCCAAGCACCTGGTGGTCGGCACCCACGGCACCACCTATGGCGGCAACCCGCTGGCGTGCGCGGTGGCGGAAGCCGTGATCGACGTGATCAACACCCCCGAAGTGCTGGCCGGCGTGAATGCCAAACACGCGCTGTTCAAGGCGCGCCTGGAGCAGATCGGCACGCAATACGGCATCTTTACGCAAGTGCGCGGCATGGGCTTGCTGATCGGTTGTGTGCTCAGCGATGCATTCAAAGGCAGGGCCAAGGACGTGTTCAACGCCGCCGAGAAAGAGAACCTGATGATCCTGCAAGCCGGCCCGGACGTGCTGCGCTTTGCGCCAAGCCTGGTGGTGGAAGAGGCGGACATCAAGGAAGGCCTGGACCGTTTTGAACGTGCTGTGAAGACGTTGACCCAAGCCTGATAGCAACACATTTGGCAGGTCGGACCGTTTCCAAATGTGGGAAGGGGCTTGCCCCCGATGGCGGTGGATCAGTCCCCTGATTTATCAACTGACACACTGCTATCGGGGGCCAGCCCCCTCCCACATGGGATCTGTGTGAACTCAGTTCCCGTGTCCGGTATTTTTTCCTATGAGTTTTTCGAGTTAAGGAGTGACACCATGCTGGTGATGCGCCCCGCGCAAATGGCTGATCTGGGCGAGGTACAGCGTCTGGCTGCGGACAGCCCGATTGGTGTGACTTCCTTGCCGGATGATGTGGAACGCCTGAGCGACAAGATCGCCGCCAGTGAAGCGTCCTTCGCGGCCGAAGTGAGTTTCAACGGTGAAGAAAGCTACTTCTTCGTGCTTGAAGACACCGACACCGGCAAGCTCGCCGGCTGCTCGGCCATCGTTGCTTCAGCCGGCTACTCCGAGCCGTTCTACAGTTTTCGTAACGAAACCTTTGTGCACGCCTCCCGCGAGCTGAAGATCCACAACAAGATCCACGTGCTTTCCCAGTGCCACGACCTGACCGGCAATAGCCTGCTCACCAGTTTCTACGTGAAGCCTGCATTGGTCGGTTCGCCGTGGTCGGAACTCAATTCCCGTGGTCGCCTGCTGTTCGTCGCCAGCCACCCGGAGCGCTTTGCCGATTCGGTGGTGACCGAGATCGTTGGCTACAGCGACGAAAACGGCGATTCGCCGTTCTGGGACGCCATCGGTCGCAACTTCTTCGACCTCAACTACGCCGCCGCCGAGCGCCTGTGCGGGCTGAAAAGCCGTACCTTCCTCGCCGAGCTGATGCCGCATTACCCGATCTACGTGCCGCTGCTGCCGGACGCAGCCCAGGAGGCCATGGGCCAGGTGCACCCGCGTGCACAGATCACCTTCGACATCCTGATGCGCGAAGGCTTCGAGACCGATCACTACATCGACATCTTCGACGGCGGCCCGACGCTGCACGCGCGGGTGTCGGGGATTCGCTCGATTGCCCAGAGCCGCGTGGTGCCGGTGAAAATCGGCGAGATGGCCAAGGGCGTCGGTCGCCAGTACCTGGTGAGCAACGCGCAGTTGCAGGATTACCGCGCGGTGATGCTGGAGCTGGACTACGCGCCGGGCAAGCCAGTGATTCTGGACCTGGAGGCAGCTGAAGCCCTGGGTGTGGGCGAAGGTGCGAGTGTGCGCCTGGTTGCGGTTTAAAAAGAGAGTTTCGCGGGTGGCTGACCACAGCGGCCCGTTCGAGGAGATAGCATGATCGTTCGTCCCGTACGCAGCAGCGATTTACCGGCCCTGATTGACCTGGCGCGCAGCACCGGCACCGGCCTCACCACCTTGCCGGCCAACGAAGAGCGCCTGACCCATCGCGTGGGCTGGGCGGAGAAAACCTTTCGCGGCGAAGCCGGGCGCGGCGATGCGGACTACCTGTTCGTGCTGGAAAACGACGAAGGTCGGGTAGTGGGGATTTCGGCCATTGCCGGCGCCGTCGGCCTGCGCGAGCCCTGGTACAACTTCCGGGTCGGCCTGACGGTCAGCGCCTCCCAGGAGTTGAATATCTACCGCGAAATTCCGACGTTGTTCCTGGCCAACGACCTCACCGGCAATTCCGAGCTGTGCTCGTTGTTCCTGCACGCCGATTACCGCAACGGCCTCAATGGCCGCATGCTGGCCAAGGCGCGCCTGTTGTTCATCGCCGAATTCCCGCAATTGTTTGGCAACAAGATCATTGCCGAGATGCGCGGCGTGTCCAACGAGGCAGGGCGCTCGCCGTTCTGGGAAAGCCTGGGCCGACACTTCTTCAAGATGGAGTTCAGCCAGGCCGACTACCTCACCGGCGTCGGCAACAAGGCGTTTATCGCCGAGCTGATGCCGAAGTTTCCGCTGTACAGCTGCTTTCTCTCCGAAGACGCACGCAACGTGATCGGCAAGGTGCATCCGGACACCGAGCCGGCGCTGAGCATGCTCAAGAGCGAAGGCTTCAGCTACCAGGGCTATGTGGATATTTTCGACGCCGGCCCGGCGGTGGAGTGTGAAACCAGCAAGATTCGTGCGGTGCGCGACAGCCAGGCGCTGGTGCTGGCCATCGGCACGCCGGGGGACGACGCCACGCCGTTCCTGATCCATAACCGCAAACGCGAAGACTGCCGCATCACGGCCGCACCGGCCCGTCTGGCTGCGGGCACGTTGGTGGTCGATCCCCAGACCGCCAGGCGCCTGCAATTGGTGGTCGGTGATCAAGTGCGTGCTGTTGCGTTGTCTGCTGCTCGGGAGTCGAAATAATGAATTCGTTGTACATCGCAGGTAGCTGGCTGGCTGGCCAGGGTGAACTGTTTGAGTCGCGTAACCCGGTTACCCAGCAAGTGCTGTGGAGCGGCAATGGCGCGACGGCCGAACAGGTCGAGTCCGCCGTGCAGGCTGCGCGTCAGGCATTTCCAGGCTGGGCTCGGCAGTCGTTGGAAGAGCGCATCGGTGTGCTCGAAACCTTCGCCGCCACGCTGAAAAGCCGCGCTGATGAAATCGCCCGCTGCATTGGTGAGGAAACTGGCAAGCCGCTGTGGGAATCGGCGACTGAAGTCACCAGCATGGCCAACAAGATCGCCATCTCGGTGCAAAGTTATCGCGAGCGTACCGGCGAGAAGAGCGGCGCCCTGGGCGACGCCACCGCTGTGCTGCGCCACAAGCCTCACGGTGTGGTGGCGGTGTTCGGCCCCTACAACTTTCCCGGTCACTTGCCGAACGGGCATATTGTCCCGGCGCTGCTGGCGGGTAACACCGTGCTGTTCAAACCGAGCGAGCTGACGCCCAAAGTTGCCGAGCTGACCGTGCAGTGCTGGATCGAAGCGGGTTTACCGGCGGGTGTATTGAACCTGCTGCAAGGCGCGCGGGAAACCGGTATCGCGCTGGCGGCCAACCCAGGCATCGACGGTCTGTTCTTCACCGGTTCCAGCCGAACCGGCAACCACCTGCACCAGCAGTTCTCCGGGCGTCCGGACAAGATCCTGGCCCTGGAAATGGGTGGCAACAACCCGCTGGTGGTAGACGAAGTGGCCGACGTGGATGCGGCGGTGTACACCATCATCCAGTCGGCGTTTATCTCCGCCGGCCAGCGCTGCACCTGCGCTCGTCGCCTGCTGGTGCCTGAAGGCGCCTGGGGCGATGCGTTGCTGGCACGTCTGGTAGCGGTCAGCGCCGCCATTGAAGTGGGCGCGTTCGACCAGCAACCGCCGCCATTCATGGGCTCGGTGATTTCCCTGGCTGCCGCCAAAGCCTTGATGGACGCCCAGGAACTGATGTTGGCCAATGGCGCTGTGGCGCTGCTGGAAATGACCCAACCCCGGGACCAGGCCGCCTTGCTGACCCCGGGCATCATCGACGTGACCTCAGTGACCGAGCGCGAAGACGAAGAACTGTTCGGCCCGCTGTTGCAGGTGATTCGCTACGCGGATTTTGCTGCGGCGATTGCCGAGGCCAACGACACCCAGTACGGCCTGGCCGCAGGCCTGCTGTCGGATTCCGAGGCGCGTTACCAGCAGTTCTGGCTGGAAAGCCGCGCCGGTATCGTCAACTGGAACAAACAGCTGACCGGCGCCGCCAGCACCGCGCCGTTTGGCGGGGTCGGGGCCTCGGGTAACCATCGCGCCAGTGCGTATTACGCGGCCGATTATTGCGCGTACCCGGTGGCGTCGCTGGAGACCCCAACGTTGGCGGTGCCCGCCACGCTAACACCTGGCATTACGCTTATTTGAATGTGGGAGGGGGCAAGCCCCCTCCCACACTGAATCTGTGGTGTGTTGAAGATTGCCTATAAGAACAGATGTTCGTGGAGCCTCGCCGATGAAATCCTATGAAGTCAATTTTGACGGTCTAGTGGGGCCGACCCATAACTACGGCGGCTTGTCCTTCGGCAACGTCGCGTCCCAGAGCAACAGCCAGCAGCATTCCAACCCCAGGGAAGCGGCGTTGCAGGGGCTGCAAAAAATGAAAGCGCTGATGGACATGGGCTTTGTGCAAGGCGTACTCGCGCCCCAGGAGCGCCCGGATGTGGCCGCTCTGCGCAACCTCGGTTTCAGCGGCACCGACGCTCAGGTCATCGAGCAGGCGGCCAGGCACGCCATGCCGTTGTTGGTGGCGAGCTGCTCGGCGTCGAGCATGTGGGTGGCCAACGCCGCCACGGTCAGTCCCAGTGCCGACACGGCGGATGGCCGCGTGCATTTCACCGCTGCCAACCTCAACTGCAAATACCACCGCAGCATCGAACACCCGACCACCAGCCGCGTGCTGGGGGCGATGTTCGCCGACCAGAAGCACTTCGCCCACCACGCGGCATTGCCGGCGGTGGCACAGTTTGGCGATGAGGGCGCGGCCAATCACACGCGCTTTTGCCGTGAATACGGTGAGGCCGGCGTCGAGTTCTTCGTGTTTGGCCGCAGTGCGTTCGATGCTCGCTACCCGGCCCCGCAAAAATATCCGGCGCGCCAGACCCTCGAGGCGTCCCAGGCGGTTGCACGTCTGCACGGCCTGAAGGATGACGGCGTGGTCTACGCCCAGCAGAACCCGGCGGTGATCGATGCCGGTGTGTTCCACAACGACGTGATCGCGGTCGGCAACGGCGAGGTGCTGTTCTACCACGAGGACGCGTTCCTCAACACCGAACAGGTGCTCGCCGAACTGCAGGGCAAGTTGGGCAAGCGGGGCGGCAACTTCCAGTCCGTGTGTGTGCCGCGTTCCCAGGTCAGCGTCGAAGATGCGGTGCGCTCCTACTTGTTCAACAGCCAGCTGCTGACACGTCCCGATGGCGCGATGCTGCTGATCGTGCCGGAAGAATGCCGCGCCAACCCGCGCGTCTGGGCGTACCTGCAACACCTCACGGCCAGCGGCGGCTTGATCCGCGAAGTGAAGGTGTTCGACCTCAAGCAAAGCATGCAGAACGGCGGCGGCCCGGCGTGCCTGCGTTTGCGTGTGGCGTTGAACGAAACCGAACTGGCGGCGGTGAATCCAGGCGTTATCATGACCGCGCCGCTCTACGACACCCTGACCCAATGGGTCAACAGGCACTACCGCGACAGCCTGCGCGAAACCGACCTGGCTGACCCGCAACTGCTGCTTGAGTGCCGGACGGCACTGGATGAACTGACGCAAATCCTTAAACTGGGCTCGGTTTATCCTTTCCAGATCAATTAACGCCCTACGGCTGAGATATTTTATTTATGACCGACACCCTGAAGCTGATCCTTGAAGACACCGACGGCACCCAGCTGGAAACCTCCTGCACCCGCGTTGCCGTGGTCTGGCAGGGCAAGGAGATCTGGATCCAGCATGACGGCCGTGGCCAACTGCTGATCGGTGTGGATGTGGAAGAGGGCGACGCCGAGTACGCCAACCTGCTGATGCGCCCGCTGGCGACCAACCTGATGAGCCTGGAACTGGAAATGGAACCGGCCGACGTCGAAGGTGACGACGATCACGTCCACGGCCCAGGCTGCAACCACTAAGGAAGCTGCTTATGCTCGCCCTCGGCAAACTGCTTGAACTGACCCTCGCCGGTCGCGAACCGGCGCAAAAAATTCAACTGACTGTCGACGGCGTGCAAATGCGCTGGCTCAGTGAGGGCGCGCTTGAAGTGCGCCCGCCTGAAGCCCGGGACAATGGCGGCGACCTGCTGCTGTCGTCCGGCATCCATGGCAACGAAACCGCGCCGATCGAACTGCTCGACCGCCTGTTGCATGGCATCGCCCGTGGGGAGATCAAGCCCCGCACCCGTATTCTGTTCCTGTTCGGCAACCCCGAGGCCATGCGTCGCGGCGAGCGTTACCTTGAACTGGACATCAACCGGCTGTTCAACGGCCGGCATGAAAGCAACATTGGTCCCGAAGCCATGCGCGCCGCCGAACTTGAACAGTTGGCCCGCAGCTTTTTCAGCCAGCCGGGCCGTTCGCGCCTGCATTACGACCTGCACACCGCGATTCGCGGCTCGAAGATCGAGCAATTTGCGCTGTACCCGTGGAAAGAAGGGCGCCAGCATTCGCGCCGTGAGCTGGAGCGCCTGCGCGCCGCCGGAATGGAGGCGGTGCTGCTGCAGAACAAAGCCTCTATCACCTTCACGGCGTTCACCTACGAACGACTCGACGCCGAGGCCTTCACCCTGGAGCTGGGCAAGGCCCGTCCTTTCGGCCAGAACCAGAGCGTGGATGTGTCCAGGCTGGAGACGCGCCTCAAGCACATCATCGAAGGCACCGAGCCTGAGACAGGCGACCTCGACGGCTTGAAGCTGTTCGCCGTCGCACGGGAAATCATCAAGCACAGCGACGCGTTCCTGCTGCATTTGCCGGCGGACGTGGAAAACTTTTCGGAATTGGAAAAGGGGTATCTGCTGGCCGAAGATGTGGCCCAGACCCGCTGGGTGATCGAGGAGGAGGGCGCACGCATCATCTTCCCCAACCCGAAGGTGAAGAATGGTTTGCGCGCGGGAATTCTCATCGTGCCGACCACAGAAGCTGGCCTTGCATAGATCTCAGGCCTGACTGGCTTCAAATGTGGGAGGGGGCTTGCCCCCGATAGCGGTGTTTCAGCTACAGATGAGCTGACTGACACACCGCCATCGGGGGCAAGCCCCCTCCCACACTCGTTTTGCGGTGTTGCTTAGACCGCTACAGCACGCGGCTCGCTACGACGGATCGCCCGCACCTTGTGCAGGGTGTCGGCACACGTACGCGCAGCTTCCTGGCCCTTGTGCACGAAATGCTCGTAGAAGAAGGTGGTGTGTTCGCTGCCCCCGTGGAAATGGTGGGGAGTCAGGGATACCGAAAATACCGGCACTTCGGTTTCCAACTGCACCTGCATCAGGCCGCTGACCACCGATTGGGCGACGAATTCGTGACGATAAATGCCGCCGTCCACCACCAGCGCGGCGGCGACGATACCGGCGTAACGGCCGGTCTTGGCCAGCAGCTTGGCGTGCAGGGGCATTTCAAAGGCGCCGCCGACTTCGAAGAAATCGATGTCCGATTCCTGGTAGCCCTGGGCGATCATTTCGGCGAGGAAGCCTTTGCGCGACTGGTCGACAATATCCTTGTGCCAGCAGGCCTGGATAAACGCGACACGCTCGCCGTGATGGTTTTTGCTTTTGCTGTCGATTGCGGTGGGTTGCATGTTCTGACTCCTGTTTAAGAAAAAAACAGGGCGTTATGAATCGAATGGGATTTAAGGGTACGCGTGCGCGAACAGGCGCGCGGCCCTTAGGTGCCAATCCCGTTCTCTCTTCATCCGGACTATGACCGTCGGCCCCGGGATCACACCGGGTCTGCTGACCTTGTCGCCGTCCTGCCTGAGCAGTTCGAGGCGCCAAGCGCTCGCGGGCTATGCACATTGCGCGCAATTACCGCCGGTGGGGAATTACACCCCGCCCTGAGAACGTTGCCGCCAGAACCCTGACGGCGCAGAGTTTTTAACATGGTTTTTCAAAAACTGCACGGTTGCCGTATCGATAAGCTATATCGGTTTGTTTGGTGGGTATTCGATTGAGTGCAGCGGGGACTTGATATTGCGTGGCTTTGCCCGCAGTAATCACTCACAAAAGGACTTATCCATTCCGTTAGAGGCCCCCTTCATGACCGTGATCGACCTGCGCAGCGACACCGTGACTCAACCCACCCCCGGTATGCTCGATGCGATGGCCAGCGCCGTCAGCGGTGATGACGTCTACGGCGAAGACCCCAGCGTCAACCGACTGGAGGCTGAACTGGCCAGGCGCCTGGGGTTCGACGCTGCGCTGTTCGTGCCCACCGGCACCATGAGCAACCTGCTGGCGTTGATGGCTCATTGTGAGCGCGGCGAAGAATATATCGTCGGACAACAGGCCCATACCTACAAATACGAAGGCGGCGGGGCGGCCGTGCTCGGTTCGATCCAGCCGCAGCCGCTGGAAGTGCAGGCCGACGGTTCCCTCGACCTGGATCACGTGCTCGACGCGATCAAACCCGACGACTTCCACTTCGCCCGTACGCGCTTGCTGGCGTTGGAAAACACCATGCAGGGCAAGGTGCTGCCGCTGGAATATCTGGCCCGGGCGCGTGCGTTTACCCGTGAACACGGCCTGGCTTTACACTTGGATGGCGCGCGGCTTTACAACGCAGCGGTCAAATTGGGCGTGGAGGCACGAGAGATTGCCCGGCATTTCGATTCGGTGTCGGTGTGCCTGTCCAAGGGGCTCGGCGCACCGGTCGGCTCGGTGCTGTGCGGTTCCACCGCGTTGATCGCCAAGGCGCGGCGCCTGCGCAAGATGGTCGGCGGCGGCATGCGCCAGGCCGGTTCCCTGGCGGCGGCGGGCCTGTATGCCCTGGATCACCAGGTGCAGCGTTTGGCCGATGACCACGCCAATGCGCAGTGGCTGGGGGATGCGTTGCGCCAGGCCGGTTATACGGTCGAGCCGGTACAGACCAACATGGTCTATGTGCAGATGGGCGATCGGGCGCAGGCCCTGAAAGGCTTTGCCGCCGAGCACGGGATCAAGTTGAGCGCCGCGCCGCGTCTGCGCATGGTCACGCATCTGGATGTCAGCCGGGCCCAGATCGAGCAAGTCGTGCAGACATTCGTCGCATTTTCGCGGAAATGACAGTGCAGGCCGTCTAATTGACTGTTTCTATCACATAAACACGCTGTACCACCGGCAAAGGGCCGATATAATGCGGCCCTTTGCCGTCGCTTCGTCTGATGATGTTGCGCACTGGCCTTTGGCCGCAGCCTCCGTGGAAGAACCTAATGAAAAGCGCAGAAATCCGTGAAGCCTTCCTTCGCTTCTTCGAAGAGCAAGGCCACACCCGTGTAGCCTCAAGCTCCTTGATCCCAGGCAATGACCCAACCCTGCTGTTCACTAACGCGGGGATGAACCAGTTCAAGGACTGCTTCCTGGGCCAGGAAAAGCGCGCCTACACCCGCGCCACCAGCAGTCAGAAGTGCGTACGCGCCGGCGGCAAGAACAGCGATCTGGAAAACGTCGGTTACACCGCGCGCCACCACACCTTCTTCGAAATGCTGGGTAACTTCAGCTTTGGCGATTATTTCAAGAAAGACGCGATCACCTTTGCCTGGACCTTCCTGACCGGCGTGCTGAAGCTGCCCAAGGAAAAGCTCTGGGTCACCGTCTACGCGACGGATGACGAAGCGTATGACATCTGGACCCAGCAAATCGGCGTGCCCGCCGAACGCATGATCCGCATCGGTGACAACAAGGGCGCGCCTTACGCGTCCGATAACTTCTGGACCATGGGCGATACCGGCCCGTGCGGCCCCTGCACCGAGATTTTCTACGATCACGGCGCCGACATCTGGGGTGGCCCGCCGGGTTCGCCGGATGAAGATGGCGACCGCTATATCGAAATCTGGAACAACGTGTTCATGCAGTTCAACCGCACCGCCGATGGCGTGTTGCATCCGTTGCCGGCACCGTCGGTGGACACCGGCATGGGGCTGGAGCGCATCAGTGCGGTCATGCAGCACGTTCACTCCAACTATGAAATCGACCTGTTTACCAACCTGTTGAGTGCCTCGGCTGCGGCCATTGGCTGCGCCAATGAGAGCCAGTCTTCGCTCAAGGTGGTCTCGGACCACATCCGTTCCTGCGGTTTCCTGATTGCCGATGGCGTGTTGCCGTCCAACGAAGGCCGGGGCTATGTGCTGCGCCGCATTATCCGTCGCGCCTGCCGTCACGGTAACAAACTGGGTGCGACCGGCAGCTTCTTCTACAAGATCGTGGCTGCGCTGGTGGCCGAGATGGGCGACGCTTTCCCGGAACTCAAGCAGCAACAAGCCAACATCGAGCGGGTGCTCAAGGCTGAAGAAGAGCAGTTCTCCAAGACCCTGGAGCATGGCCTGAAAATCCTCGAGCAGGACCTGGCTGAGCTCAAGGGTACGGTGGTGCCGGGCGACGTGGTGTTCAAGCTTTATGACACCTACGGTTTCCCGATGGACCTGACCGCCGACATCGCCCGTGAGCGCGAGCTGACCATCGATGAGGCCGGTTTCGAGCGTGAGATGCAAGCCCAGCGCGTGCGTGCGCGTTCGGCCAGCTCGTTTGGCCTGGACTACAACACCTTGGTCAAGGTTGACGTGCCCACCGAGTTCATCGGCTACAAGGCAACCGCCGGCTCCGCCAAAATCGTTGCCATTTATAAAGACGGCAAGTCAGTCGATGTGCTGAACGAGGGCGATGAAGCGGTCGTGGTCCTGGACCAGACGCCGTTCTACGCTGAGTCGGGTGGTCAGATCGGTGACTGTGGTTTCCTCGGTTCGACGTCCGGTCGTTTCGAGGTGCGCGACACCACCAAGACCGGTGGTGCGTTCCTGCACCATGGTGTGTTGGTGCTGGGCAACCTGGTCGTGGGTGCGCCGGTCGATACTCAGGTCGATGCCGATGTACGGCATGCAACCGCGCTGAACCATTCGGCCACTCACTTGCTGCACGCTGCGTTGCGCCAGGTGCTCGGTGAGCATGTCCAGCAGAAGGGTTCGTTGGTCGATAGCCAGCGCCTGCGTTTCGATTTCAGCCATTTCGAAGCGATCAAGCCTGAGCAGATCAAGGCGCTGGAAGATATCGTCAACGCGGAAATTCGCAGGAACAGCCCGGTTGAAACCGAGGAAACGGATATCGAGACCGCCAGGAACAAAGGCGCCATGGCGCTGTTCGGCGAGAAATACGGCGACCAAGTGCGCGTACTGAGCATGGGCGGCAGCTTCTCGGTGGAACTGTGTGGCGGTATCCACGCCAATCGCACCGGTGACATCGGCCTGTTGAAAATCATCAGCGAAGGCGGCGTGGCCTCGGGTGTGCGCCGTATCGAGGCGGTGACCGGCGCCGCGGCGCTGGCCTACCTCAATGCCGCCGAAGAACAACTCAAGGAAGCGGCCGGCCTGGTCAAGGGCAGCCGCGACAATCTGATCGACAAGCTGTCCGCCGTGCTTGAGCGCAACCGCGCGCTGGAGAAACAGCTGGAGCAGTTGCAGGCCAAGGCAGCCAGTGCCGCGGGCGACGATCTGTCGGCCTCGGCGGTTGACGTCAAGGACGTAAAAGTCCTGGCGGCGCGCCTGGACGGTCAGGACGGCAAGGCGTTGCTGGCCTTGGTCGATCAGTTGAAGAACAAGCTCGGCCGCGCAGTGATCCTGCTCGGCAGTGTCCATGAGGATAAGGTCGTTCTGGTTGCCGGTGTAACCAAGGACCTGACTGGCCAACTCAAAGCCGGTGATTTGATGAAGCAAGCTGCTGCGGCAGTGGGCGGCAAGGGCGGAGGTCGTCCGGACATGGCGCAAGGCGGTGGTGTGGATGCCGGCGCCCTGGACGCGGCCCTGGCCTTGGCCGTGCCGTTTGTCGAGGCAGGTATTTAAGGCGCTGTTAATGAGCTCATGGTTTAGTCGTGGGCTCGCTCGGTTGCTGGAAGATTCGTTTATTGGGCGCCCCTTTACGGGCTGAGGCGGCTTAGAAATGGCTTTGATCGTACAGAAATTCGGAGGCACCTCGGTCGGTTCTGTCGAAAGAATCGAGCAGGTCGCCGACAAGGTTAAGAAGTTCCGTGATGCCGGCGACGACCTGGTGGTCGTGCTGTCGGCCATGAGCGGCGAGACCAATCGCCTGATCGACCTGGCCAAGGCCATCAGCGGTGATCAACAGCCGCTGCCGCGTGAGCTGGATGTCATTGTGTCCACCGGTGAGCAGGTGACTATTGCGTTGCTGGCCATGGCGTTGAACAAGCGCGGTGTGCCGGCGGTGTCCTACACTGGTAGCCAGGTGCGCATTCTTACCGACAGCGCGCATACCAAGGCGCGCATCCTGCAGATCGACGATCAGAAGATTCGTGCCGATCTGAAGGCTGGACGCGTGGTGGTTGTAGCCGGTTTCCAGGGGGTGGACGAGCAGGGCAATATCACCACTCTCGGGCGTGGCGGTTCGGATACCACGGGTGTGGCGCTGGCAGCGGCTCTCAAGGCCGACGAATGCCAGATCTATACCGATGTGGATGGCGTCTACACCACTGATCCGCGCGTTGTGTCCGTGGCCCAGCGCCTGGACAAGATCACCTTTGAAGAGATGCTGGAAATGGCCAGCCTTGGTTCCAAGGTGTTGCAGATCCGTGCGGTGGAGTTCGCCGGCAAGTACAACGTTCCGCTGCGCGTACTGCACAGCTTCAAGGAGGGTCCGGGCACCCTCATTACTATTGATGAAGAGGAATCCATGGAACAGCCGATCATTTCCGGCATCGCTTTCAACCGCGACGAAGCCAAGCTGACGATCCGTGGCGTGCCAGACACTCCAGGTGTGGCCTTCAAGATCCTCGGCCCTATCAGCGGTGCGAATATCGAAGTCGACATGATCGTGCAGAACGTTTCGCACGATAACACCACCGATTTCACCTTCACCGTGCACCGCAACGAGTACGATGCGGCCGAGCGTATCCTGCAGAACACGGCGAAGGAGATCGGCGCCCGTGAAGTGATCGGTGATACCAAGATCGCCAAGGTATCGATCGTGGGCGTGGGCATGCGCTCCCACGCCGGTGTTGCCAGCCGCATGTTCGAGGCGCTGGCCAAGGAAAGCATCAACATCCAGATGATCTCTACATCGGAGATCAAAGTCTCGGTGGTGATCGAGGAGAAGTACCTGGAGCTGGCTGTGCGCGCGCTGCATACCGCTTTTGAGCTGGACGCTCCGGCCCGACAGGGCGAGTGATGCGATGCCAGAAAGGCGCGGCTTACCGCGCCTTTCATTTTTTTGTTGAGCGCATGTTCTTTTGCGTGGGCTCGACAATACTTAGGCGGTAGGGCTATGGCCGTCTGGTTGTAGGTCCAATGCCTTTTTTTTGCAGACTGTTGTTCCTGAAATGAATTGCGTGAGGTGAAAGGTATGTTGATTCTGACTCGTCGTTGCGCAGAAAGCCTGATTATCGGTGATGGCGAAATCACCGTGACCGTGCTCGGCGTCAAAGGCAATCAAGTGCGTATCGGGGTTAACGCTCCGAAAGAGGTAGCGGTCCATCGCGAGGAAATCTACCTGCGGATCAAGAAAGAGAAGGACGAAGAACCAAGCCTTTAATTTTTATCGTTTTTTATGTTTGCAAACGGGGAGGAACGTGGTTAATATACGCCCCGTGTTGCGGAGAGCTGGCCGAGTGGCCGAAGGCGCTCCCCTGCTAAGGGAGTACACCTCAAAAGGGTGTCGGGGGTTCGAATCCCCCGTTCTCCGCCATTATTTGCTTAGTACGTTGCAATCTGGTTTTTTCGGTAAGTTGTTGAAAATACTCGAAAAAATAGCTTTACATAGAGATTGAACGGCCTATAATGCGCGGCAACAAATGCACTCGTAGCTCAGCTGGATAGAGTACTCGGCTACGAACCGAGCGGTCACAGGTTCGAATCCTGTCGAGTGCACCATTTAAGAGTTGGTTGCAGTAATGCAGGTGACTTGGCTCCAACCAGTTGTGATCTGGTCTAAAAAGCACAATCTGCACTCGTAGCTCAGCTGGATAGAGTACTCGGCTACGAACCGAGCGGTCACAGGTTCGAATCCTGTCGAGTGCACCATACAAACAAAAAGCCCGCCTAGTGCGGGCTTTTTGCCGTCTGGGGTTTGTGTAGGTTTTATCCTGGCGCAGGCCTTTTTCGATTTTCCGTGTGTTTTCCCTTCCGGCTGTGTCGTCGCAGTTCATGGATGCAGCCAATACTCAACTTTGGCTTGCAAGCGCTTGTTCTTTCCAGTTTTTTGACGTTAAAAGCGGTTGGTCGGTGTATCATGCGCCGGTCAGCCCCGCCGGGGCTTATGGACTGCCTCCATGGACTTACCCAGTAGTTACTCAGTACCCCGCTTTACCAATCATGAATTGACTGATTGATCCTTCCGGCGCGCTCCGCTGCTGGGAGTGGAGTTCGCCTATGACCGAAGTAGAAGTAAAGAAAACACAAGAAAGCCTGCAGGATCGTCTGGCTCAAGTTATCGAGCTGCTGCAGCGCCAGCGCGTGGTCGAAGACCTCACGCACCGCCAGGAAGGTCCGCACCATGACCGCGTCGAAAACCTGGTTCACCGGCAAAATCTTGTCGAGTTGCAACGTAAGCTGGATGACCTGCACTCCGCCGACGTCGCTTACATCCTCGAAGCCTTGCCGTTGGATGATCGGCTGACGCTCTGGCAACTGGTCAAGGCTGATCGCGACGGCGACATTCTCCTCGAAGTATCCGATTCGGTTCGCGAAACCCTGATTGCCGACATGGACGATCATGAGCTCCTGGCCGCGGCCAAGGAGATGGACGCGGACGAACTGGCCGACCTGGCGCCTGAATTGCCGCGTGATGTCGTTCATGAGCTGATGGAGGCATTGGACACTCAGCAGCGTGAGCGTGTGCGTTCGGCACTGTCTTATGATGAAGACCAGGTCGGCGCGCTGATGGACTTCGAGATGGTCACCATCCGCGAGGATGTCAGCCTGGAAGTGGTGTTGCGCTACCTGCGTCGTCTCAAAGAGCTGCCTGGCCACACCGACAAGCTGTTTGTGGTCGACTACGAAGGCATCCTCAAGGGCGTATTGCCCATCAAGCGCCTGCTGGTAAATGATCCGGAGAAGAGGGTTGCTGACCTGATGGCCAGCGATACCGTGAGCTTTCATCCGGATGAAGATGCCTACGACGCGGCCCAGGCGTTTGAGCGTTACGACTTGATCTCGGCTCCGGTGGTCGACAAGAACGGCAAGCTGATCGGCCGTCTGACAATCGATGAAATCGTCGACTTGATTCGCGAAGAGAGTGAAACCGAAGTCCTCAACATGGCAGGTTTGCGTGAAGAGGAAGACATTTTTGCGTCAGTCTGGCGTTCGTTGCATAACCGCTGGGCGTGGCTGGCCGTCAATTTGATTACCGCGTTTATCGCGTCCCGCGTGATCGGTCTGTTTGAAGGCTCCATCGAAAAGTTGGTGGCCTTGGCAGCTTTGATGCCGATAGTGGCTGGCATCGGCGGCAATTCCGGTAACCAGACTATCACCATGATCGTACGTGCCATGGCCTTGGATCAGGTCAGTACCGCAAACTCTTCGCGTCTGTTGCGCAAGGAATTGGCGGTGGGCCTTATCAATGGCCTGGTATGGGGCGGAGTGATAGGGGTGGTGGCTTACTTGCTATATGGCAGTTGGTCGTTGGGCGTGGTGATGACCGCTGCCATGACTCTCAATTTATTGTTGGCTGCCTTGATGGGGGTTCTGATTCCCATGACCTTGGCGCGTTTGGGACGCGATCCTGCGATGGGGGCCAGCGTGATG
This sequence comes from Pseudomonas sp. Wu6, assembly GCF_019891515.1. Classification (NCBI taxonomy): domain Bacteria; kingdom Pseudomonadati; phylum Pseudomonadota; class Gammaproteobacteria; order Pseudomonadales; family Pseudomonadaceae; genus Pseudomonas; species Pseudomonas sp. Wu6. The sequence continues at coordinate 2,290 of NZ_JAFLXH010000021.1, read as the reverse complement.
ATTACGGCCATGACCGACAGTGGGGGCTTTTTCATCTTCCTGGGCTTGGCCACCATCTTCCTGCTCTGACCTTCCCTGCGAGGGCAATTCTGCCCTCGCTTCCCTTGCTCAAATCCCACACAAAAAAAAGCCAGCACATAGCTGGCTTCGGCTTTCAAGTGTAAATCAATTAGCTTCTGCGGCCGCCTCTACGTCGTGCGCGATCAGCGAAACGAGAGCATTTTGCTGGCGGTGGGAAAGCTGACGAAAACGCTGCAGCAGTTCGCGTTCGTGCAGTGACAGCTCCGGACTGTCCAGGCGCATGCTTAGCTCTTCACCCAAAGCACCTTCCTGAATAAGGCTCTGTTCCAGGCGAGCGATGATTTCCGAGTTCATGCTGCGATGATGATTGCGGGCCACATCGGCAATGCGTTCCCGCATTCCGTCTGGCAGACGTACGACGAACTTGTCAGCCGTACGGCTGGAATAAATTGCCTGTTTCAATGGGCGCATATATTTAACCGGTTAGTTCAGGGGAGCGGTTTCTGGAATTGGCCGCAAGGATGTGTGTTAAGACAAGGCTCACGACCAAAGTTCAACCCGAATTGCAAAGAGGCCGCATCATGCCTCAGATTTGACATTTCCTTGGCGTCAATTCTGTGACAAATATTGAACCGCCTACAGGCTTTATGCCAGCACTGATTTGCATTTTTGCGGACTGGTTGGAAAAGTTTTTGCTCGGATCGGACATTCCTGATCTTCGCGCAAACCTTATCCCGCATCGGGTTGAAGAGCTCGCGCCAGAAGCAATATGGCCTTTTGCCCTCATCTACGAGGGTAGTGGCAGTTTGCTGTTTTACTAGCGCGGGGCGACGTAAGGTAGGGCAGGGTTTGAGGCGGGGAGGGCTAGCGCAGCACGGGGTCGAATTTGATACGACGACCAATGGCGAGCGACACGATCAGCAGGCAGCCGAACACAGCGCTGGCGATAAATGCGAGGGTCGCGCTTTCCCGCATATCGTTACTCAAACCCAGTAGAGCGGTGAGAAGCGTCAGGCAAAGAAATAACCATGCGGATTTGGACATGAGTAGCGCTCTCAAAATACCCAGTGTTCGGATGCTGGGGCTTCTTGGGTGCCTTGGGCCAAGCGAATGGGCGATTGGGCATTGGCAGTCATGACCGCCAACTGTGGACGTTGCTGCAGATGGTGGGGGACGGGTTGATTGATCTGAGCAGTGTCTTGGAAATCGGCAGGCTGGAAGTGAAAGGTTGCCAGCGCGGCCAGTGCCAATGCGTTGAGGCCGAGCAAAAGGGCGCTGTTCATGATTTCTTCTCCGTATGCCTGTATCAAATCGGGTTAGTAGAAGAACTATTGCAGCTCTCGTGCCAACCTATTAGTTCAATATAAACAATGGCTTGCGGGTCAGTCGAGGTTGTGGTGCATTGCAATTTGCAATGATGGCAATTTGCTGGGATGCAATCTGCACGATGGGGCGGGGCGAGCGAATGTAGTGCGGCACCACGTATATGCTTGCAGGATTGGCCTACGATCAAAAAGCCAACGGATGACATGACAAACTTTACCGTGGCCGTTAACATGCACGCCGTCCGTCGCTGAGCCTTTGGCCCGACGATCGCGACATGTCCCAGTAGCTCAATTGGATAGAGCATCCCCCTCCTAAGGGGAAGGTTGGCCGTTCGAACCGGCCCTGGGACACCATCTTCTGCGCTTCATGTTATTGGCGTTCGCCATACACAAGACCTTCGCTCCCTTGCCTGGCCATCATCTCTCCCGAAAAGAGGGGAGGTATTCAGCTCATGGGGCCGGAAACTACCGCTTTTTGATACGTCTGGTTTGTTCTTCTATATAGAGGGACGGCGAACTGGAAGGAAATCTCCATTTTTTTGGTTTAGGCGCTTGACGCCCTTGGTGGATTCTGTAGAATTCGCCTCCCGCTTACGAGAGATCGCAAGCGCAAGTGGTTGAAGTTGTTGAGGAATTCTTCGAAAACTTCTGAAAATAACCACTTGACAGCAAATGAGGCTGCTGTAGAATGCGCGCCTCGGTTGAGACGAAAGATCTTAACCAACCGCTCTTTAACAACTGAATCAAGCAATTCGTGTGGGTGCTTGTGGGGTCAGACTGATAGTCAACAAGATTATCAGCATCACAAGTTACTCCGCGAGAAATCAAAGATGTAACCAACGATTGCTGAGCCAAGTTTAGGGTTTCTTAAAAACCCAAAGATGTTTGAACTGAAGAGTTTGATCATGGCTCAGATTGAACGCTGGCGGCAGGCCTAACACATG
>NZ_JAFLXH010000020.1:0-114059 GCF_019891515.1 Pseudomonas sp. Wu6 | reverse complement strand
GTGCCGAGTGGTGGGGCAAGAGCGTTTTGCTTACTTTTGCGCTTTTCAAAAGTGAGCCGCCGTAAGGGCGGAACCCTAAGTGGCCGTGACCGCAGAAACGGATATGTACTCTGCCTGATCCAGACTGGTCGGCCCCGAGGCCGCCATCGGGGGCAAGTCGAATCGTCGCACCGCCCCTCCCACATTTGGACCTCGGAGCGTCAGGTAGACACGCGTTGGCTAATGCGGCCGTCACGGGAGCAAGCCCCCTCACACATTGTGATCTGTGCAGGTTTGAATATTTAGCTGGCCCGCCCCTTGCATTGACCCCCTAAAGCCCACCCGGTCTGCGGCTGGGCGCTGCCATTAGGGGTGAAACATTACCTTGAACATTCTTGACCTCGACCACAGCCTCACCGGTCAGGCGCCGATTGCCCGGCGGTTGGCCAGCGGCCGGGCGACGCGCCTCGACCTGCTGGACCTGGGCCCGAAACTGCGCCTGTGGTCCACGGAAAAAACCTGGAAGCGCTTTGTCGAGCGCCTGGCCCAACGGCCACGGCCCAGCAATGCACGCCCGGAAATCCTGTTCGTCGGCTCCGGCGACTACCACCACCTCACGCCGGCGTTCCTGGCCGACCTGAAGGAGCCCGTCAGCCTTATCCACTTCGACAACCACCCCGACTGGGTGCGCTTTGCGCCCAAGCGTCACTGTGGTTCGTGGGTCAACCGCGCGCTGAAAATGCCGGCGATCAAACGCATCGTCACCCTGGGGCCTTGCAGTGACGACCTGCATAACCCGCAACTGCGCGGCGGTAACCTTGGCGCCCTCAAGCGCGGGCAATTGCAGCTGTTTCCCTGGCAGCACCCGCCGTCGCAGGTGTGGGGGCGGATCGGCGATGGCGCCGGGCACCAACAGCAGGAAAACCACCTGCACTGGCGCAACCTGGCGGAACTGGATTGGGCGGCCTTCCTCAAGGAGATGATCGCCAGCCTGCCCACCGAAGCGATCTGGATCACCATCGATAAAGACGTACTGGCCAGCGAAGACGCCGCCACCAATTGGGACCAGGGTGGCATGCGCCTGAGCCACTTGCTCCAGGCCCTGCGGGCGTTGGCGGCGCATAAACGCATCCTTGGCATCGACGTGTGCGGCGAGTTTGCGCCGCCGGCCTTCAGCAACGCCTTCAAGCGCTGGGAGGCCAAGTCCGACCAGCCACCGCCCGAGCGGTGGAGCGCGCAGGATTTGCAGCGCAATGCGGCGACCAATGAAGCCTTGATCGACCTGTTTGAGGAGCTGTTCCCGTGACCCTGACCGTGGTGCTGTTGCTGGCGTTTTCGATTGTTCTCGATGTGATTGGCCAGTTGTGTTTCAAGCTGGGCGTGGACCGTTTACCGCAACTTGAGGGCGGTTTTCGCCTGCGCGCGTTCTGGGGCCAGGTGTTCAATGCGCCGCTGCTCTGGGCCGGCGTCGGGGCTTATGTGATCGAGTTTTTCGTCTGGCTCGAAGCTTTGTCCCGTGCGCCGTTGAGCCTGCTGTTTCCGCTGGCGGCGTTGGCCTATTGCCTGGTGGTGCTGGCGGGCAGGGTCGTGCTCAAGGAAACCGTCAGCCGACGGCGTTGGCTGGGCACGCTGGTGATTACTTTCGGTGTGATGTTGGTGGCGATTGCGGGAGGCCAGGCATGAGTACGCAAACCCTCGATACGGGCTGGCTGCATGGGCGTCTTGGCACGTTGGTGCTGTGGGCGCTGTTGATCGCCACTGAAAGTGCCGGGCAACTGTTTACCAAGGTGGCCGGTGATCAATTGGGCCAGATGGATTTCAACTGGCAGTGGCTGACACAGGTGGCGCGCAACCCCGGGATTCTGGCGGCGATTGCCAGTTATCTCGGCGCTTTTTTTGTGTGGATGCTGATCCTGCGGCGCAGCAGTTTGTCTTTGGCCTTTCCGCTGAGTTCGCTGGTGTTTGTGGCGGTGTTGCTGGGGTCCTGGCTTGGGCTGGGGGAGCACATCAGCGTTTTGCACTGGGTGGGTGTGGCGGTGATTGTGGCGGGGATTGCGCTGTTGGCGGAGGGAGAAGAGAACTGACCGGTCTGGTAGGTCGAACTCGGTTCAACATGTGGGAGGGGGCTTGCCCCCGATGGCGATGGGTCAGTCGCAGATGCACTCACTGACACTCCCTCATCGGGGGCAAGCCCCCTCCCACATGTTGATCTCTATACATCAGGTAGATCGGTGGTGGCTTTTAATTGAAGCTGTAGCTGATCGCCGTCTGCACCTGGCGCTGGTTGACGCTGCCGGCCTGCCTGACGATGCTGCTCTTGGCTGCCGAACCAACCAGGTGGACCCAACTGGCGCTGGTCAGCAATGACCAGTGCGTTGCCACCGGGAACGCGAAGCTCTGGCTCAGCGTCACGTTCTGCACGCCACCGCTGGCGGTGTAGGGCCGAAAGCCGGTGGCGGCGGCCTCGTGGTTGTCCACGCCGAAGAAGGTATTGGCCTGGCGTGCATCGGCAATATGCGCGACCAGCCCGGTGCTGCCGATCATCCCGCCACCCAGTGGATAGCCCAGTTCGCCGCCGACTTTGCCGAGCGCGCCACTTTGCGTATGCCCACCGCCCACGGCCTGGCCCACCTGCGCGTAGACCCGCCAGAAATCGGCCGGGGCGTATTGGACGAACCCGCCGACCTCAGCCATGTCCGACACATTGCGCAGACCTTGCAGCGCGCCGTTGGACGTACGCCCCGACAGGTAATTGATATACGGGCCTGCGGTGATGCCATGGGCGTTCAACGCGCTCCAGGTCAAGCCGTCATCGGTGCCCAGGCTGACGTCGCCCCAGTCCAGGTCCAGGTAGGGCACGGGGCGGGTTTCGTAGCGGCTGCCCGTCGGGTCATGGGGCTGGTAGCTGAGGCCGGCGCCCACGTCGCCGCTGATGCCTTGCGCGCAGGCGGCACTGGAGAGGCCACACAGCCCGAGAAACCCTGCGCATACGACAGACGTGAAGGTGGACATGGCACGCTTTCCTGATGAGTTCATGCGCGCATGAACGCGCAGACCCTGCCTCGCGCGCAAGCACTCATCTTGTTTGTAGCAAGCTACAAAAATTGTAGCTTGCAGAACCCACATCCTCTGCAAACCCTGAGAAAACCCCAGCCCCGCTGGGCCCTGGCCTGTTGGCACGCTCCCTGCTCTACCGGTTATGCAAGCGCATACAGCGCGCCTCTTTCCAAAGGTAGACGCAATGATCCAATGGCATATCGTGTGTGACTTCGACGGGACCATCACCCCCACCGATGTCATCGACAACGTCCTCCAACGCTTCGCCGGCCCCGAGTGGGAAACCATCGAACAGCAATGGCTGGATGGACATATCGGTTCACGCGAATGCCTGAGCCGCCAGCTGGCGCTGATCAAGGCCACCCCCAGCGAACTGCTGGCGTATTTCGACAGCGTCGAGATTGACCCGGACTTCCCGGATTTCGTCGATCACGTCATGGGCCTGGGCGCGACCATCGAAGTGGTCAGCGACGGCATCGAGCAGGGCATCGCACGTATTCTGTCGCGCAACTACGTGACTCTGCTGCCGATCCTCGCCAACCGGCTGCGCCAGATCGACCAGAACAGCTGGCGCATCGACTTTCCGTACGCCAGCGATGCCTGCCGCGCCGCTTCCGGCAACTGCAAGTGCAAGTCCACGCCGGGCAACAAGCGCGTGCTGGTGATCGGCGACGGCAAATCCGACATGTGCGTGGCCTCCACCGCCGACTTCGTGTTCGCCAAGGGCAGCCTCGCCGAGTATTGCGTCGCCCACCAGATTCCTCATGCGCGTTTTGACACCTTTGCCGAGGTGCCTGCCCTGCTGGCGCAACTGCCGCAAGGCATCGCCGCCAACGCCGCGACTTTCAACACCTCTTCCGACACTCAGGACCTCTTCCATCATGTCTGATATCCGCATCGCCACCGCCGAAGACCAGATCCTTCTGGATAAAGAAGCCAAGTACTGTTCCTACGGCGACACCGTTCACTACATCGAGCCGCCGCGTATTTTCAGTCGCTGCGAAGGCTCCTACGTGTGGGACACCGAAGACCAGGCCTACCTCGACCTGCAGATGTGGTACTCGGCCGTCAACTTCGGTTATGCCAACCCGCGCCTGAACAATGCGTTGAAACAGCAGATCGACACGCTGCCGCAGATCGCCAGCCAGTACCTGCACAAAGGCAAGATCGAGCTGTCGGAAATGATCGCGGTCGACGCCAAGAAAAAATTCGGCCTCGACGGTCGCGTGCACTTCAACGTCGGCGGTTCGCAATCGATCGAAGACTCGTTGAAAGTGGTGCGCAACGCCAGCAACGGCAAGAGCCTGATGTTCGCCTTCGAAGGCGGCTACCACGGCCGTACGCTCGGTGCCTCGTCGATCACGTCGAGCTTCCGCTACCGTCGTCGCTACGGCCACTTTGGCGAGCGCGCCAACTTCATTCCGTTCCCGTATCACTTCCGCGGCCCCAAAGGCATGACCAAGGAAGAGTACGGCAGCCAGTGCGTGCAGCAATTCGCGCGTTTGTTCGAGACCGAATACAACGGCGTCTGGGACCCGAAAACCAACCAGTGCGAATACGCGGCGTTCTATGTGGAGCCGATCCAGGGCACCGGCGGCTACGTGATCCCGCCGATGAACTTCTATCGCGAACTCAAGCACGTCCTGGATCAGCACGGCATCCTGATGGTCTCGGATGAAATCCAGATGGGCTTCTACCGCACCGGCAAACTCTGGTCGATCGAGCACTTCGACGTGCAGCCTGACGTGATCGTGTTCGGCAAGGCGCTGACCAACGGCCTCAACCCGCTGGGCGGCATCTGGGCCCGAGAAGAGCTGATTAACCCGAAGATCTTCCCGCCAGGCTCGACCCACTCCACCTTCGCCTCCAACCCGTTGGGCACGGCGGTGGGCCTGGAAATGTTCAAGATGACCAGCGAAATCGACTACGGCGCAATGGTCATGGCCAAGGGCAAATACTTCCTCGAAGGCCTGCAGGACTTGCAGAAACGTTTTCCGATCATCGGTGACGTCGACGGCCTGGGCCTGGCGCTGCGCTGCGAAATCTGCGGGCCGGATGGCTTCGCCCCGGACAAGGCGACCCTGGACTACATGGTCGAGGAAGGCATGAAAGGCGACATGGTGGTCGATGGCCAGAAACTCGGCCTGATCCTCGACGTGGGCGGTTACTACAAGAACGTGATCACCCTGGCACCGTCCCTGGAAATCAGCTACCCGGAAATCGACCTGGGCCTGAAGCTGCTCGAGCAACTGCTGGTGCGAGCGACCAACCGGTGAGTACCGGCGAGATCGACCTCGGTGAAGGCGGTGCCGGCTTCGTTCTCGGTGAGGGTCCGGTCGGGATTCTGTTGATTCACGGCCTGACCGGCACTCCAACGGAATTGCGCCAGGTCGCCAGGGGGCTGGTCAAGGCGGGCAATTGCACGGTGTACGTGCCCACCCTGGCCGGGCACTGCGGCGATAACAGCGACCTGCAGGCCACCGGCTGGCGCGATTGGTACGAAGGGGTGCGCAAGACCTTCGTACAGGTCAAGCGGCGTCACGCGCAGGTGTTCGTCGGCGGCTTGTCCATGGGCGCGGTGATGTCGATGTACGTGGCGGCCGAGCACCCGGGGCAGGTCGCGGGGCTGCTGATGTATTCCACCACGTTGAAGTACGACGGCTGGAGCATCAACAAGCTGGCCTTTCTCACGCCGTTGCTGATGAAGATTCCATTCGGCGTGCACGTCTGCAGCTTCGAGGAGAAGCCGCCCTATGGCATCAAGAACGAACGCCTGCGGGCCGTCGTCGAGCGGCAGATGAAGGAGGGCGAGAGCAGCGAGGCGGGGTTGTTGACCATGGAAGGCGTCACCGTGCGCGAGTTGCATCGCCTCAACGCCGTGGTCAAGAAGCGCATGCCGGCGATCAAGGCACCGGCGCTGGTGTTGCACTCCATCGAGGACGACATCACCAGCCGTTGGAACGCCGATTACGTGGAGCGCCACCTCGGTGGCCCGGTGACCAAGATTCTGCTGGATAACTGCTATCACATGATTACCGTCGACCTGCAATACCGCCGTGTGATCGAGTTGAGCGCCGAGTTTGTCGAGCGGCATTCGATGCATCTCAATCTTGTGGCCTGATTCGCTGACCTGTAGGAGCGAGCTTGCTCGCGAAGGTCGTTCACGATAACGCGTAATGCCAGGCTGAACGCGGTCTCTGCGCGATTTTCGCGAGCACGCTCGCTCCTGCAGCAGGGGCGGTGTTGATAAGGAAAAACTGTGATAACCACCCAAGCCTACCCGTCTATCCGGGCTATCCAGCGCGATGCCTGGAATGACTGTTTCCCCGGTGCCCTGGAGGACTGGGACTATTACCTCGCCGTGGAAAACGCCGCGATCGATGACTTCCAGTGGCGTTACCTGGCCGTCTACGAAGATCAAACGCTGGTGGCCGTGGCGGTCGCGTTCATGACCCATTATCGCCTCGACACCACGGTGTCCGGGGTCGGCAAACGCTTGACCGAGCGCTTGCAACGCCTGTGGCCGGGGGCCTTGCAGTTGGCCCTGTACGCGATCGGCTCGCCGGTGGCCGAACGGTGTGACGCGGGTGTCGCCAGCCACGTGCCCGAGGGGCGCAGGCCCCTGTTGCTCGAGCAATTGCTCATCGCGGCGCGGCGCGATGCCGACGGGTTCGGCATCGGCCTGCTGGCGGTCAAGGACGCACCGACCCACGATGCGCACTGGGCCCAGAGTTGTCGCGCCGCAGGCTTTCAAAGCATGCCGAGCCTGCCCACCGGCGTGTTGCCGCTACCCTATGGTTCGGTGGATGCCTACCTGGGCTCGCTGGGCAAATCCACCCGCAAGGACCTGCGGCGCAAACTGCGCGCGCCGGGGCCACGGGTGGAGTGGCGGCACAACATCGATGACGTGCTGCCCGAGGTGATGCGCCTCTATGAAGCGACACTCACACGCGCGGACTTGCAGTTCGAACGCCTGCCCGCCGGTTACTTCACGGGGATTCTCGAGCAACTGCAAGAGCGTGCGGTGTGTGTTCTTTACTGGGTGGACGAGCACCTGGTGGCGTTCAACCTGATGCTGCTTGACGAGCATCGGCTGATCGACAAGTTTTTCGGGCATGACATCACGTTCAGCCGTGAGTACAACCTGTACTTTCGCAGCTGGCTGACCAATGTCGACTACTGTATTCAACACAATATTGCGCTGTACGAATGCGGCCAGGCCGGTTATGCCAGTAAACTGCGCCTGGGTTGCCAGTTCCAGGGCAACAGCCTGTTTTTCCGCCACCGCAATCGGCTGGTCAACGGCCTGCTCGCGCTTGTAAAACTGTTTATCCGACCGGACCGTTCCGACCCTGCCATGGCTGCTGCGATAAGCGAAACCTGATGATTACCAAGACCCGCCAGAAAGCCCGCCCCTTTGCCATTTCACGCTGGAGCGTGCAGCGCAAGCTGGTGCTGGCCTTCTGGCTGGTCAGCGTGATCCCGACCATGATCGCGGCGGAACTGGCCGCCACCACGCTGTCGCAGATTTTCGACAGTAACGTGCGCATCTGGCTGCAGGAGTCGACCAAGATCGTCAAGGACGAGATCGGCGATATCCTTCACGATAACGCGCGCATGGCCAAGCTGTTCCTGCGCTACGCCAGCCCACCTTCATCCAGGCAGGCTGAACGGCATGACCAGCTCACCGCCGACATCGCCAGCGCCACCGACATCGATGTGGTGGCACTGATTCGTACCAGCGACCGCAAGGTGCTGTTCAGCACCGCCGCCGACGATATCGTCAAGCAGATCAGCCTGACCAGCAATGCGGTGTTGCAGACCATACAGGTGGCCGGTGTGAGCACAGGCCTGGTGGTGTCGACCTTCGAGACCACCCGCGATGGGGTCGATTATGTGCTGCTGGTGGCGACTTACCTGGACAGCAGTTTCCTTACCAGCGTGGCCGACGTGCATTCCCTCGACCTGCGCTTGTACCTGGCCAACCCGTCGGGGTTTTCCGAGATATTCTCGACTCAGCGTTTCGAAAATCACCCGTCGCGCATTCCCAAAGACGTCGAAGCCGAGCTGCGCAGCACCCGGCAGCCGAGCGAGCAGTTCACCACTCAGTACAGCGGCTTGTACTGGCCGATCTTCAACGACGACGGCGAGCTGCAAGGTGTGATCTTCAGCGGCCTGCTGCGCCACACGAGCCTGGTGGGGCTGGTGAACCAGAGCAATTTGTTCCTGCTGATTTTCCTGGTCAGCTCGGCGCTGTCGCTGGCCGCAGGCATGTGGGTGTCACGACGCCTGACCCAGCCGCTGCGCGACTTGTCCCAGGGCGTGAACGCGGTGATCTCCGGCAACTACACGCACCGCGTCGTGGTCAGCGGCGGCGACGAACTGGCGCAACTGAGCAGCACGTTCAACCACATGACTGCACGGCTGGGCGAATTGCATCATCTGGAAGCCCAGCTACGCCGGCGTGACCGTCTGCATGCCCTGGGTGAAGTCGCCATGGGCCTGGCCCATGAAATCCGCAACCCGCTGGGCATCATCAAGACCGCCACCCAACTGCTGCATCGTCGCGCCGACCTGCCGGACACCGACAAGCGCCACCTGGAGTACGTCATCAGCGAGGTCAGCCGGATCAACGAACTGATCACCGAATTCCTCGATTTCGCCAAGCCCAATCCGCCGATGCGCGTCCTGCAACCGGCACGCTCGCTGGTGGAGGAAATCCTCGGTTTCTGCGCCCCGGAATTGAGTACCCACAACATCGACGCCCAGATTGACGACCAGGCGCCCGACGCCACGATCTACGCGGACGCCAAGCAGCTCAAGCAGGCCTGTCTCAACCTGATTCTCAACGCCATCGACGCGATGCCCGAAGGCGGGCGCCTCACCCTGGGTATCCGCAGCGCAGGCGACAATACCGTGATCAGCATCGCCGATACCGGCGAGGGCATCCCGGCGGATATGGTCGAGCGCATCTTCACGCCCTTTGTCACCACCAAGGCCTCGGGCACAGGCCTGGGCCTGGCCAAGGTCTATTCGATCATGGAAAGTCACGACGGCAGCATCGAGTGCGTCACCGAGAAAGATGCCGGCGCCACCTTCAACCTGTACATTCCGGCTAACGGTGAAGACAACGGCGAGGATGAGGACGGGCATGACGCATAACGTATTGGTGGTCGATGACGAGCCCAAGCTCTGTGAACTGCTGTCGTCCGCACTGAGCCAGAACGGCATCCAGGTGTTTACCGCCGGCAATGGCCTGCACGCGCTCAAAGTGCTGGAGCAGGAGGACATCGACCTGGTCATCAGCGACTGGCGCATGCCGGGCATGGACGGGCCGGCATTGCTGGCCGAGATCAAGCAGCGCTATCCAAACGTGCCGGTGATCGTGATGACGGCCTACAGCACGGTGAAAAATGCCGTGCAATCGATGCGCAATGGCGCCTACGACTACATTGCCAAGCCGTTCGATATCGACGAGCTCGATATCACCGTGGCCAAGGCCCTGCAATTTCGCGACATCATGCGCGATAACGCACGGCTGCGCGCCGAGCTGGATGAGCACGCCCAGTTCGACAGCCTGGTGGGCGACAGCCCGGCGTTTCGCAAAGTGCTGCAAGCGGTGGACTCGGTGCGCGACAGCAGCGCAACCATCCTGCTGACCGGCGAAAGCGGCACCGGCAAGGAAATGGTCGCCCGCGCCATTCACAAGCACGGCAGCCGTGCCGACCAGCCGTTCGTGGCGGTCAATTGCGCGGCGATTCCTGAAGGTTTGCTGGAAAGCGAGATGTTCGGTCATCGCAAAGGCGCGTTCACCGGCGCGGTGGCTGATCGGGTAGGGCGCTTCATGCAGGCCGACAAGGGCACGCTGTTCCTCGATGAGGTCGGTGATATGCCGTTGGCCTTGCAGGCCAAGATCCTGCGCGCCTTGCAGGAACGGGTTATCGAACCGGTGGGCGACCCCCGCGAGCGCAAGGTGGACGTGCGGGTGATCGCCGCCACCAACAAGAACCTGCTGGACGCCGTGGCCAACAAGGAGTTTCGCGAAGACCTGTATTACCGCCTGAATGTCTTCCCGATTCCGCTGCCGGCCCTGCGCGAGCGTGTGGAAGATATCACGCCCCTGGCCCGGCACTTCGCCCGCACCCTCAGCGCGACCACCGGCAAACGCATCAGCGGGTTCAGCCCCGAAGCCTTGCAGGCCATGGCGGCGTACCACTGGCCGGGCAATATCCGCGAGCTGCAAAACTGCGTGGAGCGGGCGACCATCGTGGCGGCGTCGCCGGTGATCGAAGATATCGATTTGCCGGGTTACCTGTTCGCCTCCAGGCCCGCCGAGGCCGGCGCGGCGACAATCCTGGCTGATGGGCCGGGTGTACCGCATGACCTGGATGCGGCGCTGGCGGAGGTGGAGAAGTCGTACATCCTGGCGGCCTTGCAGGAGAGCAACGGGGTACAGGCCGCCGCGGCGCAGCGCATCGGGATTTCAGAGCGCAGTTTCTGGTACCGCCTGAAGAAGCTTGGCATCCAGGTCGACAAAATAGTCCGCTGACCGAATGTGATTGAAACTGTGGGAGGGGGCTTGCCCCCGATTGCGGTGTGTCAGTCACCTTATCTTCAACTGACCCACCGCTATCGGGGGCAAGCCCCCTCCCACAGTTGGACTGTGGTGTGTCAGGTGTGGACGCGTACCCAGATGCTGACCAGTATCGTCGCGGCCATCAACCAAGCGACTGCGGCGACTGCCAGCGACGCCTCCAGCCGCATCCGATCCACCACCACATACAACGTGGCCAGGTACACAAAGTACGGAATGATCGACCACATCCCGAACAGTATCGTGGTCTTCAGGTCCTCCACGGAGCGGCCCTTGCCGACGATGTAGTGGGCGATCAGCGCAAAGGTGGGAAACAGCGGCACCAAGCCTGCGATGTAATAATTTTTGGTCTTGGCCAGTGCCGCCAATATCAGCACTACCGCAGCGCCAAGCGCGGCTTTCAGAAATAGATCCATCAGTGACTCAACCCGTATTTCTTGACCTTGTCGAACAGCGTGGTCTTGGCCATCCCCAGTTCCTGGCTGGCCTGGGTCAGGTTGCCGCCGCTGCGTTGCAGGGCATCGTTGAGCAAGTTGCGCTCGAAGGCTTCCACCGCCTCGGTAAAGGCCAGGCCCTGGGTGCTGCCGCCCGAGCCGCTTTTCTTGAACGCGGGCAGGCCCAGGGCGAAGCGTTCGGCGACGTTGCGCAGTTCGCGTACGTTGCCCGGCCAATCGTGGCTCATCAGGCTCGACAGCGTCTGGTTGTCCAGTTCCGGCGCGGTGCGATCAAAGCGCAGCGAGGATTGCTGCAGGAAGTGTTCGAACAACTGCAGGATGTCTTCACGGCGCTCGCGCAGGGGCGGCAGTTCCAGGGTGACCACATTGAGCCGGTAGTACAGGTCGCTGCGGAATTGGCTGGCGCGGCTCAGTTCGTCGAGGTCGGACTTGGTGGCGGCGATCACCCGGCAGTCCACGGCCACGCTCTGGTTCGAACCCAGGCGTTCGAGGGTGCGTTCCTGCAGCACCCGCAACAGTTTGATCTGCAGGTTGATCGGCATGCTTTCCACTTCATCGAGAAACAGCGTGCCCTCATGGGCGTGCTCGATCTTGCCGATGCGGCGCTTGCCGGCGCCTGTGAAGGCGTTGGCTTCGTGGCCGAATATCTCGCTTTCGAACAGATTCTCCGGCAGCCCACCGCAGTTCAGTGCGACGAACGGGTGGGAATGGCGCCGGCTGAAGTCATGCAGGCAACGCGCGACCAGCTCCTTGCCGGTGCCGGTTTCGCCTTCGATCAGCACGTTGGCCGAGGTGTCGGCGACGTTGGCGATCAGTTCGCGCAGGGCCTGCATGGCCGGCGAGTGCCCGATGATGCGACCCTCCAGTGAGTCGCGTTCGGCCAGCTGGCGGCGCAGCGACCAGACTTCCCGCGCCAGCCCGCGCTGCTCCAGGGCGCGCCGGGCAACGTCCACCAGGCGCTCGGGGGAGAAGGGCTTTTCCATGAAATCGTAGGCGCCGTTGCGCATGGCACCGACCGCCATGGAGATGTCGCCATGCCCGGTGATCAGCACCACCGGCAGGCTTTTATCCAGCGCCTTGAGGCGGGTCAGCAACTCCAGCCCATCGATGCCCGGCAGGCGGATATCGCTGATGACAATCCCGGCGAAGTTCTCGCCGATGTGCGTCAAGGCTTCTTCAGCGCTGCCCACGCCAACGCTGGGAATGTCTTCCAGCGCCAGGGCTTGCTGGCAACCGAGCAGCACATGGGGGTCATCTTCGACGATCAGAACAGTGAGGGCTTGGGCTTGCATATTCATGTCGACTCAACTTTTTCGGCGCCCGCCAACGGCAGGTTCAGGACAAACGCGGTACCACCACTGGCCGGATGTTCCACCGCCAGGCTGCCGCCGGTGGCCGCCGCGAGGCTTGCAGACAAGGTCAGGCCCAGGCCCAGGCCTTGCTCGCCGGGTTTGGTGGTAAAGAACGGCTCGAACAGATGCTTGCGCGCCTCGGGGTCAATGCCGTGGCCATTATCGCGCACCCGCAGGCGATACTTGCCCTCGGCACTGTGGCCTTCGAGCCACAACTGCGGCGCCGGTTGCGCCTGCATCGCGTCGAGGGCGTTGCCGATCAGGTTGACCAGGATCTGCTCCAGGCGCGTCTGGTCGATCTGCAACTGGACATTGGCGAACTCACGGTGCACGGCCAGCGGCACGCTGTCCAGGCGCGCGCCGAGCACCTGGAACGCGGCGTCCACGGCCTTGGCCAGGCTCGCCTCGCCCTGGTCGTCACCGCGCCGGGCAAACGAGCGCAGGCTGGCGGTGATGCGGCCCATGCGGTCGATCAGTTCGTTGATGGTCTTGAGGTTGGCGCTCGCGGTGTCCAGGGCCCCGCGTTCGAGGAAACGCACGGTGTTGCCGGACAGGGTGCGCAGCGCGGCCAGGGGTTGGTTCAATTCGTGGGCGATGCTGGTGGACATCTGGCCGATTGCCGCAAGTTTGCCGGCCTGCACCAGCTCGTCCTGGGCGTGGCGCAAAGTCTCTTCGGCCTGGCGCCGTTCGCGGATCTGGCCCTTGAGGCGATCGTTGCTGGCGCGCAGGTCGGCGGTGCGTTCGGCAATCCGTCGCTCCAACTGGCTGTTGGCTTCCTGCAGGGCTTCGCGCGCGGCGAGGCGGGTGGCGATGACCTTGCGCCGCTCGTTCCAGGCAATCAGCAAAAACGCGACCAGGCCGAACGCGACGGCGACCAGGATGCCCTGGTTGATCGCGGCGCGGCGCAGGTCATTGAGCGGGGTAAGCAGGGTGAAATTCCACGGCGTGTCATTCAGCGGGCGGGTTTGCGCCAGGTAGCTGACTTCGTGCTTGTCGCTGACCACTTCGCTGTTGGCCGGGAAGGTCAGCTTTTCGCTGCCTTCGTTCAAGCGCTCGCGGGCCAGGGGCTCCAGCGCACTCAGGGTCGCCCAGTAATATTGCAGGCTGTGCGCCAGTCGGTCCCTGGTGTCATCGCTCAGGGGGCGCACCGCCTTGAGACGGCGGGCCGGGTCACTGGACAGGATAATGATGCCGTTTTCGTCACTGACGAAGGCTTCGAGGCGCGCGCGCTGCCAGCGTTCCTCAAGCGCTTCCAGGCGCACCTTGACCACGGCGACGCCGATGATCTTGCCGTGCTCTTCCAGGCCGTGGGCCAGGTAATAGCCGGGTTCGCCATTGGTGCTGCCAATGCCGTAGAAACGACCGGGCTGGCCGCGTACGGCGTTCTGGAAATAGGCGCGAAAGGACAGGTCTTCACCCTGATAACTGTCGGCGTCGCGCCAGTTACTGGTGGCCAGTACCCGACCGGTGGTGTCCATGACGTAGATGGCCCGGCTGCGGCTGCGGCGGTTCAGGCCTTCGAGGTAATCGTTGACGGTCTTGCGGGTTTCCTGGTTGGGATCGGCCAGGAGCAGCGAAACGCTGGATTCGAGCTCGAGCAGGCTGGGCAGGTAGGTGTATTTGCTCAGTTCGCTTTCGACGGTGCGGGCATGTAGCTCCAGCTGGCGTCCGCTATTGTCGCTGAGGGTGCGGATGCCGTAGTACTCACTGACCCAGAAGCCGATAAAACCCAGGCCGATCATCAGGGCGATGATCAACGGTGGCAGGAACAGTTGGCGTATCAGACGAGGCTTCACGGCAAGTGATGGCGGCGCGGCGCGATATTGAGTGGGGTCGCATTTCATCACAGATGCCTTGGGTCAGCTACTTCTCGCCTGCCAACTGTAGGAGCGAGCTTGCTCGCGAAAAACTCAAAGGCACCGCGTTAATTCTGGATACACGCGTTAACGTTGTCGTCTTTCGCGAGCAAGCTCGCTCCTACAGGGGAGAAGCGAGTTGCTTTTAGTGCTGCAGGATTTTCTCAAGGAAGTGCTGCGCACGTTCGGAGCGGGCGCTGATGTCGCCGAAGAATTCTTCTTTCGGGCAGTCTTCGATGATCTTGCCGGCGTCCATGAAGATCACGCGGTCGGCCACTTTGCGCGCAAAGCCCATTTCGTGGGTCACGCACATCATGGTCATGCCTTCGTGGGCCAGTTGCACCATCACGTCGAGCACTTCGTTGACCATTTCCGGGTCCAGCGCCGAGGTCGGTTCGTCGAACAGCATGACGATCGGGTCCATGGCCAGGGCGCGGGCAATCGCGACACGTTGCTGCTGGCCACCGGACAGTTGCCCCGGGTGCTTGTGGGCATGGGCCGACAGGCCTACGCGCTCAAGCAGTTGCAGGCCCTTCTGGGTGGCTTCTTCCTTGCTGCGACCAAGCACCTTGATCTGCGCGATGGTCAGGTTTTCGGTGATGGTCAGGTGCGGGAACAACTCGAAGTGCTGGAACACCATGCCCACGCGCGAGCGCAGTTTCGGCAGGTTGGTCTTCGGGTCGGCAATCGAGGTGCCGTCCACGACGACGTCGCCCTTCTGGAACGGTTCCAGCGCGTTGACGCACTTGATCAGCGTGGATTTGCCCGAGCCGGACGGCCCGCACACCACGATCACTTCGCCTTTTTTAACCTCGGTGCTGCAGTCGGTCAGCACCTGGAAGTCGCCATACCACTTGTTGATGTTCTTGATAGAGATCATACGGCAAACCTTTTTTGCAGACGCTTGACCAGCAGCGAGGCGGAAAAGCTGATGATGAAGTAGACGACACCGGCGAAGATCAGGAACTCATTGGAGCGGCCGATGATGTCGCCGTTGGAGCGGGCGGAGTTGAGGAAGTCCACCAGGCCCACGGTGTAGACCAGCGAGGTGTCCTGGAACAGGATGATCGACTGCTGCAGCAGCAACGGCGTCATCTTGCGGAACGCCTGGGGCAGGATGATCAGGCGCATGGTCTGGCCGTACGTCATGCCCATCGCCTGAGCGGCAGCCATCTGTCCCTTGGGGATCGACTGCACGCCGGCCCGCACGATTTCACAGAAGTACGCCGCTTCGAACATCATGAACGCCACGACGCACGAAGTGAACGCGCCGATCGGCGTATCTTCGCCGGTGATCCAGCGCAGCACGAAGGGCACCGCCAGGTAGAACCAGGTGATGACCAGCAGCAGCGGGATCGAACGGAAGTAGTTCACATAGGCGCCGGCCACGCGGGACAGCAGCTTGCTGGACGACAGGCGCATCAGCGCCAGGATCGTGCCCAGGATGATGCCGCCGACCACGCCCATGACCATCAGTTGCAGGGTCATGACCATGCCGTTCCACAGGCCCGGGATCGCGGGGATGATCCCGCTGAAATCGAAGTCCATTATTTACCCCCCACGGAGATCAGGCCGGGCACTGCGACTTTCTTCTCGACCACGCGCATCAGCAGCATCAGGCTCATGTTCAGGGTGAAGTAGATCAGCGTGGCCAGGGTGAAGGCTTCAAACAGGTTGGCCGAAAACTCGGCGGTCTGCTTGGTTTGTGCCAGCAGTTCCATCAAGCCGATCAGGGACGCCACGGAGGAGTTCTTGAACACGTTGAGGAATTCGGAGGTAAGCGGCGGAATGATGATGCGGTAGGCTTGGGGCAGCAGCACGTTCCAGTAGATCTGCGGCAGCTTGAAACCCATGGCGCGAGCTGCGGCTTCCTGGCCACGGGGCAGCGCCTGGATGCCGGTGCGCACTTGCTCACACACACGGGCGGCGGTGAACAGGCCCAGGCACACGACGACGCTCAGGTAGGCCGAGGTGGTCGGGTTGAGGTCTTGCTTGTACCAGTCCTGCAGGTTCTGCGGCAGCAGGTCGGGTACCAGGAAGTACCAGATAAACAGCTGAACCAGCAGCGGCACGTTTCGAAACAGTTCCACGTAGCAGGTCGCGATGCCCGCGACGAGGCGGTTTGGCACGGTGCGCATGACTCCCAGAATGGAGCCCAGCAGCAAGGCGACAATCCATGCCACGACAGCGATGGCGATGGTCCAGCCCAGGCCGGCGATGTACCAGTCGAGATAAGTCTCGCTGCCAACGCCAGTGGACTTGAAGAACACGCTCCAGTCCCAGTTGTAATTCATTAGGGTCTCCCCCGAAATCGATCGATGTACAAGCACCCGCTTGGGGAATGCCATTTCCCACCTGACGTTGAACGCCAGGCACACACGATCGGCTCGAAAACCGCCAGGTCGAGTGTTCCAAGTTAAAGCCAGCAGGTAGTAACAGACGCCTGAGGGAGGGGTGGCTCCCTCAGGGGATTAGCTTAGTCAGGTATCAGATTTTTACTTCTGGCGCTGGTTTGTCGCTTGGGTTGGCAATCAGCTCCTTGACCTTGTCGCTCATCGGGAAGTTGAGGTTCAGGCCTTTCGGTGGGATCGGGCTTTCGAACCATTTGGCGTAGATCTTGTTGATTTCGCCGGACTTGTACAGGCTGACAATGGCGTCATCCACGGCCTTCTTGAAGTCCGGGTCGCCTTTGCGAACCATGCAGGCATAGGCTTCGAAGGACTGCGGAGTACCGGTGATGACCCAGTCGTCCGGCTTCTTGGCCTTGGCTTCTTCACCGGCCAGCAGGGCGTCGTCCATCATGAACGCTACGGCGCGGCCGCTTTCGAGCATCTGGAAGGATTCGCCATGGTCTTTGGCGGAGATGACGTTCATGCCCATCTGCTTGTCGGCGTTCATCGCCTTGATGATGCGCTCGGACGTGGTGCCGGCGGTGGTCACGACGTTCTTGCCTTTCAGGTCGGCAAAGTCGGCGTAGGACGGCTTACCTTCCTTGTCTTTCTTGACCAGCAGGCGGGTGCCGATTTCGAAGATGTTGGTGGTGAAGTCAACTTGCTGGGCGCGTTCGGCGTTGTTGGTGGTCGAGCCGCACTCAAGGTCCGCAGTGCCGTTCTGGATCAGCGGGATGCGCGTTTGCGAGGTCACCAGGTTGTACTTGACCTTCAGGTCTGGCTTGTTCAGGTCCTTCTTCAGGGCTTCAACGACGGCCAGCTGAATGTCGTGGGAGTAGCCGACAGGCTTGCCCGAACCATCGGCAATGTAGGAAAACGGGATGGAGCTGTCGCGGTGAGCGAGAGTAATAGTGCCGGAGTCGTTGATTTTCTTCAGCGTGCCGGTGAGTTCGGCGGCGAAAACTGGAGTGCTGATCAGAGCAGCAGCGATAGCTGCGCCCAGGATATGGGGAACGATGCGCATCAATACTTCCTCGACATTTGTTTTTTTTATGAAGCCAGCTAAACGGCTCTCTTGTACAGCGAATGCCTTGACGGCTCCTGAGGCGTCTCGGGCAATCGTCAGGAAGTGTAGAGCATGAGTCGTGCCATACCGAAAACAAAAGCTTAACGTATTGAATTACATGGAAATTAACTTTGTGTGACAGTCGCTGTCTGCATCGCAGGTACGGCTAACCGAATAGAGAGGAGGTATAACGTTCGGAAAACCGAATGTCACATCCGCTGACGGTAGGCGCGAGCTTGCTCGCGAAAAACGCAAAAGCGCCGCGGTTATTCTGCATAAACGCGGCGCTCTCGGGTTTTTCGCGAGCAAGCTCGCTCCTACAGTGTTGGGAGGGGGTCAGGCCGCTTCGATCTTGCTGCGGTTCTGTTCAACCCGGGACAGGTAGCGTTGCAGGTTGTCCTGTTCCGCCGCCGTGGTGAACAGGCCCAGCTTGGTACGGCGCCACAGCACGTCCTGAGGCTGCGTCACCCATTCTTCAGCACACAGGTAATCGACTTCGCGGGTGTAGAGCCCGCCTCCCAGGTGCTCACCCAGGTCGGCCTGGGTCTGCACACCTTCCAGCAGGCGCCAGGTGCGGCTGCCGTAGGTGGTCGACCAGCGACGGGCGATTTCGCCTGGCAGCCAGTCGAACTTGCTGCGAATGGCCTCGGCCAGGGCTTCTGGCGTGGTCATGTCTTCGCCGCCGGGCAGGCTGGCCTTGGCGGTCCAGCTTGGGCGCATTTGCGTGAAGTACGGCGCCAGTTGCGCCATGGCCGATTCAGCCAGCTTGCGATACGTGGTCAGCTTGCCGCCGAACACCGACAGGATCGGTGCCTCGCCGGCAGCGCCGGACAGCGACAGGGTGTAGTCGCGGGTAATGGCCGACGGGTTATCCGATTCGTCGTTGCACAACGGACGTACGCCCGAATAGGTGTGCACGATGTCGTCACGGCTCAGCTGTTTCTTGAAGTGTGCGTTGACCACCTTGAGCATGTAGTCGGTTTCACCTTCGGTGATAGCCACTTTCGCCGGATCGCCGGTGTATTCACGGTCGGTGGTGCCGATGATGGTCAGGTGATTCAGGTACGGAATCGTGAAGACGATGCGCTGGTCCTCGTTCTGCAGGATGTGCGCATGCGCCCCTTCGTAGAGTTTCGGCACGATCAGGTGGCTGCCCTGGATCAGGCGGATACCGTAAGGCGAATCCAGCTTCAGATCCTCCTTGATGAACTTGGCGACCCACGGGCCTGCGGCGTTTACCAGTGCACGGGCGCGGATCGAGAACAGGCTGCCATCGGCGCGCTCCATGTTCATTTCCCACAGGCCGTTGCTGCGGTGTGCACTGATGCAGCGAGTCTGGGTGTGGATATGGGCGCCTTTCTCGCGTGCGGCCATGGCATTGAGCACCACCAGGCGGGCGTCGTCGACCCAGCAGTCGGAGTATTCGAAGCCTTTGGTGATTTCGCTTTTCAGCGGGCTGTCGGCGCCGAACTTGAGGCTTTTGGAACCGGCCAGTTTCTCGCGCTTGCCCAAGTGGTCATACAGGAACAGGCCGGCACGAATCATCCAGGCCGGGCGCAGGTGCGGACGGTGCGGCAGCACGAAGCGCATCTGCTTGACGATGTGCGGCGCCTTCGCCAGCAGTACTTCGCGCTCGGCCAGGGCCTCGCGTACCAGACGGAACTCGTAGTGTTCCAGGTAGCGCAAGCCACCGTGGATCAGTTTGCTGCTGGCTGACGAGGTGTGGCTGGCCAGGTCGTCCTTTTCGCAAAGGAATACCGACAAACCGCGACCGGCTGCGTCTGCTGCAATGCCGACGCCATTGATCCCGCCGCCGATAACGGCGACATCATAGACTTCGGCAAGCGGTGGGGCAGGCAAGGTAGAAGGGTTCATCGGCTTGGCCTCGCGATCTTTTCGTATTGGAATTCGAACATTAATGTTCATTTGCGAAAATGGTAGCTGATAAATGCGGGCACAGCCAGCCGACTTCGATTGAAAAAACTCATCGAAGGGCGGGGAAAGGAAAATTTGTGAACCGATAGTTCCCACGCTCCGCGTGGGAATTCAGCCTATGACGCTCTGCGTCACAGCGGACGCAGAGCGTGGGAACGAGAAGTCAGACGACTTCCAGACGAACCTTATGCTCATTCAACACCTGCACCAGCGCCGGCACCGGCTGCAGGTCGGTCACCAGGCAGTCCACCAGGCTGATCGGTCCCAAGCGAATCATGGCGTTGCGCCCGAATTTGCTGGAGTCCGCCGCCAGGATCACTTGCCGCGCATTGGCGATAATCGCCTGGGAGACCCGCACTTCCTGATAGTCGAAGTCGAGCAGGCTGCCGTCTTCATCGATGCCGCTGATACCCACCAGCGCAAAGTCGACCTTGAACTGGTTGATGAAATCGACGCTGGCCTGGCCAACCACACCGCCGTCACGCCGCACATTGCCGCCGGTCAGCAACACGTCGAAGTCGTCCTTAGCACTGAGCATGGTGGCGACGTTGAGGTTGTTGGTGATGATTTTCAGGTGATGGTGATTGAGCAACGCGCGGGCGATGGATTCGGTGGTGGTACCGATATTGATGAACAACGAGGCGTGATCGGGAATCTGCGCCGCGATGGCTTCGCCGATACGCTGCTTTTCATCGCGCATCTGGTCGGCACGCATGGCGTACGCGGTGTTCTCGACGCTGGAGTCATAGGCCGCGCCGCCGTGGTAGCGGCGCAGCAGATTGGCGTCCGCCAGCTGGTTAATATCGCGGCGGATGGTTTGCGGGGTGACAACGAACAACTGCGCCATTTCCTCGATACTGACGTAGCCGCGTTCGCGGACCAGTTCGAGGATTTGTTGTTGGCGGGGAGGCAGATTCATGGGGCGTCCTTTGGGCTGCCATACAAAAGTGGCCCATGATGACGCAGGAATCCGCTCCCTGCCAGTTACAACCTGCGGTTGGCTTATTCAGCGCCTTCGTGCGGCTCCCAGTCACGGGTGCGGCTGACCGCTTTTTGCCAGCCGGCGTAGAGCTTTTCCTTGGCGCCCTCGTCCAGTTGCGGTTCGAACTCGCGCTCGATGACCGCCTTGCCGCGCAACTCATCCAGGCTGCTCCAGAAGCCGCACGCCAGGCCGGCCAGGTAGGCCGCGCCGAGTGCGGTGGTCTCGCGCATCTGCGGGCGCTCGACCTGGGTGCCGAGGATGTCGGCCTGGAACTGCATGAGGAAGTTGTTGGCCACCGCACCGCCGTCCACGCGCAGGGCCTTGAGGCGTTCGCCGGAGTCCTGCTGCATGGCGTCGAGCACGTCGCGGGTCTGGTAGGCAATCGACTCCAGGGCAGCACGAATGATGTGATCCACGCGTACGCCACGGGTCAGGCCGAACAGTGCGCCACGGGCGTACGGGTCCCAGTACGGCGCGCCCAGGCCGGTGAACGCGGGCACCAGGTACACGCCGTTGCTGTCCTTGACCTTGCCGGCGAAGTATTCGGTGTCGGTGGCATCGGCGATGATCTTCAGCTCGTCACGCAACCACTGTACGGTGGAGCCGCCGTTGAATACCGCGCCTTCCAGGGCATAAGCCACTTCGCCACGGGGGCCGCAGGCGATGGTGGTGAGCATGCCGTGCTTGGATTTCACCGCTTTGTCGCCGGTGTTCATCAGCAGGAAGCAACCGGTGCCGTAGGTGTTCTTGGCCTGGCCGGCTTCGACGCACATCTGGCCGAACAGGGCAGCCTGTTGGTCACCCGCGATGCCGCCGATGGCGATGCCGCTTTTGGTACGGCCGTAGATTTCCGACGACGACTTCACTTGCGGCAGCATTTCGCGCGGTACGTCGAGGATCTCCAGCATCTTCGCATCCCACTCCAGCGTGTGGATGTTGAAGAGCATGGTGCGCGAGGCGTTGGTGTAGTCGGTGACGTGGGTCTTGCCGCCGGTAAATTTCCAGATCAGCCAGCTGTCGATGGTGCCGAACAGCAGTTCGCCGTTACGCGCACGCTCGCGGCTGCCTTCGACGTTGTCGAGGATCCACTTGAGCTTGGTGCCGGAGAAATACGGGTCGGTGACCAGGCCGGTGGTGTCATTGATGTATTGCTCGTGGCCGTCACGTTTGAGCTGCTGGCAGATCTCGGTGCTACGGCGGCATTGCCAGACGATTGCGTTGTAGATCGGGCGGCCGGTGACTTTGTCCCACACGACGGTGGTTTCACGCTGGTTGGTGATGCCGATGGCGGCGACCTGGTCATGGTGCAGGCCGGCCTGCGCCAGCGCTTCGACCATCACCGCGCTCTGGGTCGCGAAAATTTCCATCGGGTCATGCTCGACCCAGCCCGCTTGCGGGTAATGCTGCGTGAATTCACGCTGGGCGGTGCAGACCACGTTGGCGTCGCGATCGAAGATGATCGCGCGGGAACTGGTGGTGCCCTGATCAAGGGCAATGATGTAGTTCTTATTCTGAAGGTCGGTCATGTCAATTGCCTTGGACGAAATAAGGAAGTCAGAAATCAGCCGGGGTCACGAAGGGCAGGGACCCTGGCTGGCGCTTTCAGGAAATACGGGTCTTGCCGTTGACAGCCGTGTCATTTGTTTCAGCTATAGCAGGTGCGGCGCTCGGCAGATGACGGGCAATCAGCCCGCGATACGCGGCAGCGCCGAGGCATGCGCCGACAATCGGCGCGAAAATCGGTACCAGGAAGTAGGGAATATCGCGGCCGCCAGTGAAGGCCATTTCACCCCAGCCGGCGAAAAAGGTCATCAGCTTGGGCCCGAAATCCCGCGCCGGGTTCATCGCAAAGCCGGTCAGCGGGCCCATGGCGCTGCCAATCACCGCGATCAGCAGGCCGATCAGCAGCGGAGCCAACGGGCCACGTGGCAGGCCATTGTTATCGTCCGTCAGGGCCATGATCACGCCCATCAGGATCGCGGTGATGACCATTTCCACCAGGAACGCCTGGGCCGTGCTCAGCAGCGCATGGGGATAAGTGGAGAACACCGAGGCCAATTCCAGGCTGGCCTGGGACCCACGCACCATGTGGTGAGTTTGTTCGTAATCGAAAAAAAGATTGCTGTAGAGCGTGTACACCAATGCGGCGGAACAGAAGGCCCCGGCGATCTGGGCGAGGATATAGAAGGGCAGTTTGCGCTTTTCGAAATCGGCGAAAATGCACAGGGCGATACTCACCGCCGGATTGAGGTGAGCCCCGGAAATACCGGCACTCAGGTAGATCGCCATGCTGACGCCGACGCCCCAGATAATGCTGATTTCCCACAAGCCAAAGCTGGCGCCCGCGACCTTGAGCGCAGCGACGCATCCGGTACCGAAGAAGATCAGCAGCGCAGTGCCGAGGAATTCGGCCATGCATTGGCTCGAAAGTGAGGGCTGTTGAAGAGCAGTTGTCATGGAAAACCTCAGTTGTTGTTCTTGTCTGGCGCACTGCCTCAACGGGCGGTTGCGCGATTTTCACCGTGGCAAGGATCCCCATCCTGGTCACGGCTTACTGCTCGAGTACTGGGGAGTTATTCCTACAGCATTCGGAAACGAAAAAATATAGACAAGAATGACCGCTGTCAAAGGTCGAAAGTGAACGGTTGGTCATTTCCTAACTATTGGTGTGGTGAATGATCATCGAAGGAGTCAGCTGTGTATGCGCTTGAGCGACTGTACTAGAGCGTTTTGCGCAGGCTTGGCCTAGAATTGACGGTCAGTTTGATCTTTCGGAGCCCACATGACGCCTGCCTTGGACCTGTTGAAAAAAGTTCGCGCCGAACATCGTACCCACAGTTATGAACATGATCCCAAGGCGGCGTCGTATGGCCTGGAGGCCGCGGAAAAATTGGGCCTCGACCCGGCGCAGGTGTTCAAGACGTTGCTGGCCAGCAGTGAGAAGGGTGAATTGCTGGTGGCGGTGGTGCCGGTCGTCGGAAGTCTTGATCTCAAAGCCCTGGCGAATGCGGCAGGCGTCAAGAAAGTCGAAATGGCTGACCCGGCGGCCGCGCAGCGTTCCACCGGGTATCTATTGGGCGGTATCAGCCCCTTGGGGCAAAAGAAGCGTTTGCGCACGTTCATCGATGTGAGCGCGCAGCCGTTTGCAACGATTTTTGTCAGTGCTGGCCGGCGCGGGCTGGAAGTTGAGCTGCCGGCCGAGGTGTTGGCTGAACATACCCAAGCCAGGTTCGCGCCGATTGGCCGGGCCTGATGGGCTCGCCCTAATGCCAGTAGGAGCGAGCTTGCTCGCGAAAAACGTCAACGATAACGCGTACTTCCTGAATGAACGCGGTGCCTGTGAGTTTTTCGCGAGCAAGCTCGCTCCTACAGGTTTAAACCAGTTTTTTCAGGTAGCTGCTTACGCCTGGAACAGCACCAGATGCTCGGCAGCCACTCGAATGCCCACATCCGCCCCGACCTGCTGATCGACATGGCTGGGAAAAATCGACTCCAACTGCGCGCCCGTCGCAAGTTGCAGGCGGTATAGCGTTGACGCGCCGAGGAAGGTCTTGCCGACAATCCGCGCTTTCAGCGCACTGTCCGGCGCGTAGACGATGTCATCCGGTCGCAGCAATACATCCACCGCGCCACCGGTCGGCCAGGTATAGGCACGGTTGCCACGCAGCTCGCCCAGCTCGGTGCTGACGGACTCGGGCGAGCTCAATTGCCCGCGAATGAAATAGCCCTGGCCGATAAAGCTCGCCACATACGGCGTCTGCGGCTCGTGATAGAGGTTGTAGGGCGTATCCCATTGCTCAAGACGACCCTCCTTGAAAACGCCCACATGGTCGCTGACGGCGAAGGCTTCCTCTTGATCATGGGTGACCAGGATCGCACTGGTGCCGCGCGCCTTGAGAATGTCGCGCACTTCATGGCTGAGCTTGCGCCGCAGTTCGCCATCCAGGTTGGAAAACGGCTCGTCCAGCAGCAGCAATTGCGGTTCCGGCGCCAGGGCGCGGGCGAGGGCGACGCGTTGTTGCTGGCCACCGGAAAGCTCGTGGGGGAAGCGTTTGCCCAAGTCTTTGAGGTTGACCAGTTCCAGCAACTCGGCGACCACACGCTCTTTGTGCGGGTGCTTGCGGATGCCGAAGGCGATGTTGTCGGCCACGCTCAGATGAGGAAACAACGCGTAATCCTGGAACACCATGCCGATACGACGTTTCTCCGGCGCCAGCGTGAAACCGGCACTGGAGATCACTTCGCCCGCCAGGCTGATTTCGCCTTCGTGCACCGGCTCGAACCCGGCAATGGCGCGCAGGGTGGTGGTCTTGCCGCAGCCCGAGGAGCCGAGCAGGCAGCCGATGTCGCCCGCGTTGAGGTGCAGGTTGAGGTTCTGCACCACCCGTTGATCTTGATAGCCGCATGCCAGGTTGCGCAGGCTCAGCAGTAATGGCTGGCTCATGCGTGGTGATACGACGGCGGCACGAGGAATTCGAGCAGGGCCTTTTGCGCATGCAGGCGGTTTTCGGCCTGGTCCCAGGCGACCGAGCGCGGGTCGTCGAGCAGGTCCAGGCTGATTTCCTCGCCACGGTGGGCGGGCAGGCAGTGCATGAACAACACGTCCGGCGCGGCCAGGTCGAGCAGGGCGCGGGTCACCTGGAATGGCGCGAACAGGGCCAGGCGCCTGGCGGTTTCGTCTTCCTGGCCCATGGAGGTCCAAACGTCGGTGCTGACCAGATGGGCGCCGACCACCGCGTCTTTCGGATCGCGCAGCAGTTGCACACGGCCATCGGCCTTGGCCATGAACTCGGCGCTGGGTTCGTAACCCTCGGGGCAGGCGATGCGCAGGTGGAAGTCGAACTGGATGGCCGCTTCTATATAGCTGTTGCACATATTGTTGCCGTCGCCGACCCAGGCCACGGTCTTGCCCTGGATCGAGCCGCGGTGTTCGAGGAAGGTTTGCATGTCGGCCAGCAACTGGCACGGGTGCAGGTCATCGGACAGGCCGTTGATCACCGGCACGCGCGAGTTGGCGGCAAATTCGGTCAGGGTGCTGTGGGCGAAGGTACGGATCATCACGGCGTCGAGCATGCGCGACATCACGATGGCGCAATCGCTGATCGGCTCGCCACGGCCCAATTGGGTATCGCGTGGCGACAGGAAGATAGCCTGGCCACCCAGCTGAATCATGCCGGCTTCGAAAGACAGGCGGGTGCGGGTCGAGGACTTCTCGAAAATCATCCCGAGCACGCGATTTTTCAAAGGCTCAAACAGTACGCCGCGGTTACGCAGGTCTTTAAGCTCAATGCCTCGACGGATCACGCTGACCAGCTCTTCGGGCGTGCAATCCATCAGGGAGAGAAAGTGCCTTGCGCTCATCATTAACTACCTTTTTGCAACAGACCGCAGATACTCAAAGCCTTGTTTATTGTGACAACGGGCGAGACCTGCGGCGAAAGCCGCACGGGGCGACGAAATAGGGGGAGGCGCGATATTGACATTAAATGTCGCGTCTTACCAATAGGGCTACGATTTTTAGAGGTGTTCAAGCAGGGCGCCGAAGCGCGTTTGAAGACGGTTTCCTGACAGCAGCGGCCCATTTGTACACTGGCCCCGAGACCTTTGGCAATGCGCAGGGGCGCCTGTGGCGCGTGTTGCGTCGGTTTACGGCGCTTGCAGGAGGTTTCTGAAACATTTGCTCACGTTTAGCCATGCCCTGGCCTATAGCCGCCGATTCACCGCGCGAACGTTGCTGGCGCACCGCGTAGGTGCGGCCCATAGTTGAACAAAGCCCTTATAAAAGAGACTGGCCATGACCAAGACTCTCCATCACCGTGCCTGCCACCTGTGCGAAGCCATCTGCGGCCTGACCCTGGAAACCACCCGAGACGACGACGGCGGCCTGTCGATCACCTCAATCAAGGGTGACCCGCTGGACACGTTCAGTCGCGGGCACATCTGTCCCAAAGCCGTGGCATTGCAGGATATCCAGAATGATCCGGACCGCCTGCACCAGCCCATGTTGCGCGTGGGCAGCGAGTGGCAACCGATCCCGTGGGAAGACGCGTTTGCGCTGGTCGCCGAACGCCTTGCGGGCATCCAGGCCAGGCATGGGCAGAATGCGGTGGCGGTGTATCAAGGCAACCCCAGCGTGCACAACTACGGGTTGATGACCCACAGCAACTACTTTCTTGGCCTGCTGAAGACCCGTAACCGCTACTCCGCAACCTCGGTGGACCAACTGCCCCATCACCTCTCCAGTCACCTGATGTACGGCCATGGCCTGTTGCTGCCCATTCCGGACATCGACCACACCGACTTCATGTTGATCCTGGGTGGTAACCCGCTCGCCTCCAATGGCAGCATCATGACCGTGCCCGATGTTGAGAAGCGCCTCAAGGCGATTCAGGCCCGGGGTGGAAAAGTGGTGGTCGTCGACCCGCGCCGCAGTGAAACGGCGGCGATTGCCGATCAGCATCTGTTCGTGCGCCCCGGCGGCGATGCGGCCTTGTTGTTCGGGCTGCTCAACACGCTGTTTGCAGAAGGGTTGACCCGCGACAGCCATTTGCCGGTTGAGGGGCTGCAAAGTGTGCGCCAGGCGATCGCCGGGTTCACCGCCGAGGCCATGAGCCGTCAGTGCGCGGTGCCTGCCGAACAGATCCGCCAGTTGGCGCGTGACTTCGCCGCAGCGGACAAGGCGGTGTGTTACGGGCGCATGGGCGTCTCGACCCAGGCATTCGGCACGCTGTGTCATTGGCTGGTGCAGTTGATCAATCTGGTCACCGGCAATCTGGACCGCGTGGGCGGCGCCTTGTGTACCACGCCGGCGGTGGACCTGGTGGCGTCGACCGGAGGCGGGCATTTCAACCGCTGGCAAAGCCGCGTATCCGGGCGGCCTGAATACGGCGGCGAGCTGCCGGTGTCTGCCTTGGCCGAGGAAATGCTCACCGAAGGTGAGGGGCAAATCCGCGCCCTGGTGACGGTGGCCGGCAACCCGGTACTGTCGACGCCCAACGGCCGTCAGCTGGAGCAGGCGCTGGAGGGGTTGGAGTTCATGGTCAGTGTCGACCTCTACATCAACGAGACCACGCGCTATGCCGACCTGATCCTGCCGTCCACATCGGCATTGGAGAATGATCACTACGACACCACCTTCAATATGTTCGCGGTGCGCAATGTCACGCGCTTCAACCGCGCGATCCTGCCCAAGCCTGACGGTGCGCTGCACGACTGGGAAATTTTCGTCGGCCTGGCCAAGGCGTTTGCGGCGCATACCGGCGTGGTGCTCAAACCGACGATGCCGCCCGCGCAGATGATCGACTTTGGACTGCGCGCCGGGACTTACGGCGATGCCTCTGCGCACAAGCTGTCAGTGGCGATGCTGGCCGATCATCCCCATGGTGTTGACCTGGGGCCGCTCAAGCCCAACCTGGCCGAGCGGCTGAAAACCGTCGACGGCAAGGTGCAGGCGGCGCCGGCGGTGATCCTGGCTGACCTGGCGCGCTTTGCCGCGCAACCGCAACCGGCGGCTGACGAACTGCTGCTGATTGGCCGTCGCCATGTGCGCAGTAATAATTCCTGGATGCATAACTATCACCGACTGGTGAAGGGCAAGCCGCGCCACCAACTGCTGATGCACCCCGACGACCTTGCCAGTCGGCAATTGAGCGACGGTCAGCGGGTGCGGGTCAGTTCGCGCATCGGCATGGTCGAAATCGAGGTGGTGGCCAGCACCGACATGATGCCAGGCGTGGTCAGCCTGCCCCACGGCTGGGGGCACGGGCGCCCGGGTGTGCAGATGAGCATCGCCAGCGGCCAGCCAGGGGCGAGTGCCAACGACTTGACCGACGAGCGGCAATTGGACGAGCTGTCGGGCAATGCGGCGCTCAACGGCGTACCGGTGAACGTTTCGGCAGCTTGAGGTTGGCTGTCGGCGCGCCCGAGCATCCAGCAGGTTTTTTGCGTTACAATGCGGCACCGTGCCGACCCGTGAGTCGCAAAGTTCCTGCAGAGGTGTTCCATGGATATCATCGAAACGATCAAAGAGCAGATTGCCAACAACACCATTCTGCTTTACATGAAAGGCGCGCCAAACGCTCCCCAGTGCGGTTTTTCCGCGAAGGCTTCCCAGGCTGTGATGCAGTGTGGCGAGAAGTTCGCTTACGTGGATATTCTGCAAAACCCTGAAATCCGCGCGAACCTGCCAAAGTACGCCAACTGGCCGACGTTCCCGCAGCTGTGGGTAGCCGGTGAACTGGTCGGCGGTAGCGACATCATCACTGAAATGGCAGCTGATGGCTCGTTGCAGGCGCTGATCAAAGACGCAGCAGCAAACGCGGCGGCCAAGACCGACGCTTGATTGGCCTGCAATAAAAAGCCCCGCTTCTCATCAGAGAGCGGGGCTTTTTTGTACCTGAACGCTTGGGGTTATTCGCCCATCTGCGATTGCAGGTAGTTTTCCAGGCTGACTTTGTCGATCAGGCCCAGTTGGGTTTCCAGCCAGTCGATGTGTTCTTCCTGATCTTCAAGGATATCTTCCAGCAATTCGCGGCTGCCATAGTCGCCCGTGGCTTCGCAGTGAGCGATGGCGGCCTTGAGGTCGCTGTGGCTCTTGCGTTCAAAGCCCAGGTCGCTGCTGATCATTTCCTGGGTGTGCTCGCCGATATTCAGCTTGCCCAGGTCCTGCACATTCGGCAGGCCTTCCAGGAACAGGATGCGTTTGATCAGCGCATCGGCGTCTTTCATGGCCTTGATCGATTCTTTGTATTCGCGCTTGCCCAGCTTTTCCAGGCCCCAATCGTCGTACATGCGTGCATGCAGAAAGTACTGATTGATCGCGACCAGTTCATTGGCAAGGATTTTGTTGAGTTGCTGGATGACTGAGATGTCGCCTTTCATGACTGGGGTCCTGCCCTGTAATAGCTGTGTATGGGCGGAGTTTGAGCGGCGACAATCCCGGTGTCAAACCTAAGTTATTGAATAATAAATGAAAATTAATCGGAATAAGAATGTTTGTGTTCCGCGTCTTGACGCTAACTAATTGAATTTCAGGCATAAAAAAACCGGACACAGGGTCCGGTTCTTTAAAACACGCCTATTTAAGCGTGTGTAAATTCTACTGAATACGGTGCCGCAGCCTGGGCTGTCTGCAACTGCGTAAGGGTTTCCCGTACCACTTGCTTGGCGAGGCATGCACATTTTCCACACTGGCTGGCAACGCCGGTGGTTTCACGCACTTCCTTGTAGCTGCAGCAACCTTCATAGATTGCTTCGCGGATTTGTCCGTCGGTGACGCCAGTACAGAGGCACACATACATAATGAGAACCGTCGCGGGTTTAGGGCTTAAGTGCGATGGATCTTAATGTTAACGAGAATGATTGTCAAAATAGTTTCGTCGACTGTCCCTTGGGTATTGCCTGCGCGCTGACGAACGGTTTTTTCGGTGTATGATGGTCGGTCTTCACGAAGCGTGACCGCGTCACAGGTCTGTCGCCACTACACGGCAGACTCGACGCTGGTCCTGTTACTTCAATCGTCACCCCTTCATCAGGAGATATCCAATGAGCGTACTCGTCGGCAAACAAGCCCCGGATTTCGACGTACCTGCCGTCCTCGGCAATGGCGAAATCGTAGACAGCTTCAAACTGTCTGAAGCCATCAAAGGCAAATACGGCCTGGTGTTCTTCTACCCGCTGGACTTCACCTTTGTCTGCCCATCCGAGCTGATCGCTCTGGATCACCGCATGGACGATTTCAAGGCACGCAACGTTGAAGTGGTCGCCGTTTCCATCGACTCCCACTTCACCCACAATGCCTGGCGCAACACAGCCATCAACGATGGCGGCATCGGTAAAGTCAAATACACCATGGCTGCCGATATGAAGCACGATATCGCCAAGGCCTACGACGTAGAGTCCGAAGGCGGTGTGGCTTTCCGTGGCGCGTTCCTGATCGACGACAAGGGCGTTGTGCGCTCGCAGATCATCAACGACCTGCCGCTGGGCCGTAACATGGAAGAGCTGATTCGTCTGGTCGACGCGCTGCAATTCCACGAAGAGCACGGCGAAGTCTGCCCTGCCAACTGGAAAAAAGGCGACAAAGGCATGACCGCTTCCACCGAAGGTGTGGCGGCTTACCTGACCGAGAACGCCGGCAAGCTGTAAGCCGGATTCAAGGTAGAAAAAAACCGGCCTGTGAGGGCCGGTTTTTTTATGGGCGGTGCGGTGCGACGATTCGACTTGCGCGTGATTGCGCAGTATCAGCCCATAAATACGTCACTGACACGCCGCAAGCCCCAATGCCATGTAGGAGCGAGCTTGCTCGCGAAAAACTCACAGGCACCGCGTTCATTCAGCAAGCACGCGTTATCGTTGACGTTTTTCGCGAGCAAGCTCGCTCCTACAGACCTGGCGGGACGAGTCTCAGTCGCTGAAGTCTTCCCAGCCACCCATCTGTTTCCAGCGATTGACGATGCCGCAGAACAGCTCGGCGGTCTTTTCGGTGTCGTAGCGCGCCGAATGAGCTTCGCGGCCGTCAAAGTCGATACCGGCGGCCTGGCAGGCTTTCGCCAGCACGGTCTGGCCATAGGCCAGGCCGGCGAGCGTGGCGGTGTCGAAACTGGAGAACGGATGAAACGGGTTGCGTTTCATGTCCAGCCGCGCCACGGCGGCGTTCAGGAAGCCCAGGTCGAAACTGCTGTTGTGCCCCACCAGGATCGCGCGCTTGCAGCCGTTGGCCTTCAGCGCCTTGCGCACGCCACGGAAGATGTCGGTCAGCGCCGCTTCTTCACTCACCGCCATGCGCAGCGGGTGATCGAGCTTGATGCCGGTGAACTCCAGGGCCGCTGCTTCGATGTTGGCCCCTTCAAACGGCTCGACGCGGAAGAAGTGGGTGTGATCCGGGTACACGAAGCCCTGCTCGTCCATGCCGATGGTGGTCGCGGCAATTTCCAGCAACGCGTCGGTGGCGCAATTGAAACCGCCGGTTTCTACATCGATGACGACAGGCAGGTAGCCGCGGAAACGCTCGGCCATCGGGTGGCGCGAACCGCCGCCACCGCCATGTTCCTGGTCTTCATCGTAATGGTCTTCACTCACTTGCTTTCCTCCAGCAGGCGCCAGCGCAGTGTTTCACCGGCGCGCAGCGGGATAACGGTCAGCTCGCCAAACGGCAGGCTGGCGGGGGCGGTCCAGTCTTCACGAACCAGGGTGATGCGGTCGGTATTGGCCGGCAGGCCATAGAAGCGGGGGCCGTTGAGGCTGGCGAAACCTTCAAGCTTGTCCAGGGCGTTGCGTTGTTCGAACGCTTCAGCGTACAGCTCGATGGCGGCAAACGCGGTGTAGCATCCCGCGCAACCGCAGGCGGCTTCCTTGGCGTGCTGGGCGTGGGGCGCGGAATCGGTGCCGAGGAAGAACTTCGGGTTGCCGCTGGTCGCGGCATCCAGCAACGCCACCTGGTGGGTGTTGCGCTTGAGGATCGGCAGGCAATAGAAGTGCGGCCGAATACCGCCCACCAACATGTGATTGCGGTTGTACAACAGGTGGTGTGCGGTGATGGTCGCGCCGACGTTGGCCGAAGCCTCGGTGACGAACTGCACGGCGTCTGCGGTGGTGATGTGTTCGAACACCACCTTGAGGGTCGGGAACAGCTCGACCACGCGGCGCATATGTTCGTCGATGAAGATCTTTTCGCGATCGAACACGTCGACATCGCCACGGGTGACTTCACCGTGGATCAACAGCGGCATGCCCACGTCGGCCATGGCTTCGATGGCCGGCAGTATCTTGTCGATGCTGGTCACGCCGGAGTCGGAGTTGGTGGTCGCGCCGGCCGGGTACAGCTTGGCGGCGTGCACGAAACCGCTGGCCTTGGCCTCGCGAATCTCCGAAGGCTGGGTGCGGTCGGTGAGGTAGAGCACCATCAGCGGTTCGAAGCGGCTGCCGGCCGGTCGTGCAGCGAGGATACGCTGGCGATAGGCATCGGCTTGCTCGGCGTTACGCACCGGAGGTACCAGGTTAGGCATGATGATGGCGCGTCCAAAGGTGCGCGCGACATCGGCCACGGTGTGGGGTAACACAGCACCATCACGAAGATGTATATGCCAGTCGTCGGGACGCAGCAGGGTCAGGCGGTCGGACATTGGGGATTCCAGGCGGGTCAATCTGGTGGGAATGCTACCGGAAAAGACTCGTGCAGGCACTCGCTATCAAGTTTTGCAGGATGCAACCGATAGCACTGGGTATGCCTTAACGATGTATGACGCCTTGAAGTGTTGTAGAAACCAGTGGAGCCTCCCGTGCGCCAGCATTATCTAGCCCTGCTCAGTGTGTTCGCCAGCCTGCCCGCGATGGCCCTCACGTTCCAGACACGCCTGGAGAATATTGAGTGGAAAGTGGAGGGCGATCAGTTCGAGTGCCGCCTGACCCAGCCGATCACTGATTTCGGCTCGGGTGAGTTTGTGCGCCGGGCGGGCGAGCAGGCGACCTTTCGCCTGAAAGCCTACAGTGGTTCGCTCGGTGCCGGCTCCGCCACGTTGCTGGCCGCCGCCGCGCCCTGGCAACCGGGTCGCGGTGACATCAACCTCGGTGCGGTACGCGTCGGCAGTGGTGATGTACTGTTCAACAGCTCCCAGGCCCAGGCCGGGCGTCTGTTCACCGGTTTGCTCGAAGGCCGCAGCCCGACCGTGCGGCACTACGGACGCGAAGGCGGTTATTCGGAAATTCGCCTGCTGCCGGTGAAATTCTCCAAGGCCTACAACGACTATCAGTTGTGTACTACCAAGCTGTTGCCGATGAACTACGATCAGGTTAAACAGACGGAAGTCGGTTTCCCCGGTGGTGGCATCGAACTGGATGCAGCGGCCCGGAAGAAACTGTCGGTCATTGTCGCGTTCATGAAAGCCGACCCTACGGTCAACCACATCGAGCTGAACGGCCATTCGGATAACAGCGGCAACCGCCTGACCAACCGTGATGTTTCACGACGCCGTGCCTTGGCGGTAGTGGACTACTTCAAGGCCAACGGCATCCCGGAATCCCAGATCACGATGCGTTTCCATGGTGAAAGCTACCCCTTGGCGCCCAACACCAACGCCGCCAATCGAGCGCGCAACCGTCGGGTCAACGTGCAGCTCGAACGCGTGGCGGCGCCCGAGAAACCGGCACCCCAGGCCGCAACTCCGAGCAACCCTGCTGCGACCTCGTAAGGCGCGGTCATCGGTCGCTCGTTCGACACAATCTGTCGCTTTATCTTCATTTGCTGTCGCGCCCCTGTAAATTCGCGGTTTTGATCGGTAGAATCGTTGCCTTTCCGTACAACCCCGTGGAGTGATGGCATGGCCGACGTAAACAAGGTCGTTCTCGCGTATTCCGGCGGCCTGGACACTTCGGTGATCCTCAAGTGGCTGCAGGATACTTATAACTGTGAAGTGGTGACATTCACCGCTGACCTGGGTCAGGGCGAAGAGGTCGAACCTGCACGTGCCAAGGCGCAAGCCATGGGCGTGAAAGAGATCTACATTGACGACCTGCGCGAAGAGTTCGTCCGCGATTTCGTTTATCCGATGTTTCGCGCCAACACCGTCTATGAAGGCGAGTACCTGCTCGGCACCTCCATTGCACGTCCGCTGATCGCCAAGCGCCTGATCGAAATCGCCAACGAAACCGGCGCCGATGCCATTTCCCATGGCGCCACCGGCAAGGGCAACGACCAGGTGCGTTTCGAACTGGGCGCCTACGCCCTCAAGCCCGGCGTGAAAGTGATTGCGCCTTGGCGTGAATGGGACCTGCTGTCCCGTGAAAAGCTGATGGATTACGCTGAAAAGCACGCGATCCCGATCGAGCGTCACGGCAAGAAGAAGTCTCCGTACTCGATGGATGCCAACTTGCTGCACATTTCCTATGAAGGCGGCGTGCTGGAAGACACCTGGACCGAACACGAAGAAGACATGTGGAAATGGACCGTCTCCCCGGAGAATGCTCCAGACAAGCCGCAGTATCTGGAACTGACCTACCGCAACGGTGACATCGTCGCGCTGGATGGTGTCGAGATGACACCCGCCACCGTGCTGGCGACCCTGAACCGTATCGGGGGCGAACACGGCATCGGTCGTCTCGACATCGTCGAGAACCGTTACGTCGGCATGAAGTCCCGTGGCTGCTACGAAACACCGGGCGGCACCATCATGTTGCGTGCTCACCGCGCCATCGAGTCCATTACCCTGGACCGTGAAGTGGCCCACCTCAAAGATGAGCTGATGCCCAAGTATGCCAGCCTGATTTATACCGGCTATTGGTGGAGCCCTGAGCGCCTGATGCTGCAGCAGATGATCGACGCCTCCCAGGCCCACGTGAACGGCGTGGTGCGCCTGAAGCTGTACAAGGGCAATGTGATCGTGACCGGTCGCAAGTCCGATGAGTCACTGTTTGACGCCAACATCGCGACCTTCGAGGAAGATGGCGGTGCCTACAACCAGGCGGACGCGGCCGGCTTCATCAAGTTGAACGCCTTGCGCATGCGCATCGCGGCCAACAAGGGACGCAAGTTGTTCTGAGTGTTTGCTTGTTGTGAAAAAGGCCCCTTATGCAAGGGGCTTTTTTTTGCTCTGAATATACCCATACAAACATTAATCAGGTGTGAGCAACGTTTAAAAATGTTTGGTATGTGTTTAAGCGTTTTATTCAAGTCTTTCGAGATTTTTTCAGTTTCAGAAATCTACTCTCCTACGGAAAGGTTTTTTACATCTAGACAGGAACCATGTCTTACAGAAAATTCACTCATATAGGCGCAAAGGATCTGTAATTTGTGGAATTTTCTGTAGGAAAATTGGATGTATATAAATATGTTAAATGGAACTGAAGCTGACGGGGTTTTTTCAGCCCTTTGTATAAGCCGCAACGGTAAGCAAGGGGTATTTCCTGAGAGCGCTGTGCGCAACGTTTACGGCATAGGCCTCGGGATGAGGATATTTCACTCAAAATATGTACGAGCAGGGAAAGGTCTGAAGGGTTCCATAAAGCCCAATACACTAAAGTTGGCGAATTTTTGTAGGCTAATTCCTTTCTTGTTGTGGGTTGGGTCTCTGCCTGCTGTTGCTCGGGGGGGCACGCTATGCCAACTAGCAGGCGACTAGGCTATTGTGCTTTCTCTAAATAATTCGAACAGCGAAATTGGACTTTCTCATGAATAAAGTGCTGATCGTGGATGATCATCCCGTCATTCGGCTAGCTGTGCGCATGCTAATGGAGCGTCATGGTTATGAGGTTGTTGCCGAGACTGATAACGGTGTCGATGCGCTGCAACTTGCGCGGGAACATATGCCGGATATTGTCATATTGGATATTGGAATCCCCAAACTCGATGGCCTTGAAGTTATTTGCCGGCTGGCCTCGACCAAGCAAGCCGTGTCGTTCAAGGTGCTGGTGCTGACGTCCCAGGCACCTGGTCATTTTTCCATGCGTTGCATGCAGGCCGGTGCCGCCGGCTACGTGTGCAAGCAACAGGACCTGACCGAGTTGTTGAGCGCCATCAAGGCGGTGCTTTCCGGCTACAGCTACTTCCCGAACCAGGCGCTCAACTCGGTGCGGTCCACCATGGGCAACGCCAGTGAGGCTGACATGGTCGAACGTTTATCGGGGCGGGAGATGATGGTGCTGCAACAGCTGGCCCGTGGCAAAACCAACAAGGAGATTGCCGACGGTATGTTCCTGAGCAACAAGACCGTCAGCACCTATAAGACGCGCCTGCTGCTGAAGCTCAATGCCCGGTCACTGGTCGACCTGATAGAGCTGGCCCAGCGCAATGGCTTGGTGTGAGGAGGAGGGGGCGTTCACCCTTCTGACACCGCTGTAAAATCCGGCACAAAAAAGCCTCCGTCAGGGAGGCTTCCGGCTGGCTGCCGGATGGTCAGAGGTCGAAGTCGTAATCGGCCAATTGTTTTTGCAAGCGTCGCTCTTCCAGAAGGTTGTCGATAATCAGGCGTTTGCTCAAATTGGTCTTGGCCACCTCCGGGACAGGCGCTGGCGCCTCATCGTCTTCCAGCTCCACCGGTTCGTCATCTACTTCCAGTTGTTCTTTGCCAGTGCTCATAAGGTTCACTCCAGGCTAAGACTGCCATTGGCGCTCCTTATAGCGATAAACCACGGACGCGTAAAAAAGATTTTTTCAATCGATTCATAGGCAAAACCCGACAACCCTCAATCGTCGGAGGTCTTGTCCTTGTATTCACATAGATCTTCGATCCGACAACTGCCGCACCGAGGCTTGCGCGCCTGGCAAACATAGCGCCCGTGAAGAATCAGCCAGTGATGGGAATCGAGCAGATAGGGCTTGGGCACGAACTTCATCAGCTGTTTCTCGACCTCCACCACATTTTTTCCGCGAGCGATGCCGGTGCGGTTGCTGACGCGAAAAATATGCGTATCCACCGCCATGGTGAGCTGCCGGAACGCCGTATTGAGTACAACATTGGCGGTCTTGCGGCCCACGCCGGGTAATGCTTCGAGGGCTTCGCGGGTTTGCGGTACTTCGCTGGCGTGCAGTTCCATGAGCAGGCGGCACGTCTCGATCACGTTCTTGGCCTTGCTGTTGTACAAGCCGATAGTCTTGATGTACGCCGATAACCCTTCCACACCCAGGGCATAAATCGTCTCCGGCGTATTGGCCACCGGAAACAGCTTGGCTGTGGCCTTATTGACGCCGACATCTGTGGATTGGGCCGACAGGATCACTGCGATCAGCAGCTCGAACGGCGAGGAGTAGGCCAGTTCGGTCTTGGGTTCCGGATTGTCTTCGTGAAACCTGCGGAAAATTTCCAGGCGTTTTGCAGCGTTCATAGGGAGGGACGTTTCCTTGCAGGCTGTCGACGTAATTGTAGCAATACACAACGCAGCGTCGGTTGTGGGTCAGGCGTTACCGTTGGCGCTGGCGTCGCAAGTGGCCTGGGCGTCATGCAGCGTCTGCTCGGCGGCGTCCAGCGCGGCACTCAAGTGTGCCAGTTGCTGTTCGTCAGCCTGTTGATCCTGGGCCTTTTTCAATGCTGCCCGGCGCATTGCCAGTTGGATCTTCGCGCGCTTGAGTTCAGCGCTTTTGCTTGTAGGCAGCGGTGGCGGGACGTTGACCTCCAGCGCGGCAAGCGCCTGCTCCGAGGCTTCGAACTGCCTTTGCAGGGCAATCAATTGCGACTGTTGCTCAAAGGTCGGGGGGTGACCAAACGCCTTCAGGGATTTGTGCAACTGCGCACGGCTCATGGCGACACTGATTTTGGCTTGCTTGATTGCTGCATCCTGAGCGGCCTGATGGCTATCGGCTGATGCCGCTGCCACGGGCGCAATGCGCTTGGCCCGGGCCACGCGTTCGGCGTGTTTGCAGGCTTGCTCACGTTGCAGGCGTGCGTTGCGCTGTTCGAAACGCCGACGTGCCCGGTCGCGTTTAAGGCCACGTTCGCGCCGCTCGTCATCGCTGCGCGCCAGGTCGCCCGCAATCGGCAGGACTTCAGCAAGTGGGCGCATCTCGATGCAGTCGACAGGGCAGGGCGCGACGCACAGGTCGCAACCGGTGCACTCGTCGATGATGACCGTGTGCATCAACTTGGCGGCGCCAATGATGGCGTCCACCGGGCAAGCCTGGATGCATTTGGTGCAACCGATGCATTCAGCCTCACGGATGTAGGCGATCTGGGCCGGCGCGTCGCCGCGGCTCGTATCCAGGGCCAGCACCGGCACGCGCAGCAATTGCGCAAGCCCGGCGATGGTTTCCTGGCCTCCGGGCGGGCACTTGTTGATCGCCTCGCCGTCAGCGATGCCTTCGGCGTAAGGCTTGCAGCCCGGGTGCCCGCACTTGCCGCATTGAGTCTGCGGTAGCAGCGCGTCGATACGTTGAATCAGGTTCATGCTTTGATCATTGCGTTGACGCCCGGCCCGCCGATGCAGGCGGGCTGAAAAGCCCCAACGTCGAAACGCCGGGGCATCCTGCAGGGGTTACTTGATGCGTTGACCTGGCTTGGCGCCGCTGTCCGGGCTGAGCAGATAGATTTCTGCGCCGCCAGGACCGGCCGCCATCACCATGCCTTCAGAGATACCGAATTTCATTTTTCGTGGCTTGAGGTTGGCGATCATCATGGTCAGGCGACCATCGAGCTTGGACGGGTCCGGGTAAGCGCTCTTGATGCCGGAGAACACATTGCGTTGCTCGCCGCCCAGATCCAGGGTCAGGCGCAACAGCTTGTCGGCGCCTTCCACGGCTTCGGCCTTGACGATCAGTGCAACCCGCAGGTCCACGGCGGCGAAAGCGTCGAACTCGATTTCCTCGGAAATAGGGTCTTTGGCCAACTCGCTGTTATCGGCTGGCGCGGTCGAGCCGGTATCGGTCTGGCTGGCGACCAAGTCTTCTTTCGAGGCGTCGGTCATGGCCTGGACTTTCACCGGGTCGATGCGGGTCATCAATGGCTTGAACGCGTTCAACTGATGGTTGCCGAGCAGCGTGGCGTGGTCGTTCCAGGTCAGCGGCGCGACGTTGAGGAACGCCTCTGCATCGGCGGCCAGCAGCGGCAGCACCGGCTTGAGGAAGATCACCAATTGACGGAACAGATTGACGCCGGTGGCGCAGATCGCCTGGACCTCAGCTTCCTTGCCTTCCTGCTTGTTCAGCGACCATGGCGCCTTGTCGGCAATCCAGGCGTTGGCGCGGTCGGCCAGGCCCATGATTTCGCGCATGGCGCGGGCAAAGTCGCGGGCTTCATAGGCGTCGGCGATACTCGGCGCGGCGGCCAGGAAGGCATCGGTCAGTTCCGGCGCGGCGTTTTCAGCGACCAGCACACCCGCATTGCCCTTGTGGATAAAACCGGCACAACGGCTGGCGATATTGACCACTTTGCCGACCAGGTCCGAGTTGACCTTCTGAATGAAGTCTTCCAGGTTCAGGTCGAGGTCGTCGACGCCACGGCCCAGCTTGGACGCATAGTAGTAACGCAAATATTCCGGCGACAGATGGTCCAGGTAGGTGCGCGCCTTGATGAAGGTGCCGCGGGACTTGGACATCTTCTGCCCGTTCACCGTCAGGTAGCCGTGCACGGCAATGCCGGTCGGCTTGCGGTAGCCCGAACCTTCGAGCATCGCCGGCCAGAACAGCGCGTGGAAGTTGACGATGTCCTTGCCGATGAAGTGGTACAGCTCGGCAGTGGAATCCTTGCCCCAGAACGCATCGAAGTCCAGCGCCGGTGTGCGGTCGCAAAGGTTCTTGAAGCTGGCCATGTAGCCGATCGGCGCGTCCAGCCAGACATAGAAGTACTTGCCCGGCTCGCCCGGAATTTCAAAGCCGAAGTACGGCGCATCGCGGGAAATATCCCACTGTTGCAGGCCGGCATCCAGCCATTCGGCGATCTTGTTGGCCACGGCATCCTGCAAGGTGCCGCTGCGGGTCCAGGTCTGCAGCATCTGCTGGAAATCCGGGAGTTTGAAGAAGAAGTGCTGGGAATCCTTGAGTACCGGGGTAGCGCCGGAGATGGCCGACTTCGGATTCTTCAGGTCGGTGGGTGCATAGGTGGCACCGCATTTCTCACAGTTGTCGCCGTACTGGTCGTCGGTGCCGCATTTCGGGCAGGTGCCCTTGATGAAGCGATCGGCCAGGAACATTTTCTTTTCCGGGTCGAAATACTGGGTGATCGAACGCGTGGCAATGTGCCCGGCGTCTTTCAACCGCAGGTAGATCTGGCTCGAAAGCTCACGATTTTCATCGGAGTGGGTCGAATG
The DNA here is from genome assembly GCF_019891515.1 of Pseudomonas sp. Wu6. Classification (NCBI taxonomy): domain Bacteria; kingdom Pseudomonadati; phylum Pseudomonadota; class Gammaproteobacteria; order Pseudomonadales; family Pseudomonadaceae; genus Pseudomonas; species Pseudomonas sp. Wu6. The sequence continues at coordinate 73,665 of NZ_JAFLXH010000020.1, read as the reverse complement.
GAAGTTGTCGAACTCCACCAGGAACTCGGCAAAGTCGGCGCTGTGTTCAGCCTGCACATTGGCGATCAGTTGTTCCGGGGTGATGCCTTCCTTTTCGGCGCGCAACATGATGGCCGAACCGTGGGCGTCGTCCGCGCAGACATAGATGCATTGATTGCCGCGATGCTTCTGGAAGCGCACCCACATATCGGTCTGGATGTACTCAAGCATATGGCCAAGATGGATGGAACCATTGGCATAGGGCAGGGCGCTGGTGACGAGGATCTTGCGTGGCTCGGACATGGGGCTCGGCTACTTGATGAAACGGAGGTCGGCCACTATAAAGCGCCGGGAAATTTATTTCACCCCGTGGTGCTGTTTCAGCATCTTCCGATCCTGCGAAAGCATGCCGCTGGTGGCCTGGAACGGTTAGGATAGCCGCCTGTTTCAGTCAGTCTTTTTCGGGAGTTGCCCATGAGCGCCGTCAATCGCGCAGCGGTGGAAGCCGTCCTTCGCCAGTACACCGACCCCTATTTGAACCAGGACCCGGTCAGTGCCGGCTGTGTGCGGGCCATCGAGGTACAGGCTGACCAGGTATCGGTCCAGCTGGAGCTGGGCTACGCCGCCGGCCTGTTCAAAAACGGCTGGGCGCAGATGCTGCAAATGGCCATCGAAGGCCTCGACGGCGTGCGCTCGGCCAAGGTCGACATCCGATGTGTGATCGCCTCGCACAAGGCCCAGGCACAGATCCCTGGCCTGGCCAACGTCAAGAACGTGATCGCCGTGGCATCGGGCAAGGGCGGGGTGGGTAAATCCACCACCGCCGCCAACCTGGCCCTGGCCCTGGCCCGTGAAGGTGCCCGCGTGGGCATCCTCGACGCCGATATCTATGGCCCGAGCCAGGGTGTGATGTTCGGCATTGCCGAAGGCACACGACCCAAGGTCAAGGACCAGAAGTGGTTTGTGCCGATCGAGTCCCTGGGCGTGGAAGTGATGTCCATGGCGTTCCTGACCGATGACAACACGCCCATGGTCTGGCGCGGGCCGATGGTTTCCGGGGCGCTGCTGCAATTGGTTACCCAGACGGCCTGGGGCGACCTGGACTACCTGGTGATCGACATGCCACCCGGTACCGGCGATATCCAGTTGACCCTGGCGCAGAAAGTCCCGGTGGCCGGCTCGGTGATCGTCACCACGCCCCAGGACCTGGCATTGCTGGACGCGAAGAAAGGCGTGGAGATGTTCCGTAAGGTCAACATTCCGGTGCTGGGCGTGGTGGAAAACATGGCGGTGCACATCTGCTCAAACTGTGGTCATGCCGAACATCTCTTCGGCGAGGGCGGTGGCGAGAAGCTGGCGACTCAATACGGCGTCGAACTGCTGGCCTCGTTGCCGCTGTCGATGTCCATCCGCGAACAGGCCGATGGCGGCAAGCCCACCGTGGCTGCCGAGCCCGATGGCCAGATTGCCATGGTGTATCAGGAACTGGCCCGCCATGTGGGCGCGCGGATAGTCCTGCAGGAGGCGAGCAGTCCCGCGATGCCGACGATCACCGTCAGCGACGACTGAATCGCGATGTAGGAACAGTACCGCACAGGCTTGTGACGCTCTTTTCCCAATAAGTCGTGTAAGCATTCGCTTACCGTCATGTAGGTATTCGGTTTTTTTACCGGGAATGAGCGTCTCGAATCTGCGAGCGATATTTCTAACTGTTTGAAATAAAACAATTATTTAATGTCACTCGAGCATCGCCGATTGGTCTCCATCCGTTTGGATCCCGTTGAACTTATCTTGGGAGGCTCTAACATCAGCCCTGTGTCCACGGATTGGCACAGCCATCAAGGAACGGTGGTTTGAAGGAATGTCGCAGGATGCGATTCATCAGGACGATGAAAAGGATTAAAGGGACTAGGGAAAAAATGTGGGCGGGTCATACCGCCCCTTTTTTCGCCTGTAGAAAAGTGAAAGCGGCTACACGAAAACGCAAAAAAGGCCCGCAAGGGGCCTTTTTTTTGGCAACGACGCTGCTATCAGCGTTCGAGGTCTGCAATCTTGCCGGGTTTGCCATCCCATTCTCCCGCATCGGGCAGAGCATCCTTTCTTTCCGTGATGTTCGGCCAGATATCCGCCAGCTCGGCATTCAACTCAATGAAGTTTTCCATACCCGCAGGTACTTCATCCTCAGAGAAGATGGCGTTAGCCGGGCATTCTGGTTCACACAGGGCGCAGTCAATGCACTCGTCCGGGTGGATGACCAGGAAGTTCGGGCCTTCGTAGAAGCAGTCCACCGGACACACTTCTACGCAGTCGGTGTACTTGCACTTGATGCAGTTGTCGGTGACGACGAAGGTCATTTCTAATTTTCTCCTCAGGCGGCGGCAGCGAAACCCTGTGTGGCAGGGCTCGCGAGGTTCGGGAGCGATAGTCTGCGGGCCAGGCTAAAAGCCCGCAGCATCCCAAACCGCGCGAGAGTCTACCAGCTTGCACGCGTGTGCGTTATATCCGAGTCTTCAGTGCATATAACATTTCGAGCGCTTTACGCGGCGTCACGTCGTCCAGGTCAAGCTTGGCCAGCTCATCGAGTACCGGATGGGGTAGGCTGGCGAACAGGTCGCTCTGGTGCGGCGCGGCGGGTTTCCTGCTGGCCTTGGCAGGGCTGGCGACCACGGTTTCATGGGGCAGGGCCGTGGTTTCCAGGCGGCTCAGGTGCTCGCGGGCGCGAGTGATGACATCATTGGGCACGCCGGCCAACTGCGCGACCGCCAAGCCATAACTCTGGCTGGCCGGGCCCGGCAGCACGTGGTGCAGGAACACGATGCGCTCGTTGTGCTCGGTGGCATTGAGGTGCACGTTGGCTACCAGCGGCTCGCTTTCCGGTAACACCGTCAGTTCGAAGTAGTGGGTGGCAAACAACGTATAGGCGCGCAAATGTGCCAGACGCTCGGCCGCCGCCCATGCCAGCGACAGGCCGTCAAACGTACTGGTGCCGCGACCCACTTCGTCCATCAACACCAGGCTGCGGTCGGTGGCGTTATGCAGGATGTTCGCGGTTTCGCTCATTTCCACCATAAACGTCGAGCGCCCACCGGCAAGGTCGTCGCTGGAACCGATCCGGGTGAAAATCCGGTCCACCAGGGACAGCTCGCAACTGGCCGCCGGCACGAAGCTGCCAATGTGTGCCAGCAGCACGATCAGCGCGGTCTGGCGCATATAGGTGGATTTACCACCCATGTTCGGGCCGGTAATCACCAGCATGCGAGTGTCTTCGTCCAGCGACAGGTCGTTGGCGACGAACGGTGTGGTCAACACCTGCTCCACCACCGGGTGGCGCCCTTGCACGATGCGCATGCACGGCTCGCTGACAAAGCGCGGGCAGTTGAGGTCCAGGTTCAGCGCACGTTCGGCCAGGTTGCTCAGCACGTCCAGTTCCGCCAGGGCGGCGGCGGTGTCCTGCAGCGGCGCCAGGCGGCTGATCAAGTCCTCGAGCAAGGCTTCGTAGAGCATTTTTTCCCGCGCCAGGGCGCGGCTTTTGGCCGACAATGCCTTGTCTTCGAACGCTTTGAGCTCCGGGGTGATAAAGCGCTCGGCGCCCTTGAGCGTCTGGCGACGTTGATAGTCGATAGGCGCCGACTCCGCCTGCTTGCTCGGCAGCTCAATAAAATAGCCATGCACGCGGTTGTAGCCGACCTTCAGGTTGGCCAGCCCGGTGCGGGCTTTTTCGCGGGCCTCCAGGTCGATCAGGAACTGGCCGGCGTTTTCGCTCAGCGATTGCAGCTCATCCAGCTCGCTGTCATAGCCGGTTTTCAACACACCGCCATCACGGATGATCGCTGGCGGGTTGTCGATGATGGCCTTTTCCAGCAGCGCCGCGAGGTCCGGGTAAGTGCCGGCGGTGACTGCAAGCTGTTGCAGGTGCGGCGTGTCCAGTTCGGTCATCGCCACTTGCAGTTGCGGCAGGGCGCTCAACGCGTCCCGCAGGCGCGCCAAGTCACGGGGCCGCGCATTACGCAGGCCGATCCGCGCGAGGATGCGCTCGATATCGCCGATTTCCTTCAGTTGCGGCTGCAGCTTTTCAAAGCGATAGCCGTCGAGCAGACAGGTAATGGAAGTCTGACGTGCTCGAAGGACGGTCAAATCCCGCAGCGGACGATTCAGCCAACGAGTCAACAAGCGGCTGCCCATGGCCGTCTGGCAGCGGTCGACCACCGATTGCAGCGTGTTGTCACGCCCGCCCGCCAGGTTGGTATCCAGTTCCAGGTTGCGACGGCTGGCGCCATCCAGTACCACGGTATCGTCCAGCCGCTCATGCCGCAGGCTGCGCAAGTGCGGCAGGGCCGTGCGCTGGGTTTCCTTGGCGTAGCTGAGCAGGCAGCCGGCAGCGCCGATGGCCAGGGTCAGGGTTTCGCAACCGAAGCCTTTAAGGTCCTGCACCGAGAACTGCTGGCACAGACTTTTCAGCGCCGAATCACGCTCAAAATCCCACGGCGCACGACGTTTAGTCCCACGGCGCTTCTCTGCCGGCAAGTCCTTGGGCCAATCATCCGGAATCAACAACTCCACCGGATTGATACGCTCCAGCTCCGCCAGCAGGTTCTCCCAGCCCTTGATCTCCAGCACGCTGAAATTGCCGCTGGTGATATCCAGCACCGACAGGCCGAACAGACGCTCATCGCCCAACACCGCAGCGATCAGGTTATCGCGCCGCTCATCCAGCAGCGCCTCATCACTCACCGTGCCCGGCGTAATAATGCGCACCACCTGCCGTTCCACCGGCCCCTTACTGGTGGCCGGGTCGCCGATCTGCTCACAGATCACCACCGACTCGCCCAGCTTCACCAACTTGACCAGATAACCTTCCAATGAATGGTAAGGAATCCCACACATCGGAATCGACTGCCCCGCCGACTGCCCGCGCGCGGTCAGGGTGATGTCCAGCAGCTTGGCGGCCTTCTTCGCGTCTTCGTAGAAGATCTCGTAGAAGTCGCCCATGCGGTAGAACATCAACTGATCAGGGTGCTGGTTTTTCAGGCGCCAATACTGCTGCATCATTGGCGTGTGGGAGGACAGATCGGAGGTGTTTTTACTCATTGGGTAGTAGGCAAATTCGTTGAAAGTGATGGGGCAAAGGGGGCGCTTGGCCCAGCATTTGTTGCAATGGGCGCAAGGTTAACACGCGAGGTCGGGGGTTCGCAGGTTGCAAACGGCCAGGTAGAAATAGAAGAAGGGCGCAGCGCGTCCATTCAAATACACCGCCCCCTTCTTTTTATCGGCCCTTACTGAATGTTGTTGGGGGAATCCAACACCTTCACCACATCATCAATCACCGCCTTGACCATCTCCTGCAAGTAATGCGACGCCCATGCGTAACGGTCCGTCTCCTTGGTCATCGCCGCATCTTCTGCGAGCAGCTTGGCGACATGGAGAAGATCGGAGGCGTGATGCAAGGCTTCCTGCAGGGAAACACCGCTGTTGACGCGGAATAGAGGCTGGTCGGAGTGAAAGGAGAAGGGGGTGACGCCGAGGGTGGTTAACGCAGGCGGATTTGTAGCAGTCATCGGTAAAACTCCCATATCAAGTGAGAGCTACCACGTTCGTTCTCAGGCGAATGGGTGGCAGCTGTGCGCAGGCTGAGAAACCGGAGATACAGGAACCCGGCAGACCCGAAGGTCTCCCACGCACAGCCGCCATTGCACGAAATGATGGGCGAAAAAAAACGCCTGCAGATCGGGTTTGGGGGCGCTTTGCGCCTGCATCTTGCCGGGTTCTCAGGCCCGATCGCTGAATTGGCAGCGACGAATGGAAGGGTAGCGTGGTGATAGGGAGGGTGCAACTGGGAAAATTGTGTCCTGGAAATAGATGCGTCCACTTTTCTCCAGTAGGCACCATTGGCAAATCACGCCTCCTAGAACGATGTGGCAGGTAATGTCATGATTCGACTAGTTTGAATTTCGCAACCCGGAAACTTATGACGAGTACCCTGAAGTATCAGATTCTTGCTGGGCTACCAGGCGAAGGACCTCTTCCTTTACAGTTCAGCGCTACCGGCCAAGGGCACCATAGTGAAGGAGTCGTCATCAGGTTCTCGCCGGAGGCGATGCCTTCTTGGGTGGGGAATTTTCAACCGGGTTTTTGCCGCTTCAGTTGCGTTCTGGAGCTGGGTTCAACTTTCCATGTGATGATAGTTGCCGGTGGTCAGGGTTATATCGTGGACATTCGTAGCGGCGTTCTCTTGAAGCATTTCGGTGGGGATATCGAGTATTTGGTCAGCATTCCAGAATTAGACAGTGTTCTTGTTTCAAATGGGTTGTGGCTCAGGCTTGTTAAAGGCGAGGCTGAGGTCTGGTGCTCTGAGCGCCTGTCTTTGGACGGGATTAGAAATATCCAAGTCTCGCTCGCGGATGGGATTATTACAGGGGAGGGATGGTATGTAGACGATTGCTGGTATCCGTTCAAAGTCTGCATCTCCTCGGGTGAGGCTACGGGAGGAGTTTTCGAGTCGCTTGACTTCAGCTAAGTCTATTTCTGCGTTTCTGAATGATTAGCTACCGGGCGCCCTGAAAGCAGTACGCGCCAAATCACCAAGCAGTAACACCGCCATAAACTCAGCGATTTATCGCTCTGATCACTCATTCTCTCCAGCGCCATTTTTACAACCCGTCACGGTGGGATAAGGCAGGCAGACCAGAATCATTTTATTCTTCGGTTCAAAACCATGATCAATCATGCAGCGTTGTGCCTTGGCTGTGCGCCCGATGCTGGCGACGGCCAGGTTCGACCCCAGCGGTTTTGGGTATCCGCAGGCGTACATGACCGGTAGCGCTTCTTTATCGTTGACCAGTTGCACGGAGTGGTGCGTCGATGCGCCTACTTTACGCCAGGTGACCTGCATGTCTTCAAACCGGCCAGAATCGGGTTTTATCGGGTAGAAACCGTCATCATCTTTAAACGGCAAAGCCTCAAGCTCGGACACGCTTAGTGGACGACCTTTTTTTGCTTCAACGCAGGCCGGAGTGTCTTTCATGACATCACAGAACTCAAAACCGTCTTTACGCTTAAAACCCAGAAGTTGCATGCATTGAAACTGGAGTACCTGTTCATTTATGGGTAATTGAGTCAATGAGCCGCCTACAGGGTCACCACATTCCGCCATCGCAGCCTTAACATCATCGACGTTCGTGGAGGTACGCCGCCACTGTGTGAATTCAGCAGGTGGCGGACAGCCTGTGAGTAAAAGTACCGATGCGATCAATGCCGGGAGAGTGATGATCTGGCTTTTTCGCAGCATATTAATCCTTCAAAGTTGGAATTACCGCGCGGTTCAACAGGCTATCTGGATCTACGCCCACTTGCCGGAAACAACCCTCTGATCACCCCAAGAAACGCCGCAAACAAATTGATTGAAGTCGCCGTGGTGATGGCAATCAGCACGTTATCCGAGAACGGCGCCTTACCCGAGTAATACGTCGACCACCCATTCCACACCAGCAGCACCGCCCAGAAGATCACTCCGCAGGCAGCAAACCAGAACGCACGCCCCGCATATTTCTTGCGCAGTTGCCGTTCGGCCTTCTGGTCTTTGAGGTTCTGGTTTCTTTCATCATCGGTGCCTATGGCTTGCTCGCCACCGGCTTGTGAGTCCTGGTCAGGTCCTGCCTCGGGGGGTAGGGTGAGTTCCAGACTGTCGAGTTCTTCACTCACGGATGCGACTCTTGGGATGAATGAGTGCTGCCATGTCTTGCCAGTCGATGGCGGAACCGTCGGCGCCCTTGAGCGCCCAGGCTGTGCCGTTCTCGTGGGAAAGGTTGGACAGTTGGGTGCCTGACCATTTGCCGTATTTGCTGATGATCCGATCAATCAGGCGGTGGGCATAGGTGTCACTGTCGGGAATCCTCGGTGTTACGAAGATGATGTCTTCGTCGTCCGGCTTCAAATTGCTGAGCAGCGAGGTGACCGGACGGCTGCCGTAGGATTTCAACTCATGGTACAGCGACGGGATGACCGGGCCATATTGCCAGCGGGCGAAGTGGTCATCCATGAGCGGCTGATCCCGTTCACGCAGATGCCAGGACTGCGTGTAGAACAGCAGTTTTTGCAGCTTCATGGGCGTCAGGCCCGAAAGCTTGCCTTCCTTCGCGCGTTCAATGAAGGCGTTAGCGACAGCTAGCGCTGAATAAGCCATGAGCACCTCCGTCGTTGCTGGCCATGTTGTTCCAGAGTCTTATACATAGGCCCTGAATTGTCGATAAGCAAGGGCGTCTGTCCATCAGTTCGGTGTGGCATCAGGCTACCCTGCGGCGATATCAAGCGGTTCTGAATGATAGAAAGCAATTAACTGTTTGCATATACAGTATTTTGTTTCAATCTAAACAAAATTGTGTGTTTAATGCATAAATATGCAAATTAGCATTTGCCAACCTTCAAGACTCCCGTCAATATCCGCGTTATGCAAAAACGCAACGTTTCTATCGTCTTGAAAGAGCTGCTGGATCGCGATCGGATCTCCCCCACGGAGCTTCACCGACGCACCGGTGTGCCTCAATCCACACTGTCCCGGATCCTCAGCGGCAAGATCGTTGACCCGTCGGACAAACACATCTCTCGCATCGCCGAGTATTTCCGCGTCAGCACCGATCACCTGCGTGGGCGCGCCGGTGCCGGTATGGGTGCTTTGCGAGATGATGGGCGCGACCCGATGCATTCGGAGCTCAAGGACATAAGCCTGTGGGACGACGACACGCCCGTTAATGATGACGAGGTGTCGATCCCCTTTCTGCGCGAGGTTGAATTGGCTGCTGGATCAGGAAGATTCGTCATCGAGGAAAGTGAGAAAGCCAGCCTGCGCTTTGGAAAGCGCAGCCTTCGGCATAACGGCGTGCAGTTCGATCAGGCCAAATGCGTGACGGTGCGCGGCAACAGTATGTTGCCGGTGCTGCGCGATGGCGCGACGGTGGGGGTCAATGCCGGCAAGAGCGGGATTGGCGACATCGTCGATGGTGACCTGTATGCCATCAATCATAATGGCCAGCTCCGGGTGAAACAGCTCTACCGTCTGCCTTCCGGGATTCGCCTGCGCAGCTTCAACCGAGATGAGCATCCGGACGAAGACTATAGCTTCCAGGATATTCAGGATGAGCAGATCAGCATCCTCGGTCATGTTTTCTGGTGGGGGATGTACGCCCGCTAACCTCATCGCGTAAGACGAAACCCGCCCATGAGCGGGTTTTTTTTCGCCTGCAGAACACCTCCAAACCCCGAGCACATAGGGCTTTGAATGCGCCAATGCATATTCGCAGGAAAAATAAATGCATTGATGCATTGACTGTATATGCATACATGCATATTATTCATCTCAAGCCAGCCAACAAGGCTTGGTGGAGGCGGCAAGGATGCCGCCAAGGAAGACAAGGAAGGCACGCAACATCGGCAAGGACGCCATCGAAGCGGTGGCAGGGATGCCAGGCAACACCGGCAAGGATGCCGACGCTCTTTAGTTTCACCCAGCTTCAAAAACAGGCAGCGATGAACCGGCCTTAACGGTTCAGAGGGTTGGCAACTGACCCGGGTGTGCAGCGTAAAGCACCAGAAGCAGTTATCCGGCAGACAGGGATCGTGGTCGGAAAAACATTCAGGAAAGGACCGTACCGCGCCAGTAGCGCTGAAAGTCCGAGGACATCATTACTGAAAAGCCCGGGCTACCGGGCTTTTTGGAATGCCTACCTATCAAAGTGTGTGTAATTGAAAAACGGACTATTCAGTGCTCAGCCAGGAGGCGTGACATGACAAACGAACAACAAGCGTTAGCGGAAATGCCTATCTGGCTGGTGATCATATTGGCCTTGGTCGGCGGCGTTTCCGGAGAGATGTGGCGCGCCGACAAGGAGGGCGCCCGCGGCTGGTCGTTGATCCGCCGTCTGGCGCTCAGGTCCGGCGCGTGCATGGTCTGCGGGGTTTCGGCCCTGATGCTGTGTTATGCCGCCGGTATGTCTATCTGGACTGCCGGCGCCATTGGCTGCCTGACCGCCATGGCCGGCGCCGACGTGGCCATCGGCCTGTATGAGCGCTGGGCGGCCAAGCGCATCGGGATCAATGAAGGGTCTCGTCAGGACCCGCAGTAACCGCAAGGATGCTACCCAAATGACCCTAATCGAAAAGCCATCCCAACTACCCCAGGCTATCGGCGCGGCGCTGCATGCGGCCTACCCGGACCTCAAGGTCGGCAGCCACCGGGACTTCCAGAGTGACCTGGAGAATACCGGCGTCATGATCACGGTTGAAGGCAACGGTCCGGGCATTCGCTCTCGCGAAGGGCGCAAAGCCCATGTCCTGGCCATTTCGCTCAGAGCCATGGTTGCCCCCGGCGCCTTGCCGTTCGATGCCTGTGACCTGGCCAGCCAACTGATGGACCTGGTGCTGGACAACCGTTGGAACTTGCCTCAGTCCCAGTGCGATTTGCCGACGAATATGGTCGCCGCTCCTTCTAGGGTTTCCACCGTAGCGACGGACTACGACACCTGGACTGTTTCCTTCACTCAAACCCTCTATCTCGGGCCCGAGTTACTCAACGATCCTACGGGCCAACCGCTATTTGCCTGCACCTGGGACGTCTTGAACATCGATGACCCCGATCAATACAGACCACTGGCGGAGTAGCCCATGTTCGACGCGCTGTTACGCATGCAACTGGGGCCAATCGTCGAGCGGCTGGCGGAGATGGAGGCTCAGATGGAGGACTTGTACCGCCGCGCTGAAAGCTTCTGCCGGATTGGCGTTTGCCAGCAGGTCGACGCCGCCAGCAATACCTGCCGGGTCAGCCACGGTGAGTTGCTCACGCCGGCCATCCGCTTTTTCAACCCCAGCGCCGGTGCGCAAACCGAAACCCGTATTCCGTCCGTGGGCGAGCAATGTCTGTTGCTCAACTACGGCGGTGGGGAAGGGGGCGCGCAGTCCGTGGCTCTGTTCGGCCTCAACAGTAGTCTCTTTCCGCCAGTCTCGACGGTTCCCTCGGTGACCCGACGGCGCCATCAAGACGGTACCCAAAGCGATTACGACGACGCCAGCCACACCTTCAACTGGGCCAACGGTCCGACGATGGTCACCGGTTCTCGCGAACAGGTCGACCTCAAGGTCGGCGCCGCCAGCCTGACCCTCAACCCGCAGGGCATCACCCTGCAAATCGGCGGCACCGCACTGTTGCTGGATGCCGGCGGTGCTCACTTCAGCGGCCCGGTGATAGACCACCAAGGTCGGGTCATCAGCCCCTGACAAGGACACTCCATGATTGGCATCGATCGCAACACCGGGGCGGCCGTCGATGACTGGCTGCAATTCGTCCAGCGCGCCACCCGAGCGCTGACCACGCCCATTGGCACACGGCAGAAGCGTCCGCTGTATGGCTCGCTGATCCCGCAGTTGCTCGGACAGAACCTGGGCGACGACCTGCTGCTGCTCGCCCAGAGCCATGCCGCCCAGGCGTTCTACAACGCCCAGAACGGCATCGGCGACTTTCAGCCCCAGGTCATCGTCGCCACCCGCCAGGGCGCCGGCCTGCTGCTGCGCTTTGCCGGCACCTGGAAAAACCGCCAACAAACCTTTGAGGTCGTGACATGAGCATGCTGATCCCTGGCCAGAACCAACTGGCCGAGCCGGCGATTATCGCGGTTGACGAGTTCGAACCCTTGTTGGCCGAGTTCAAGGCCTTCGTGGTCGACTACGTTGCAGCGAGTGCGCCGCAGAGCGCGGCCAAACTCAAGGTCAGCCTCGACAACGAAAGCGAGCTGCTGACCCTGGCGCTGGAAGCTTTCTGCGTGCGCCTGCAAACCCATGAGCGCAAATACAATGCACGCATCAAGCAGATGCTGGCGTGGTGGGCCACCGGCAGTAACCTGGATGCACGGCTGGCGGATATGGGCCTGGAACGCCAGGTACTCGACCCCGGTGACCCTGCGGCTTTCCCGCCAGTGCCGCCGATCCTTGAAAGCGACGACGATGCCCGCCTGCGCTACTACCTGGCACCCCACGCCCCGGCGGCAGGTTCGCGGATGCAGTACCGCCGCGAAGTGTTCACCCTCGGCGAGCGGCCGGTGGTCAAGGTGCAGAGCGCATCGCCGGGCGTGGTGACCGTTAACTACACCTTCGATCCGGACGGCTATGCGGCCCAGGTCAAGGACGGTAACGGCCGACGCATCGCGCCCGGCGAAGTGATGGTCACCGTGCTGTCGCGTGACGGCGACGGTACCCCATCCGCCGATTTGCTTGACGGTGTGCGTCGACATTTCGCACGGCCTGATGTACGCCCGGAAACCGATCTCGTCACCGTCCAGGGCGCACAGATTCAACCCTACAAGATTCGCGTCATCGCCAGGATCAACGCCGGGCCAGACTCGGGTTTGACCCAAATGGCGGCGCAGCAACTGCTGCAGACTTACGCTGATTCCTGCCATCGCCTGGAAGGGCGCGTCGACCCGAGTTGGATCGACTACGCCATTCACAGTGCAGGGGCGGCGCAGCTGCAAATCCTGGAACCGTTGGCGCCGATTGTCAGCAGCGCGTTCCAGGCCCCGTATTGCACGGGCGTCGAGGTGGAGGTGCGTACGCTATGAGTGAACCCAAAGCGAGTTTATTGCCGGCCAACAGTTCACCGCTGGAAAAGGCGCTGGATGCAGGGTTCGGCAAGCTGCTTGACCGGGTCGCACCGCCGTTTCCAGCGTTGATGAACCCGCTGCAAACCCCCAGCGAATTTCTGCCTTACCTGGCCGCCGACCGAGGTGTCAGCGAATGGGATGCCCAAGCCAGCGAATCGGAAAAGCGCCTGACCGTGGCCTTGTCCTGGCAGATCCAGCGCCAGGCCGGCACACCCAAGGCCTTGAGCCATGCGGTGGAGTCACTGGGGTTTACTCCCAACATCAGCGCCTGGTATCAGCAGCGGCCAACCGGTATGCCTTACACCTTTGACGTGCAGGCGATCATTGGGCGCAGTTGGTCCAGTGGCGACCACAACCGGCTGATCCGCCGTGTCAACGCGGCCAAGAGCGAGCGGGATCAGGCCACGATTACCATCGTGCATGAAACCTCCCAGGGTGTGCGACTGGCTGGCGCGGCTGATCCTGGTTTGAGCATCGGCGAAGACAGCCCGCCCGGCGCCTTGCCCGAAATGAAAGTACACGGTGCGTTCTCCCTCAGCAGCGCCACTCACGCCCCGTTCAACGATGGCGAGTTGCTGCTTGAAGGCGTGCTGCCGGAACTCGGGCTTGGCGCCCGGCTGAACAGTGCCGGGGTTGCCCGGCACTACACCATTAACGACTACGACCTCAGGGCGCAGCCATGACAGATGAAATCACGCGCCTGGTGCGCTTCACTTCCAAGGGTTTGGATGAAGTGCTGCAGGCCAGGAACCAGGGCCTCAAAGGCGAAATCACCCACATCGGCGCCGGTACCGGCCGCTACAACCCCGATGGCACGGAAGTGGCCTTGCGCGATGAGCGCCAACGGGTCGCCATTGTGGATTACGAAGACCTGGGCGAGCGCCAACTCAGGATGGCCGCGCTGTTTGACGGCGACGATGAGTATGAAATTGGCGAGTTCGGCTTTTACCTCGCCAGTGGGACCTTGCTGGCGGTGTATTCCGTAGCGGGGAAGTTGCTGACGTATAAAGCAGCGGCGGCTCGGGTACTGCAGAAGTTCACGCTGGATATTTCGCCGTTGCCGGCGGATAGCGTGACGATTGTGGTAGGAAGTGACAATCTGAATATTTTGCTGGGAAACGATATTGCCGTACTCGCTACTGCGAATATCGACAATATGGCACGGCACACCGAGTTGTTGTTTCGTGTAATAACGCTGGAAGCGGGCCGTTAAGGTATCGACAAATTAAGGAGTTACAACGTGAGTCTAGAAACGACTATCACGTCGCTGGTGACAGCGGCGAATAATTTGACTGCTGCGGTCAATGGTAAAATTGGGAGTATCAATGCGACGATGGCCGGTGCGCTATCTCAGTTCAATGAATGGCGCAGTCTAAAGGATGTCGAAGGTGATCCAAATTATCCAGGCACCATACGTAGTAGCATTCTCCAAGGCCATGTCTACGGCACTGGCGGCGTTTATGAGTCTATGGCTATAGGTGATTTCAAGGCGACCGACTTGGGGGCAAGTCTCAATGTTTATATTCACTTCCAAATCCCTCTGAATATTAATGTCAACTCCGAGATGTTCTGGTTCAACATCAAGGGTTACAGTTATGGCACGGCAAAAATCATCGATGAAACGGTCGTTGGTTATTGCTACCAGCCGAACCGTACTCTCCACAATGTGTCAACATTCGGAAATATGACGCCGGCTGTCTACGTAGATGCAAACGGCAATATTGTCATGCGGATTTTGATTCCAAATATTTATTATACAACTATCCGTATCGACACCATGCGTGTCGGCAATGGGCGTCTGTTTAATCTCGGCGATCTCAAAACCAAAGTGTCCTTGGCTGACACCGTAATTTTTAGTTAAGGAAACGGTAAATGTCTAATGTCGAAAATCCAACATTGAAGGTTGCTACGCCGACACCTGAAATTGAATGGGCTGCCATTCGCGCGCGTCGGGATCAGTTACTAAGGGCAACTGACTTCACTCAACTGCCCGATTATCCCGCCTCTGATGCGCAGCGAGCTGAAGTTGCATCTTATCGTAAAGCGTTGCGCGATATTCCAGAGCAGGCAGCTGAACCATCGGCACTGCGGTGGCCCGTACTGCCTACCTTCCTGAAATAACCCACCGCGAAAGCGGTTTTTTTTCGCCTCCCCAAAGCCCCTCCCGCAGGGGCTTTGGCATTTCTCACCCGGAGAATCCTACCCATGCCCACGCGCCAAACCTACACCGTCCTCATCCCTTTCCCCATCGGTAACGGCCATTGGTCCACCGCTGGCGAGGAGCTTGAATTGCTGGACGTCGAAGCATCCGCCCTGCGCACCGCCGGCCGCCTGGAACTCACCAGCGTCCTCAATTCCACCCCCAAGAAGGCTGAATAATCATGGCTGAGGTTTTGAACTTCGAGCACAACGGCATTACCGTCAATGCCACCGAATCGCCCGAGGCCATGGGTGGCCTGGGCGATAACGTCATCGGCCTGGTGGGCACTGCCCCCAACGCCCATGCATCGATCCCGAAAAACGCGCCGTTTCGTATCAACAGCTTCACCACCCAGGCGCTGCTCGACCCGACCGGTACCGAGTCGGGCACCTTGTTCCAGGCGGTGTACCAGATCCTCAAAGTGGTCAAGGTGCCGGTCTACGTGGTGATTGTCGAAGAAGGCGCCACCCCGGCCGACACGCTCAACAATGTGATCGGCGGCAACGACCCGGTCACCGGTCGCAAACTCGGCCTGGCTGCCCTGAGCAGCGTGCCTGAAGACCTGACCATCATCGGTGCCCCGGGCTTCACCGGCACCAAGGCCGTGGCCGGCGAGTTCGCCTCCTTCGGCAAGCGCATCAAGGCCCGTGTGGTACTCGATGGCAAGGACGCTTCGGTCGCCGACCAAGTGACCTACAGCGGCGAACTGGGCGGTGCAGACCTGGGCTTCGACCGTTGCCTGCTGGTGCACAACATGCCGTCGGTGTATTCCAAGGCTGCAAAGAAGAACGTGTTCCTCTCGCCATCCTCGCTGGCCATCGCTGCGCTGGCCAAGGTCAAGCAATGGGAAAGCCCGGGCAACCAGGTGACCTTCGCCGAAGACGTTTCCCGCGTCGTCGAGTACAACATCCTCGACACCTCCACCGAAGGCGACCTGCTCAACCGTTATGGCGTGAGCTACTACGCCCGCACGGTGCTCGGCGGTTTCTCGCTGCTGGGCAACCGTTCCATCACCGGCAAGTTCATCAGCTATGTCGGCCTGGAAGACGCCATCAGCCGCAAGCTGGTCAAGGCCGGTCAGAAGGCCATGGCCAAGAACCTCACCAAATCCTTCATGGACCAGGAGGTCAAGCGCATCAACGACTGGCTGCAAACCCTGGTGGCCGACGAAACCATCCCTGGCGGCAGCGTCTACCTGCACCCGGAGTTGAACAGCGTCGAGAAGTACAAGAACGGCACCTGGTTCATCGTCATCGACTACGGCCGCTACGCGCCGAACGAACACATGGTTTATCAACTCAACGCCCGCGATGAAATCATCGAGCAGTTCCTGGAGGACGTTCTCTAATGTTTACCAACCGAGTCAGACAGGCCATTGCGGCCACCCTCCAAGGCCTGCCGTTGTCGGCCACGGTCGATTCCTTTACGCCGCCGAAGATCGAGTTCGAAATGGACCCGATGACCGGCGGGCGCTTCATCGCCGAGGAGGTGGCCAAAAGCGCCAAGGTGATGGGCGCAACCCTGGTACTGCAAGGGGTGGGTGCAGAAGTGTTGCTGGCGCTTGGCGTCACGCGAGGCGATGACATCCTGTTGAACGTGCGCGAAGCCGGGCAGGATCAGGATGGCAAGACCTACTTCACCTACCACACCGTGGGCGGCAAGTTGAAGTCGCTGACCGAAACCGCGCTGACGATGAATGCCAAGCCTGTCACCACCCTGGAACTGTCCTGCCGTACCTATAACCGTCTGGAAAACGGCATTTCGGTGATCGATATCGACGTGCGCACCCAGAAGTTCGTGCTCAACGGCGTCGACATTCTCGGCGACGCCCGTCGCGCCGTGCTGATGCCGTAACCCCCCGGGGGCGGGTTCGCTCGCCCCCATACCTGATCAAGGAATCACCCCATGGCCTGGATGCCTGCGCTACACGTCCTGCTGTCCCCGATCACCGCTGACACCGGTGCCGTGATCGAGCAGATTCAACTCAAACCCTTGTTCTACGCGCCACAGAAAGAAGCCCTGGCGCGCGCTGGCGACGATGAGGATGAGCAGTTTTTCGAACTGGCCAAGCTCGCCACCGGCCTGTCGGAAAAAGAACTCGACCAACTCAAGCGCCCGGACTACGTCAGCATTGCGCAATACGTACACGAGATGTCGACCCAGCCTGCATCGTTTTTTCTCGATCAGGCCGATGTGCCGCGCCAATCGCTGACCAGCGAGCAGGTCGCGCTGCTGCTTCCCCTTCAGGCAAGCGGTCGCACGCTCACCCACGTCACCCTGGAAATGCCCGCCCTGCGCGCCACCAAAGTGATGAAAAAACTGCCCACCAACAAAGAACGTGCCGAGTTCATCACCGCTCATTGCGCCGGGCTGATGATTCCCGATCTCGCCGGCTTGACCGTGCCCGACTGGACCGAACTGCAGGGGCGCATCGACGATTTTTTAAACAAACCGGCGGACTTCTTTCGGAACGCGACATCGAAGTGATCCTCGATGTAGTACCGCTGGTTTACTCAGTAACCGAAGCGGAAATCCTCGACTGGGACGCCGGCAAGGCATTGCGCCGCTACGACATCGCGATCAATCGCCTTGGCGTTAAACAGGAGTAGAGCGGGATGGCAGACAGTAATAAAAGCGCTGAGTCAGCCATCGCCAGGGACGGCGTGATGATTCAGCGCTCACCCGAAATGGCCGGCGCACAGGCCAGCCTCAACCCCATCGCGCAAACCCTGGCGAGTCCGGCTGAGGCGGTGCCGGGAGGTGCCGCGAACCTGGTGTTGGCATTGGCCGATGCCAGCCTGCAGATCAACCATTTGGCCGAAGGCCAGGCGCGGCTTGTGGACACGCTTGAGCTGTTCAACGCCTCATTGCTCAAGATGATGGACGCCCGGCAAGCCGACGCCATCGAGGCGGCGGGCACGGGCGATACGAGCACCCGCACGGCGGCCCCCGCGGGTACGCCATCGCAGGCACTGGATGCCGCGATGACCGACCTGGACCAACTGCTGCACTTCGTCGGGCGTGAGCGCAAGTCAATGCGCGAAGCCAACCTCGCCATGGCGACCGAGCCCATGGTGGCGGCCAGCGGCGCGAGCGCGGTGGACCTGGCGAAGGTCGAGTACGTTGCGGCCAAGTCGGGTATCGGCAGCGAGCGAGTTGACGCGTCAGGCAATATCGACCAAGCCGGGCGCCAGGCAGACTTGCAGCAATTCGCCCGCGACGCCGCGATCATGGCGACGGCGTTCAAAATCGATGTGAAGCATGCCAGCGAACTCATCGGCGGATGGCGTGAGTCTATGCACCTTGACCGCGCCCAAGCCCTGGATTTGGCTGACGCGACAAATGTGCTGGGCAACGATGTCTCGCTCAAGGCCGAGTCAGCGGACATTGCAGCGATCGTGCAACGTCGCGGCGCCGCCGCAACGACTGCGGGCATGCTTCCCGAGCAGGCGGCAGCGCTTTCGGCGGTGTTGTTGAGTGCCGGTAACAGCAAAGGTGCTGCGGAGCTCGGGCTGGAAAAAATCAGTCTCGCCCTGGCCAAAGGCGACAGCGCTTCTCCCGCGCAGCGCAGTGCCTGGGCAGCGCTCAAGCTTGATCCCAAAGAGCTGGCCGGTGGCATGAAACAGGATGCCCCGCAGACCCTGGTTACCGTGCTGGAGGCCCTCAAGTCACAACCGGCTGAAAAGCAGGCGGCGCTGGCGGCGCAACTGTTCGACGGTAACCAGTCGATTCTGAGCCTGGTGCCGATTATTGACAGCGTTAAACACGCCTTTTCGCAGGTGGCCGAAACGTCCACCTACGCCACCTCGGCGTTAGGCGATCAAGGCTCTGTTCAGCGCGTTGCAGCGATTCGCGCCGATTCCTCCCAGGCTCGACGGCAGGCCTATGAGGCCAGTACCACGCGCTTGCAAACTGCCTCCGATGTGGCCCTGGCGCCCGCCGTGGATACCTCGCTGACAGCGATGACCGGTTTGGTCAACGGCGTGAGTGGCTTGGCTGAAGCGCTGCCTCACACCACCGCCGCCGTCACGGTGGCAGGGGCTGCACTGGGGGCTGTGCTTTCCGGCGTGTTCGATGCCGTGAAGGACAAGGTGTTTGAAAAGGTCGCGGGGAAAATTCTCCGCGAAGGGCCTGCCGCTGACCCTTCCGCCCGCCCGCAGCACACTCGCAGTGACGACACCCCTACAGATAAACCCACGCCGGGTTCGGCGTCCGGTCCTGACCGGCCAAGCAAAACGGAGAAGGCCGGCAAAGTCGCCAGACAGGCTTCGTTGGGGTTGGTGCTGGCACAGGCCGGAGTTGATGTCACACAGGGCGCGCTGACGGGGAATCCGGGTCAAGCGCTGGGCTCCAGCGTGGGTTCGGTAGGCGGCGCCGTCGCCGGTGGCGTTGCCGGTGAGTTCGCCGGCATGGCGATTGGCCGAGCGGTCGGCACGCTTGCCGGAGCGGTGATCGGTTCGGTGGTGCCGGGTGCCGGTACGGTGCTGGGCGGGGTCATGGGCGGCGTTGCCGGTGGCGCGATCGGCAACGTGGTGGGCGGCGCCGTCGGTACGTTTGTCGGCAGTGACGTGGGGGCATGGCTTGCCGAGAAAGTAATGGGTTCCGGGGATCGCTTGCCGTCTCCCACGGATGTCAGCCACAACCTCAACAACCCCCAAGCCGATAACCGTCAAATCAATTTTGCCCCGCAAATCACTATCAACGCGCCGGAACAAGCCAGCTATCAGCAATTGGCGACACTCGTGGTGCAACAGATCGAAGCGCAATTTACGCCGCTGTCGATGGACAACCTGCTGGCGACGCGACGTGGCGCAGCACTGACCGATGGAGCTGTGTGATGCGACAACAGATGGTGTTGGGCACGTTTATTTTCGGGCTGTCCCGCGGGTTCGCCTACGACAGCCTCGATCGTGGGAGCAGTGGTGGGTGGGTCAGCCTGGACATCATCGCCGGCAAACCCAAATCCAGCCAGGTGGGGCAGGGTCTCGAAACATTGGCAGTGGGCGGCAAGGCCGCGCGGGCCAATGGCATGCAACGCCTGGATGAACTGCGGGCCCTGCAGGACCTGCGCGTGCCGTTGCCTCTGGTGGACGGCCTGGGGCGCAACTGGGGGTTGTGGACCATCAAGTCGATCAGCGAAAAACAAACCAGCGTCATCGACGACGGCACCGCCATGGCGATTACCTGGTTGCTGGTATTGGAGGAGTTCGTCAATGCGTAGAGTGCGAAGTATTGCGGGCGATTCGGTAAACCTGCTGCTCTACCGAGAGCTCGGCCGCTGTGATGATGCTGCGGAGGAGGCGCTGTGGCGCTTGAATCCGGAGCTGGCGGAGAAGGGCGCAATATTGCCGGCCGGCGTCAGTGTGCTGGTGCCCGAACTGGATGCAAAACCTGTCGCGAGTCGGCCGGTTTCAGCCTGGGATTAAGGAGCGATCATGGCACTTGGATTCACACCGGTGGTGGAGCTTTACGGCGCCAATGCCGCCTTGTTCAACGAGCGGCTATTGGAGTGGGAGCATATTGACACGGCGGGATTTGTGTCCGACCAACTCAAGTTGACTCTCGACATCGAGGGCCTTGAAGGCCTGCCCGATCTGGGCGGGAAAGTCGGCTTGCGCGTCGGTTATCTGGAGTCCGGCCTGCTGGATAAGGGCATGTTCAAGATCACTCAGCGTAAGCCGTCGCTGTTCCCGATGCGCCTGGTGCTGGTGGCCACGGCGGCGCCGTTCGATGAGCATGGGTTCAAACAGCGCCGCACCGTCAGCCATGGGCCGACAACCCTGGGTGCACTGTTTCGTCAATTGACCAGTCGCTACGGGTTTTCCCCGCGTGTGGCGCCTGAGCTTGATGGCGAGCGGATCGCGCATATCGACCAGACCCACGAAAGTGACATGGCATTTCTGACCCGGCTGGCCAAACGCTTCGATGCAGTGGCCAAGCCTGTGGACGCGCTCTATGTGCTCGGGCGCAAAGGTCAGATCAAGTCCTTGTCGGGTAAGGCGCTGCCGGATGTGCGCTTGTCCGTCACCCGTGACAATCACCCGGGCGACCACGCCTTCATCAGCGCCACCCTTACCGAAACCAGTCGCGCCAAATATAAAGGCGTGCAGACGTCCTGGTGGGATGCGGCGGGCGGCAAAAAGCAGGTGGTAGAGCTGGGGATCGCACCGTTCAAGGTGGTGGCGCAGCGTTATCCAAGCGAGGACGAAGCGCGCTCGGCGGCGCAGGGCGAGATGCGCCGTGTGGGCCGAGAAGTACTGCAGATCGATGTGGTGTGCCCCGGTAACCCGTCGCTGGCCGCTGAGGGCTTGCTGCTGCTGGACGAGTCGTGGCCGGGCTTCATGCAGGGACGCTGGTCGATCAAGACGGTGACGGCCAGCGGTAAACGCACCGGCGGCTACCGAAGCACGATCCAGGCCAGTGGTTTGTCGGTGTAGACATTTTTTCAGAGTAGATCCCATGCAGATTACCCTTACCCAGCTTCTTGATGTGATGCCGGGAGCCCGCCTTCGAGCGGGCATTTTTTTGTCCCCGTTAAATGCAGCCTTCGTGCGGTACGAGCTCAACAGTGCCAGGCGCATTGCCGCCTTCCTCGCCCAAATCGGTCACGAATCCGCCGAACTGCGCTACGTACGCGAACTGGGCAGCGATCAATACCTCAGCAAGTACGACACCGGCACCCTGGCCACCCGCCTGGGCAATACCCCCGAGGCGGATGGCGATGGCCAGAAATACCGGGGCAGGGGGCTGATTCAGGTCACGGGGCGGCGCAACTACCTGGCATGCAGCCAGGCACTGTTTGGCGATGAGCGCCTGTTGCAACAACCGCAATTGCTGGAACAACCGCAGTGGGCGTGTGAGTCCGCCGCCTGGTTCTGGCACAGCAACGACCTCAACGAGTTGGCGGATAAAGATCAATTCACCACCATTACCCGGCGTATCAACGGCGGCCTTAATGGCCTGCAGGCGCGCGTGCAATTGTGGGAGAGGGCGAAGGCGGTGCTATGCGTTGGCTAGGCACGTTGCGTTGGGTCGGCGTTTGCCTGCTGCTTGCATTGGTGTGGCAAGTACAGGCCTGGCGCTATGGCGCGCAGCTGGAGCGTCAGGCGGCCGGGCAGGCGCTGGCGCTCAGCCAGCAACAGCAGGCCGCGTTCGAACAGCAACAGGCAGAACAGCAAAAGCGCCTGGCCCTGGAGCGCCAACTCGCTGCCAGCGACCAACAACACACTCAGGAGTTGAGCGATGCCCAACGTCACCAAGCTGCTCTGCGCGACCGCCTGGCCACTGCTGATGTGCGGCTGTCAGTCCTTCTCGACGCCACCGATACCGCCGGCTGCACGCCAGTGCCAGCCGCCACCACCCCCGGCGGCGTGGTTCATGCAGCCCTACGCGCCCGACTTGACCCGGCGCATGCTCAACGAATTATCCGCATCACCGACGACGGCGATAACGCCCTGATCGCCTTGGGTGCCTGTCAGGCCTATGTGCGAGCCGTCGCGCGTTAGTCTTTTGATGCACTCTGCAACTTGCATGGCCGATGGGCTGCTGTAGGGTAGGCGAACCCCCGCCCAATCCTGGAGACGACCGTGAAGGAAATCACTCAACTGGCTGCTGAACTGGGGCGCCGTTTGCAGGTGCTCAATGCCCATGTCACCACCGCCGAGTCCTGCACCGGCGGCGGTATTGCCGAAGCCATTACGCGGATTCCGGGCAGTTCGGCATGGTTCGAGGCGGGCTATGTCACCTATTCCAACCGACAGAAGACCCGGCAGCTGAATGTGCCGGAAAAGCTGTTTGCCAAAGTCGGCGCCGTCAGCCAGGAAGTGGTGGAAGCCATGGCGCGAGGGGCGCAGGAAAAAAGCCTGGCGCGCTTTGCCGTGGCGGTCAGCGGCGTGGCGGGCCCGGACGGCGGTTCGCCGGACAAGCCGGTGGGCACGGTATGGCTGGCGTTTGGCGTGGGCGATGAGGTCACGGCCGAACGTGCGCACTTTCCCGGCAACCGCGACGAGGTCCGTCGACAAACGGTAAAGGCCGCGCTCGAAGGCTTGTTGCGACGAGCTGCAGCAGAAATAGACAATCAGGGGTAGGCGATCTTCGATCTTTGTGGAACAATACTGTCTACTTATACAGGTGTTGGCCGTCAGGCCTTATTGATTACGTGAGGACTTTAATGGACGACAACAAGAAGAAAGCCTTGGCTGCGGCCCTGGGTCAGATCGAACGTCAATTCGGCAAGGGTGCCGTAATGCGTATGGGCGATCACGACCGTCAGGCGATCCCGGCTATTTCCACTGGCTCTCTGGGTCTGGATATCGCGCTCGGCATTGGCGGCCTGCCAAAAGGCCGTATCGTTGAGATCTACGGTCCTGAATCTTCCGGTAAAACCACCCTGACCCTGTCGGTGATTGCCCAGGCTCAGAAAATGGGCGCCACGTGCGCGTTCGTCGACGCCGAGCACGCCCTGGATCCTGAATACGCCGGCAAACTGGGCGTCAACGTTGACGACCTGCTGGTTTCGCAGCCGGACACCGGTGAGCAAGCCCTGGAAATCACCGACATGCTGGTGCGTTCCAACGCCATCGACGTGATCGTGGTCGACTCCGTGGCTGCCCTGGTACCGAAGGCAGAAATCGAAGGCGAAATGGGCGACATGCACGTCGGCCTGCAAGCCCGTCTGATGTCCCAGGCGCTGCGTAAAATCACCGGCAACATCAAGAACGCCAACTGCCTGGTGATCTTCATCAACCAGATCCGTATGAAAATCGGTGTGATGTTCGGCAGCCCGGAAACCACCACTGGTGGTAACGCGCTGAAGTTCTACGCTTCGGTCCGTCTGGATATCCGTCGTACCGGCGCGGTGAAGGAAGGTGACGAGGTTGTCGGTAGCGAAACCCGCGTTAAAGTCGTGAAGAACAAGGTGGCCCCGCCTTTCCGTCAGGCAGAGTTCCAGATTCTTTATGGCAAAGGCATCTACCTGAATGGCGAGATGATCGACCTGGGCGTGCTGCACGGTTTTGTCGAGAAGTCCGGTGCCTGGTATGCCTACAACGGCAGCAAGATCGGTCAGGGTAAGGCCAACTCGGCCAAGTTCCTGGCAGACAACCCGGATATCGCTGCCACGCTTGAGAAGCAGATTCGCGACAAGCTGCTGACCCCAGCACCGGACGTCAAGGCCGCCGCCAACCGCGAGCCGGTTGACGAGATGGAAGAAGCCGACACTGACATCTGAAGCAAACGATGACTGTTGTACTGGATACACTCGTCGCCGTTCGGCGCACTGCAATGGACCTGCTTGCTCGCCGCGAGCATGGTCGAGTCGAGCTGACGCGTAAATTGCGTCAGCGCGGCGCAGAGTCTGAAATGATCGAAACAGCCCTTGACCGGTTGACGGAAGAGGGGCTGTTGTCGGAGTCCCGATACCTCGAAAGCTTTGTGTCCTACCGCGCGCGGTCCGGTTATGGCCCGGTGCGGATTCGCGAAGAGTTGAGCCAGCGCGGCCTCCAACGTGCCGATATCGACCTTGCACTGCGTGAGTGCGGTATCAGTTGGCAGTCACAGTTGGAAGAGACTTGGCGGCGCAAGTTTGCTGGGCATCTGCCGATTGATGCCAGGGAGCGTGCGAAACAGGGGCGCTTCCTGAGTTATCGCGGGTTTTCGATGGACATGATCAGTCGCTTGCTAAGCGGCCGTGATATGGACGACTGAACGCAAAACAAAAGCCTGACTGATCGTTCCCACGCTCCGCGTGGAAATGCATCCCGTGACGCTCCGCGTCACCATTGCGCAGGTGCCTGATTTTTTCGCTGAAAGCAGGACGCAGAGCGTCCCGAATGGCATTCCCACGCAGAGCGTGGGAACGATCAAACAAAAGGCCCACTATGAAAATAGTGGGCCTTTTTTTTCGCCTGCAAAAAATCACGCAGGCTGTGGCATCCCTCGCTGTTGCACCTCACCCTGAGGCTGCACCCAATTTTCCGGCAAGTTGATGTAGTCCACCAACTCGCGCAAACGCCCCTGGTCTCGGCCATTGAAGTTGAAGACCAGCCGCGTCAAATGACTGAACCTGGGGTCGTCGTGCTCTTGGCCTGTGTAGGCAAGCTGCTGGAATTCTCCGCTCAGTCGAAGGCTGGCAAACTCATCCTGCAAATGGGCCAGGGCTTGATCACTGAGCGGATGGTTCATACGCACCACGAATTCACGCTTGAGCCAGCGGGTTGAATGGAAGTTGGCATAAAACCGGTTGATCTCGTCCACGGCTTCTTCTGCGCTGTAGACCAGGCGTATGAGCTTGAGGTCGGTCGGCAGGATGTAGCGGTTAGCCTCCAACTGGCTGCGGATAAAGTCCAGGGCGCCTTGCCAGAACCCGCCGCCTGGAGCGTCCAGCAGCACCACGGGTACCAGCGGGCTTTTACCGGTCTGGATCAGGGTCAGCACTTCCAGGGCTTCGTCCAGGGTGCCAAAACCACCCGGGCACAGAATCAGTGCGTCGGCTTCCTTGACGAAGAACAGTTTGCGGGTAAAGAAAAAGTGGAAGGACAGCAGGTTGTCGGTGCCGTCGATGGTCGGGTTGGCATGCTGTTCAAACGGCAGGGTGATGTTGAACCCCAGGCTGTGCTCCAGGCCCGCGCCTTCATGCGCCGCAGCCATGATGCCGCCACCGCCGCCGGTGATGACCATCAGGTCGGAACGTGCCAATGCCGCGCCGACCTCTCGAGCCAATGCATACAGGGGACTTTCTATCGGCGTGCGTGCGGAACCGAACACCGTCACCTTGCGTCGTCCCTTGAATTGTTCGAGCACGCGGAAAGCATGGTCCAGCTCACGGATCGCACGCAGGGTGATCTTGGCATTCCAGCGGTCACGGTCGTCCTGCGCCATGCGCAGGACCGTGAGAATCATATCGCGATAAAGGGGAATGTTCGGGCTGTTTGGCGCGACCAGCTGGAGCTGCGCGTCAACCTGCTGCGTGAGGTCGGTACCGTTGTGTTCAAAAAGATCGAGCAGGGAGGCATTCGATTCATAAGGCATTCAACTTTCTCCTTCTTCACAGGGCCTGGCCAGCCGACGCGTGTCGTCAGGGGGGCACGACACTGCATGTGTCGTTGCTTGCCGCAGGAGGGCAGGCCTCTTTTGCCCTGAAAGTATTACAGAACAGCAGGGAAGACTGCTCTGGCGGGCGCATGGGATGAGCTGATCATGGGCTGGAAAACCCTTGGCTGGCAACCGCTTATTGGTGATTGATCACGGCGTTCAGCTGCAGGCGGGCGCTGGAGCGGGGGAGTGGCGCGTCACCGGGCAGCAACGCGCAAGATGCAAGGCAGGGTTACTTTTTCTTCTTGGACGGAGCCGGGCAGTCGGCTTCGGCGAACTTGACCGATGCGACAGGACGGTTGGTCTTGTTCTCGGTGATTTCGTAGCGCATGACCGCGCCCTTCGCCATCAGCTCGCGGTAGCCTGGGTTGGTGCAGACACTGCGGCCCAATTGGAAATACACGGCCTTGGGGTTGGCGCGCATCTGCTCGGCGCGGTCAGGCTGCACGCTGAGATGATCGATCAGTTGCATACCTTCAACGGTGTAGGCCACTTCCAGGGTTTTCTCATCGATTTCCCGGGGCAGGTCCTTGTTGCTTTCGGTCGCGACGCTTTGCAGCTTACGGTTCATTTGAGCCTCCAGCAGCGAGGCCGCGTGGGCGCCCATGGGCAAGGCCAGCGCAATAGCGACGGATGGGGCAACGAGGCGCAGCATGGAACGCAGCATCAAATTCTCCTGATTCGGTTACTGGTGCATAGACCAGCCACTGCGCTGTGCGTTCAGTGGCGCGCAATTATAGGTGAGCGCCGGCCACTACAGCCAGGCGTATCGCTGGTAAACTGCGCCCACTCCAATTGCTTTCGAGTTATCCCGTGTCGATTGACCCGTTTCTGTGGCGTATCCAATGAGCCACGCTGTCTCCCGCTTGCGCACCCAGCGCCTGGCCCGGGCCGTCAGGCCGTTCCTGAATCGGGGATCGCGCGCCGAGCGGTGCACCGGCTGCCGAGTGATTCCCGAATACTGCCTGTGCGCGTGGCGACCAACGGTTCAGGCCAAATCGGCGATGTGCCTGTTGATGCACGACGTCGAACCGATGAAACCCAGCAACACCGGCTGGCTGATCGCCGATGTCATTGACGACACCAGCGCGTTTGCCTGGTCGCGGACCGAGGTCGACCCGGCTCTGCTCACCCTGCTCGCCGACCCGCAATGGCAACCGTACATCGTGTTTCCCGGGGAATTCGTGGCGCCTGAACGGGTGGTCAGCGTGGTGGATGCAGAGGAGGGCAAGCGCCCGCTGTTCATCTTGCTGGACGGCACGTGGAGCGAAGCGCGCAAGATGTTTCGCAAGAGCCCGTACCTGGAACATCTGCCGGTGCTGAGCCTGGCGCCGGAGCAGTTGTCACGTTACAAGTTGCGCCGTTCCAAGCGTGATGATCATTTCTGCACCGCCGAGGTGGCCGCGTTGTGCCTGGAGTTAGCCGGTGATCAGGCCGCCAGCGAAGTGCTGGACGCCTACCTCGATGTTTTCAGCACGCACTACCTGGCCGCCAAGTTTCAGTTGCCTGTGGATGAGACGGACATTGTCCACACACGTTTGGCGCCCTATATCCCGGCGGTATGACCCATCGACGTCTGCATGATGGCACCTTAATCACGCAACCCGCTAAAATCCCCATGGGCGTAGTGCTTGACCCCCCAGGCTGCGCTGGGCATGCTGGGCGCCGATTGGGGCGCTACCTTGGTTTTTCGACGTTGTTTTGCGTGTTTTTGACGTTGAGCGTGCCCCGTGGCGATGGCTGCCTGGCCGTTGCCTTGTGTACTGGTGAACCCTGAACCCATCAGGGCTCCCGTAAAAACAGGATCATTTAATCAATGGCCACATACGACATCCTGATAGCCGATGACCACCCGCTGTTTCGCAGTGCGTTGCATCAGGCCGTAACCCTGGGCCTTGGCCCGGATGTGCGACTGGTCGAAGTCGCCAGCATTGCCGAGTTGGAAGCCCGCTTGACCGAAAAATCCGACTGGGACCTGGTGCTGCTCGACCTGAACATGCCCGGTGCCTACGGTTTTTCGGGGCTGGTGCTGCTGCGCGGGCAATATCCGCAGATACCCGTGGTGATGGTCTCGGCGCAGGAAGAGGCTGACGTGGTGGTGCGTTCCAAGGAGTTCGGCGCCAGCGGCTTCATTCCCAAGTCCAGTGCGATGGAAGATATCCAGAAGGCTGTGCGCACGGTATTGGACGGTGATGTGTCCTGGCCACCGCAAGCATTTGAAGAAATCAACGTGTCCGAGGAAGCCAAGGCGGCCCGTGATGGCCTGGCCAGCTTGACGCCTCAGCAGTTTCGCGTGTTGACCATGGTCTGCGAAGGCCTGTTGAACAAGCAGATTGCCTACGAGCTGAGCGTGTCGGAAGCGACGATCAAGGCCCATGTCACCGCTATTTTCCGCAAGTTGGGCGTACGCACGCGCACCCAGGCGGCGTTACTCCTGCAACAACTTGAGTCAATTTCGCAGCATTAAGCTGTCACCGATTCACGCTTTTTTGACTTTGCGTGCTCTAGTTTCCCCACTCCTTTGGTTCAGTTGCCTACATCTATGTCGCCTTTCAAGGGTCAAACCGGTATCAAACGTATCTTCAACGCAGGGGGCTACTCCCTGGATGGCCTGCGCGCAGCTTTCACCGGCGAGGCGGCGTTCCGTCAGTTGGTGCTGCTGAACGTCATCCTGATTCCGTTGAGTTTTTTCCTGCAGGTCAGCCGCGTCGAACGCGCATTGCTGATTGCCGTGTGCCTGTTGGCCCTGATCGTCGAATTGCTCAATTCAGCAGTGGAGGCGGCCATCGACCGCATTTCCCTGGACCGCCACCCACTGTCGAAAAACGCCAAGGACATGGGCAGCGCCGCGCAATTTGTGGCCTTGACCATGATCACGCTGGTGTGGGCGGTGATTCTGATCTGACGATCAGGCGATGCTCGGCAGTACGATTTCGTCGCTGCGCTGAACCCCGGCGGTAAACGCGCGGCACAGCTCCAGGAACTCGCGCATCGCCGAGGTCTGGTATTTCTGCTTATGCCAGATGAAGTAGAACTGCCGGGCCAGGTCCAAGTCCGGGGTTTCTACCGGCACCAGGCTGCCACGCCGGAACGCATCGCGCAGTGCCAGCCGCGAAATGCAGCCAATCCCCAGACCTGACTCCACTGCCCGTTTGATCGCCTCGGTGTGTTCCAGCTCCAGGCGGATATTCAATGCGCTGCGATGATGGCGCATGGCCTGATCAAACGTCAGGCGCGTGCCCGAGCCTTGTTCGCGCAGGATCCACGCTTCATGGGTCAGCTCATCCATGCTGGCCACGCCACGTTTGGCCAAATGATGCTGGGGTGCGCAAAACACCACCAGCTCATCCTCCACCCAGGTTTGCACCTCGATGTCCGGGTGGCTGCAGTCGCCTTCGATTAGACCCAGGTCAATTTCGTAATGCGCCACCTGATGCACGATATGGGCAGTGTTTTGCACATGCAGCTTCACCTGGCTCTCGGGATGCTGCTGCATGAAGCTGCCGATCAACAGGGTCGCCAGGTAATTGCCGATGGTCAGGGTGGCGCCCACCGCCAGTGAGCCGAAGCCGGACTTGCCATTGAGCAGGTCTTCGATCTCCTTGGCCTGGTCCAGCAGCGCCACCGCCTGGGGCAACAGTTGATGACCGAGGGCGTTGAGGCTCAGGCGTTTGCCGGCGCGGTCGAATAATTGGCAGCTGGATTGACGCTCCAGCTCGGTGATCGAGGTGCTGGCGGCGGATTGAGATAAGGCCAGCAGGCCAGCAGCGCGGGACACGCTTTCCTGCTGGGCGACGGCGACGAAGACTTGCAGTTGACGGAGAGTAAATCGCATATCGATATAACCGATAACCCTTATCTTAATAATCCAGTTAACAGATATTGTCGCCGCCATTAGAATGCTGTGCAATTGCGCACTTCACATTTGGCGCAGACCCATTTCCAGGAGTCCCCCGTACATGAGCAACATGAACCACGAGCGTGTCCTCAGTGTTCATCACTGGAACGACACTCTGTTCAGCTTCAAGTGCACCCGCGATCCGGGTTTGCGCTTCGAGAACGGTCAGTTCGTGATGATCGGCCTGCAACAGCCCAATGGCCGCCCGCTCATGCGCGCTTACTCCATTGCCAGCCCGAACTGGGAAGAGCATCTGGAGTTCTTCAGCATCAAGGTGCCGGATGGCCCGCTGACTTCCCAGTTGCAGCACTTGAAGGAAGGCGACGAGATCATCATCAGCAAAAAACCGACAGGCACCCTGGTGCTTGACGATTTGAAACCGGGCAAGCACCTGTACCTGCTCAGCACCGGTACGGGGCTGGCGCCGTTCATGAGCGTGATCCAGGACCCGGAGACCTACGAGCGCTTCGAAAAAGTGATCCTGTGCCACGGCGTGCGTTACGTCAACGAAGTCGCCTACCGCGAGTTCATCACCGAGCACCTGCCGCAGAACGAATTCTTCGGCGAGGCGTTGCGTGACAAGTTGATCTACTACCCGACCGTGACCCGCGAGCCGTTCGAAAACGAAGGTCGCCTGACCGACCTGATGCGCAGCGGCAAGCTGTTCAGCGACATCGGCCTGCCACCGATCAATCCCGAGGACGACCGCGCCATGCTGTGCGGCAGCCCGAGCATGTTGGACGAAACCAGCGAAGTGCTGAACAGCTTCGGCCTGAAGGTTTCACCACGTATGCGTGAGCCGGGTGATTACCTGATTGAGCGTGCGTTCGTCGAAAAATAAACGCGATCAAAAAAATGTGGGAGGGGGCTTGCCCCCGATTGCGGTGGATCAGTCACAGATGAGTTGACTGACACACTGCTATCGGGGGCAAGCCCCCTCCCACATTTGGGTTCCGGTTTATCCAGCAGGCACCACTTCCAATACGCAAATCATCCCTGCCTCGGGATAGTGCCAACGTACATCCACATCCCAGAACTGCACACCGTATTCGCGCTCCGGCCCGGGTGTCTGGTACGCCGGCCGTGGATCTTGCGCCAGGCACTGGTCAATCAACTCCACCAACGGCTCACCCAGACGCTGGGCATGGCCCTGCGCCTGTTGCAGCGCGGTCTTGAGCCACTGCACGCCAATCAGCGGCGGCGCACCGCTGGCGATGCTGTTGGTGGCCGTGTCGACGATATCGGCGTACGGCACATACGGCTTGATATCCAGCACCGGCGTGCCATCGAGCAAATCGATCCCGGAAATCCACAGCCGGCCCGCTTCCACCTTGTCCAGCTTGACCACTGACTGGCCAATCCCGTTGGGGCGATGAGTCGCGCGGGTCGCAAACACGCCCATGGACGTATTGCCGCCCAGGCGCGGCGGTCGCACTTTAAGGCGTGGCGTGTCTTCGAGCGCCTGGTGAAACAGAAACAGCAGCCACACATGGCTGACCTGCTCCAGTCCCTGCACCGCCTCGCCGCCATCGAACGGCGCCACCAGCTCCAGCACACCGCGGGCGGCCGGGGCCAGTTGCGGTTGACGCGGGATGGCGAACTTCTCCTTGAAGCAGGAGCGTACGAAGCCGATGGGCGAGACCTGATAACTCATGGCTTACGCACGGACCCGCAGCGTCAGACCCTTGAGGAAGTTGCGCAACAACTGATCGCCACAGGTGCGGTAGTTGGTGTGGCCGAACTTGCGGAACAGCGCGCTCAGCTCGGGCTTGGACACCGGGAACTCGGCAGCCTTGAGGATGGCGTGCATGTCGTCTTCCTTCAATTCGAAGGCCACGCGCAGTTTTTTCAGGATGATATTGTTGGTCACCGGGGTTTCGATCGGCTGCGGCGGACGGCTTTCATCCTTGCCGCGCTTGAAAATCACCAAGCCGTCGAGGAAATGCGCCATCACCTCATCCGGGCAGAACACAAAGCCTTCTTCCTCATCTTTCTTGAGGTAGGTGAGCAGGTCTTCCTTGGTCACGTCCATGCCGCCGAGCTTGATGATTTCGACCATCTTGTTATCGCTGATGTCGAGCATGTAGCGCACGCTGCGCAGTACGTCGTTGTGAATCATGGTGGGCAATCCTGGTTTTCAGCGGGTAGACACCGCCCAATCAGGCGGTGTCGGGAAAAGGGTAACGGCCTAAAACTTCTCTTTGCCGGACAGGTAACGCCATTGGCCCACCGGCACCTTGCCAATGGACACGCCGCCAATACGGATGCGGCGGATGGCGACGACTTTCAGGCCAACGGCTTCGCAGAACAGCGCGATAACGCCTGGCTGCGGATTTTTCAGCGCAAAGCGCAGGCGGTTTTCATTCTGCCAGCTGGCTTTCACGGCCGGCAGCTCCTTGCCTTTGTAGGTCAGGCCGTGGTTCAGGCGGTTGAGGCCGTGGGCGACCATGTCGCCTTCGACTTCCACCACGTATTCCTGCTCGATCTTGGCCGCATCGGCGGTCAACTTGCGCAGGATTTTCCAGTCCTGGGTGAACACCAGCAGGCCGCTGGCCTTGGCTTGCAGGTCGGCGCTGGCGGTCAGGCGCAGGAAGTGGCCTTTTAGCGGGCGCTTGCTGAAGCGGTGTTCTTCCGACAAGGTTTCGGCGTTGATCGACGCCATGGCCGTCTCGGCATCCATCCCCGCCGGGGCGTGCAGCAGGATGGTCACCGGTTCCGGCACGGAGGCCTTGGCGTCGGGGTCCAGCTCGACCTTCTGGGTGGTGACCTTGAACTGCGGTTCGTCGATCACTTCACCGTCCACCGAGACCCAGCCGCCTTCGATAAACAGCTCAGCCTCCCGACGGGAGCAACCGACCAGTTCGATAAGGCGTTTGGAGAGGCGTATGGGGTCAGTCATGACAAGGGCCGTAACAAAAGGGGGCGGCTATTGTACCTGCCTGGCGCCGGTTAATCCCGGCCCCATTTCAGCCACTGCGTATTTGCTGCTGGCGCAGGCGCAGATGCAGCAACGGATAGGGCTGGCCCAGACCATCGTGCTCCGTGCGTCCGATCACCTCAAAGCCTTGCTTGAGGTAAAAACCCAGCGCCTGCGGATTCTGCTCATTCACATCCAGCTCATCGGCATTCATGCAGTTGATCGCGTAGCGCAGCAATTGCTGCCCCAGGCCCTGGCCACGGTGCAGCGGATCGATAAACAGCATTTCCACCTTGCCCGCCGCTACGCCGGCAAACCCAGTGATGCGCTCGCTCGAATCCTTGGTACACACGAGCATCACTGAATCCAGATAGCGCGTCAGCACCAGCTCTTTGAGCAACACAATGTAACTTTCCGGCAAAAAGTCATGAGTGGCGCGCACCGAGGCCTCCCAGATCCTCGCCAGCTCGGGGTAATCGCTATTGTTGGGGGTGTGGATAACCGAATGCTCACGCATGCCTGCGGTCTCTTTTTTAATCAGGTAACAATGGGCAAAACGATAGACCTAAAAAAGCCCCGCATCTTGTCCAGAAGCAGGGCTTTTTCAATTTTTTACAGCTTTAGTCGCGCTTTTGCGCCCACAGGTCGTATTCGTCGGCATCGGTCACGGTGCACCAGACCTTGTCGCCCGGCTTCAAACCGCTGGCATCGTCGATAAACACGTTACCGTCGATTTCCGGCGCATCGAAGAAGCAACGGCCGACCGCGCCTTGCTCGTCGACTTCGTCGATCAGCACTTCGATTTCCTTGCCGATGCGCAGTTGCAGGCGCGCCGAGCTGATCGCTTGCTGGTGCGCCATAAAACGCTCCCAACGGTCCTGCTTGACGTCGTCCGGCACCACGGCCAGGTCCAGCAGGTTGGCCGGCGCGCCTTCGACCGGCGAGTACTGGAAGCAGCCGACGCGGTCCAGCTGGGCTTCGGTCAGCCAGTCCAGCAGGTACTGGAAGTCTTCTTCGGTTTCACCGGGGAAGCCGACGATAAAGGTCGAACGGATGATCAGTTCCGGGCAGATCTCGCGCCAGTTCTTGATCCGCGCCAGGGTCTTGTCTTCGAAGGCCGGGCGTTTCATGGCCTTGAGCACTTTGGGGCTGGCGTGCTGGAACGGGATGTCCAGGTACGGCAGGATCTTGCCGGCGGCCATCAAGGGAATCAGCTCGTCCACGTGCGGGTACGGGTAAACGTAGTGCAGGCGCACCCACACGCCCAGGCTGCTGAGCGCTTCGCAGAGTTCGGTCATGCGGGTTTTCACCGGCGCGCCATTCCAGAAACCGGTGCGGTACTTCACGTCGACGCCGTAGGCGCTGGTGTCCTGGGAGATCACCAGCAGCTCTTTCACGCCGGATTTGACCAGGCGCTGGGCCTCGTCCAGCACATCGCCCACCGGGCGGCTGACCAGCTTGCCGCGCATCGACGGGATGATGCAGAAGCTGCAGCTGTGATTGCAGCCTTCGGAAATCTTCAGGTAGGCGTAGTGACGCGGCGTCAGCTTGATGCCTTGCGGCGGCACCAGGTCGATCAACGGGTTGTGGTCCTGGCGCGGTGGCACCACGGCGTGCACGGCGTTGACCACCTGTTCGTACTGCTGCGGGCCGGTCACGGCGAGCACGCTTGGGTGGACGTTGCGGATATTGCCTTCTTCCACGCCCATGCAGCCGGTCACGATGACCTTGCCGTTTTCCTTGATGGCTTCGCCGATCACTTCCAGGGACTCCGCCTTGGCCGAGTCGATGAAACCACAGGTATTGACCACCACCACGTCCGCGTCCTGGTAAGTGGAGACGACGTCATAACCTTCCATGCGCAGTTGCGTGAGAATGCGCTCGGAGTCGACCAGAGCCTTCGGGCAACCCAGGGAAACAAAGCCAACCTTGGGGTTGGCTTTTGCGATGGTGGTGGACATGTCTAACCTCGGTATCGAATGACGCCGCCACCGTGAAGGGCAGGCAGCGGACGGGCGCTTGGTGCGCCTCTGATCAAAAAGTGCGCAATTCTAGCGGCGGGCAGCGCACTTGACCAGCTTTATACGGGGAAATGCGACGAGCGCTAGATCGGCAATTATCCGTACATGCGTCGGATATTAGAGCTGCGCCCTAACTCGCCGGATATCGCCGAGTCTACGCGCATGTCTCCTGCTATGGGCGGGTAACGACGCCTTTCTTGAGGTGTAAGCGGCACGCCCTTGCACCGCATCTGTGTGACCAGCATATGCACATAAAGCTCTCGCTTAAACGTTGCCTGACTCCTTCAAGACGCTTTATTCACCGCATAAGTCAAAGCACTGCTGGCGAGCTCTTTTGCGCAAAGGCGCTCTAAGTCAAAGCTTGGTAGATGGCTTGGGAGAAGGAAGACCACGGTTTACGTGGTCTATCGCCAAATGTTCCAGGTTCACCGGTTTGCACAAATGTGCACATTGCTGGCCTGTGGATGACCAGGTACGAGCTATGCCTGCGGCAAGTTACTTTCTAACGTCTGGATGAAGGTTGCGGTAGAAAGTACCAAGCGAAGGGGGTTATTCGTGGATGGCACAAACCCTAACTTACGCTGGTAGTAATCCGCAGCATCTTGGTCTTTTGCATCGACGATCACAAACGCTACACCAGACTGCTTGGAAACCGTGTACACGCGACGGAAGAAGTCAGACATCAATCTCTGGCCGAGTCCCTTGCTTTGAGTGCCCTTGTCGATCGCCAGACGACTCAAAAGCACTGCCGGCATAGGATACCGAGGCATTTTCTTTTTTTGGTCATCGCTTAACTCTTGCAGGGCTACAGAGGCATTCGCTAGGGTGTAATAGCCCAGCAGTGCCCCATCTTCGAC
The DNA here is from genome assembly GCF_019891515.1 of Pseudomonas sp. Wu6. Lineage (NCBI taxonomy): Bacteria > Pseudomonadati > Pseudomonadota > Gammaproteobacteria > Pseudomonadales > Pseudomonadaceae > Pseudomonas > Pseudomonas sp. Wu6. Next base: position 38,061 of record NZ_JAFLXH010000020.1, on the reverse strand, counting down.
GTACATGAATGTGCGGGAGACGTTTCGCTTTTGGTCTTGCCCTGCGTGCTGGGCAATGTACGTGTTCAAGGCTGGGTGCGGCCCGCAATCAAATGCAGAGCGGTCAATCGACCTGTCGAAGTCGACGGTGATGAAATCCATTGAAAGCCCTTAGCGCAAGGCCAGCAGGTTGCGGAGTGTGTCAGTGGGCTCAGGGGGATTATCTAACAGTTGGTACGCTGTGTTGGCGTCAAGCACGGTTATGCCCTCGACATCAAAATCAGCGGCCTTCTCTTCATGCGCGACAGAGCGCACGGCCAGTGCTGCAACAACCTTCTTCAACTCTTCCAGATCGCGTTCAAGGCCCGACAGGTGGGGCGCACGCATTGGACGATGCGTTGAGTCTTTTTGATTCAACACGCTGCTCGAGAGGCTTTTCGTGACATGCCGTTCAACCACATCGTCCGCGCTTGAAAGGAGAGCCTTGAAGCTTCCGTTCCGGCCACGAATGGTCACTGACACCATTTTGCCGTGCGTAATTCGGGTATGTTTTTTTTGCTGAGCTGCTTTGTTCACTCTGTATTCCTCCGTCAGCCTTCATTCTATCCCATTTTTGCTAACCGCCTATGGCCTTGCCTTTAAGGGGGTGTTACTAAAGATCAAGAAAATGAAAGTGTAGAGTAAAGATCTTAGGGGCAACCCAGGAAAACAAAGCCAACCTTGGGGTTGGCTTTTTCGATGGTGGTGGACATGTCTAACCTCGGTATCGAATGACGCCGCCACCGTGAAGGGCGGGCAGCGCGCTTGACCAGCTTTATGCGGGGAAATGCGACGAGCGCTGTGCTCTTCAATACCCCAATGCCTAAGCAAATAATTCAGCGTGGCTCCCCAAGTCTACAAAGGTGATCAGGTCAGCCCGTGAATGTTCGTAAATCAGCAGGAAATCACCACCAATATGGCATTCTCTGAACCCGTCCCAGTTTCCGGTGAGCGCATGGTCTCGATACTCGGCGGGTAGTTGTTCGCCCAAAAAAAGCGAAACCATCACTACCCTGACCTCACTCATGTCTCGACGCCCGGCGCGTTTATAGCGCTCCCAGGATTTTTTAAACTCAGGTGTCTGTGCGCATTGCTTGGGTATGTCAGCGCGTTTTTGCTTCTTCTCCTGCTTCGCCATCGGCGTCCCTTAGCATGTCATCGATCGAGTCGAACTGGCGACGGATAGCATGCGCTTGCTTCATGGCGCGAGCGGTTTTCTCCGAAGGGATGCGTACCTCGAAAGGCAGCCCTTGCGTCGTCACTACCTGACGGAGGAAAAGACGCATGGCGTCACTGAGGCTAAGCCCACAGGCATTGAGCACAGCAGTGGCACGCTCCTTCAAATCCTCGTCTATGCGACAACGCACATCAGTGGTTTTCAGTAATGCAGACATATCGTGACTCCCTATCAAAAATGTAGCTACGTTGTGGCTACGTCTTGAGTATGGATCAACCCGTCAAAACCGAGCAAACGCTTTTTGCTCCAAGCGTGACGCCCGGCCCCCCATACGTCGGAATCACGGTGCCTTTAACACGCGAAAACGTAGCGTTGGTACTCAGTGACGTCAATGCAGGCAAAAAGACGCCTGTTTTAATGCAGAGAAATGCGACCAGCGCTGCGCTATGCTTCGCGCCGTTGCGCGTAGGTAAAATCCGAAGGTCAACAAAACGTCTGTTACGAGAAGTAAAACAGCGCATGCTACGGTCAGTTTGAGCACGTTGTTTATAAGCGACCTCAGGTCAAAGGGCAGGAGTGGTTGATGGGTCAGGCAAGTAGTCAGGCAGCGGGTGCCGAGCATTCGAACGCCAAGCCGATTGGCATGCTGGTAGCAGCGGTCGGGGTGGTGTATGGCGATATCGGGACCAGCCCGCTCTACACCCTTAAAGAGGTGTTCAATGGCGGTTATGGGGTGCAGGTCAACCATGACGGGGTGTTGGGGATCCTGGCGCTGATCTTCTGGTCGCTGATCTGGGTCGTGTCGATCAAATACATGCTGTTCGTGCTGCGCGCCGACAACCAGGGCGAAGGCGGCATCATGGCGCTGACCGCCCTGGCACGTCGTGCGGCGGGGGAGCGCAGGAAATTGCGCAGTTTCCTGGTGGTGTGCGGCTTGTGCGGCGCGGCGCTGTTCTACGGCGACAGCATGATCACCCCGGCGATTTCGGTGTTGTCGGCCGTGGAGGGCCTTGAGCTGGCGTTCGACGGCCTGGAACGATGGGTCGTGCCCATCGCGCTGGTGGTTCTGGTGGCGCTGTTCCTTATCCAGAAACACGGCACTGACCGCATCGGCAAACTGTTCGGGCCGGTGATGGTGACCTGGTTCCTGGTGCTGGGCGGCCTTGGCGTGTATGGCATCACCCTGCACCCTGAGGTGCTCAGCGCCATGAACCCGATGTGGGCCGTGCGCTTCTTCGAGGCTCATCCCGGCATCGGCGTGGCCATCCTCGGCGCGGTGGTGCTGGCACTGACCGGCGCCGAAGCGTTGTATGCCGACATGGGCCACTTCGGCCGCAAACCCATCGCCCGTGCCTGGTTCATTTTGGTGCTGCCGGCGCTGGTGCTCAACTATTTCGGCCAGGGCGCCATGTTGCTGGGCGATCCGGAAGCGGCCCGCAACCCGTTCTACCTGCTGGCACCGAGCTGGGCGCTGATCCCGCTGGTGGTGCTGTCGACCCTGGCTACCGTGATTGCCTCCCAGGCGGTGATTTCCGGTGCGTTCTCGCTGACGCGCCAGGCCATCCAGCTGGGTTATATCCCGCGCATGCATATTCAACATACCTCCAGCGCCGAACAGGGCCAGATCTATATTGGCGCGGTGAACTGGTCGCTGATGGTGGGCGTGATCCTGCTGGTGCTGGGTTTTGAATCCTCCGGTGCGTTGGCGTCCGCCTATGGCGTGGCGGTGACCGGCACCATGCTGATGACCACGATTCTGGTGTCTGCGGTGATGCTGCTGCTGTGGAAATGGCCGCCGGTGCTGGCGGTGCCGGTGTTGCTCTGCTGTCTGTTGGTGGACGGGCTGTACTTTGCCGCCAACGTGCCGAAGATCATCCAGGGCGGCGCCTTTCCGGTGTTGGCGGGGATCGTGCTGTTCGTGCTGATGACCACCTGGAAGCGCGGCAAACAATTGCTCGTCGAGCGCCTCGACGAGGGCGGCCTGCCGCTGCCGATATTTATCGGCAGTATCCGCGTGCAGCCGCCCCATCGCGTGCAGGGCACAGCGGTATTTCTTACGGCGCGCCCCGACGCCGTACCCCATGCGCTGCTGCACAACCTGTTGCATAACCAGGTGTTGCACGAGCAGGTGGTGCTGCTGACCGTGGTCTACGAAGACATCCCGCGTGTGCCCGCGACGCGGCGTTTCGAAGTGGACGCCTATGGCGAGGGGTTCTTCCGGGTGATCCTGCACTTTGGTTTTACCGATGAGCCGGACGTGCCCGAGGCGCTGAAACTGTGCCATCTGGACGAACTGGATTTCAGCCCGATGCGCACCACCTACTTCCTCAGCCGCGAAACCGTGATCGCCTCGCGCATCAAAGGCATGGCGCGCTGGCGCGAAGCGTTGTTCGCGTTCATGTTGAAGAATGCCAACGGCAACCTGCGCTTCTTCAAACTCCCGGTCAATCGGGTGATCGAGCTGGGCACTCAGGTCGAGATGTAAGGCGCTGCAGCACGGGGGCCGGCAATCGGCTCCCGGTTTACCTCTGGAGCCCTTTACCTCTGGAACCCTGTGCGATCGGTCGTTGTCGACTAGGCTCTAAGCACCATGAAGAGAGCCTTGGAGCTTGCCCACAGAACCCGAAGAGGTGCGCCATGAGTCAGCTGCTCGAACCCTATACCCTGCGTCAACTCACCCTGCTGAACCGCATCGCGGTATCACCGATGTGCCAATACTCAAGCGATGATGGCCTGGCCAACGACTGGCACCTGGTGCATCTGGGCAGCCGTGCCGTGGGCGGCGCCGGGCTGATCTTCACCGAAGCCACCGCCGTGACCGCCGATGGCCGCATCACCGCCCAGGACCTGGGGTTGTGGAAAGACGAACAGATCGAACCGTTGCAACGCATTACACGCTTTATTGCGGCGCAAGGCGCGGTGGCCGGTATTCAACTGGCGCACGCCGGGCGCAAGGCCAGCACTTATCGGCCGTGGATCGGCAAGCATGGCAGCGTCAAGCCAGAGGACGGTGGCTGGGTTCCGGTAGGCCCGTCGCCTATCGCATTCGACCCTCAGCACACGCAACCCAAGCCGCTGGATGAAGCACAGATCCGCCAAGTGATCGCCGATTTTGTCGCCGCCGCCAAGCGTGCCCTGGCCGCCGGTTTCGAAGTGGTGGAGATCCATGCCGCCCACGGTTACCTACTGCATCAGTTTCTGTCGCCCATCAGTAACCAGCGCCAGGACCAATACGGCGGCTCCTTCGAAAACCGCATTCGCCTGGTGCTGGAGGTGACCCGCGCGGTGCGCGAAGTCTGGCCCCAGAACCTACCGCTGTTTGTGCGCGTGTCAGCCACCGACTGGGTGGAAGACGGCTGGAACCCCGATGAAACCGTGGAACTGGCGCGCCGCCTGAAAGACCTGGGCGTGGACTTGATCGACGTGTCCTCCGGCGGCACCGCCGCCAACGCCGAAATCCCCACCGGCCCCGGTTACCAGACGCGCTTTGCCGAGCGGGTACGCAAGGAGTCGGGCATCGCCACCGGCACGGTCGGCATGATCACCGAACCGGCCCAGGCCGAACATATCCTGCGCACCTGCCAGGCCGACATCATCTTCCTGGCCCGCGAATTGTTGCGCGACCCGTACTGGCCGCTGCATGCCGACGATGACCTGGGCGGGCGCAAGGCGATCTGGCCGGCGCAATATCAACGGGCGACGCACCGCGACCAGCCGATTCATGAATCGGATCTCAGGGATTGACCCTTAGCGTATACCCACACAACCCACCCTGACACGGTGGGTTTTTTTTGCTCGTGGTTATGATGCGGATTGATCTGAGTGGTCGGTGAAGGCGTGAGAAAGGGTTGTAGGTATTTATTACCGAAGCAATTATTTAAGTGAATACTCTAAAAAAATCCCACACGTAACCAGATTGTTTCTACGCTTAAGGTAAGCCTGATTTTCGGCCCAGGAAGTCAGTCCGCTTCACGTCACGGGGATAATGGGCAGCAGGAGTATTGGATCGATATCAGGAGAAGCAGTCCATGGCCAAGTCCTATGGTGTAGCGGGTGTGATGGCGTCTTTTCTGATCCGCAGGATGTCCTTGCGTGGCCGCAGGTTGAGTTCGGATGAAGTCGAACTGCTGGCGCATTATCGCACCCTGACCGAGAGCGATCAGGTTGCGATGCGGTATTTGATTGGGGCGATGAAAACCGTGTCGCGGTTTTGAAGGGTGGGCGGACACCGTGTGGGAGCGCATTGCTCCCACAGCGTGGGCCGCCGTCTCAGGTGTATTTACGCTTCGCCGGCTCAGGCGGGAAATACTGATACAGCCAAGTCTCACTCAGAGTACGGTCCTGGGTGCGGATAAACAGACGCAGCTCTACCGGCTCCACGCTGTCACTGGTGGGGTACCAGTCGAACAGAATGCGATAGCCCTTGATATTGTCGAGCACTAGCACGCTGAAGTCTTTCACCTCGCCGTGCGAGCAGGTGACCACCGGCTCGATGCCCGTGCCGGCTGGCAAACGGTCCAGACCACCGCCCTTGAAGTCCACCGCAAAGCGGCGTGCCCACACCTCAGGGTAATGCTCGCCTGGGGCCCAGCCTTCGGTAAATCCGCCCATGCCCGAACGGGTCGCGTCGACCTGGGCCAGCGGCGTGCTCACCGGCGGCAGGGCGCTCCAGTAGAGCTTGTAGCCGTAGTTGAGCGAATCACCGGCCATCACCGGTTTTTTCGGGGTCCAGAAGGCCACGATATTATCCAGGGTCTCCCCGGTGGTCGGGATTTCCAGCAGGTCAATCGAGCCTTCGCCCCAGGCGGTGGTGGGTTCTACCCAGAGGCTGGGGCGCTTGCTGTACCAGTCCACAGTGTCTTGATAGCTGGCGAACTCGTGGTCGGTCTGCACCAGGCCGAAGCCTTTCGGGTTGGTGTCGGCGAAGGCGTTGAACTGCAGCTTGGCCGGGTTGTTCAGCGGACGGCAAATCCACTCACCGTTGCCGCGCCACATGGCCAGGCGGTCCGAGTCGTGGATTTGCGGGTGGATGGTGTCGCACATCCGGCGTTCGTGGGTTCCGCAACTGAACATGCTGGTCATGGCCGCAATGCCCAATTGTTCGATGGCGGTGCGCGCATTGATATGGGCATCGATCGCCATCACCACTTGATTGGCCTGGCAGTCGATATCGAAGCGATAGGCGCCGGTGGCGCTGGGGGAATCGAGCAGGGCGTAGACCACGAAGCGGGTGGCGTCCTTGTCCGGGGTTTCGAACCAGAACTGGGTGAAGTCGGGGAATTCCTCGCGTTTTTTCGCGTAGGTGTCGATCGCCAGGCCGCGCGCCGACAGGCCGTACTGGCCGGTGGAGTCGACGGCGCGAAAGTAGCTGGCACCCAGGAACGACAGCACATCATGGCGGTCAAGCTCCGGCGCCTTGAACAGTTTGAACCCGGAGAAGCCCAGGTCGCCGGTCAGCTGTTTGGTGTCAACCGTGGTTTTTTCATAGTTGAACAGCGAAGGGCGAAAATGCACTTCGCGGGCCTCGCGGGTCTTGGGGTCGACACTGTGCATGCGCACCGGCGTCTTGAAGCCCATGCCGACGTGAAAAAACTGCACGTCCAGTTGCCCGTTCAGTTCCTTCCACAGCGAATGGTTGCCGTCGTAGCCAATGGCGTTGAAGTTCTGCGGGGTCATGGTTGCCAGCGTGGGCGGCAGCACTTGCCGGGTGTCTTTGTAGGCGGCGCCGGCGAGCTGTTTGGCCTGGGCCTTGAGCGTGTCGAAATCGAATGCCACGGCCTTGCCGTCGGCGGCACGGTTCCCGGCCCAGGCCTGCGCGGCCAGCAGGCCACTGGCCGACAAACCGGTGTAGGCCGCAATGGCCATGGACGCTTTGAGCAAATTCCTGCGGTGCATAGAGACAACCTGTCGTGAGCGAATCCCGCGCCGTTCCTGGCACGTAACGGATCAGAAATAACGGTTCGGACATGCCTTCGGCCAAACGCAACGGACAATAAACAGACGCCGGATAGCTTAAGCGGTTCGATGGTGAAGGAAAAATCATTGATGGCAGCATGATGGCGCCGCTGTGCAACAAGACATTTCCGACGCCAGGGCAGGGCGTTACATCTGGAAGCACTCTAGATAGAGCGTTTTTGGCACTTAGTTTTACGCTGAGGGCCTATTGGTCCTACGAACCCAAGTGTCTGGAGGCTACGAATGAATACCCGTGGATTGCTCGATCAGTTGCTCAAGTCTGGCCAGGATATGTTGCAGAACAAGGCCGGCGGCCAGCGTCAATCAACTGACAAAGGCGCCCTTGGCGGGCTGCTTGGCAGTGGCGGGCTCGGCAGTCTGCTCGGTGGCGCAGGCGGCGGTGCCTTGGCGGCCGGAGCCATGGGCTTGCTGATGGGCAATAAGAAGGCGCGCAAGTTCGGCGGCAAGGCCCTGACCTACGGAGGCCTGGCCGCGTTGGGAGTCATTGCCTACAAAGCCTACGGCAACTGGCAGGCACAACAGGCCAGCGCGCCCCAGGGCGAGCCGCAAACCATTGATCGTCTGCCGCCGGCCCAGGTCGAGCAACACAGCCAGGGCATTCTCAAGGCGCTGGTCGCTGCCGCCAAGGCCGACGGGCATGTGGATGAGCGTGAGCGGGCGTTGATCGAAGGCGAGTTCACCAAGCTCGACAATGACCGCGAACTGCAAGCCTGGCTGCACGCCGAGTTGAACAAACCCCTCGACCCGGCCGATGTCGCCCGCGCCGCCGGTACTCCGGAAATGGCCGCCGAGATGTACATCGCCAGTGTGATGCTGGTGGACGAGGAAAACTTCATGGAGAAGGCCTACCTGGACGAACTGGCGCGCCAGCTGAAGCTGGAGCCGGGCCTGAAGGCGGAGCTGGAGAAACAGGTGCGCCTTAACCTCGAATAAAACCGCCTACCTGTCCACAGGTGGGAGCGGGCCTGCTCCCACCTTCAAACCCGGCTTGGTTCAAAGCGCCAGGGCGCCTGCAGTGTCCCCGCAAACCATTGGTTAATACACGCCATCGCTCAGCTATACTCCCCTCCATTTGAATGGATCTGCGAGGAATTACTGTGAAGAACTGGACCCTGCGCCAACGGATTTTGGCGAGCTTTGCGGTAATTATCGCGATCATGCTGCTGATGGTCGTGCTCTCGTATTCGCGCCTGTTGAAAATCGAAACCAGTGAGAGCTCCGTGCGCGATGACGCTGTGCCTGGCGTGTTTTTCAGCTCGATGATTCGCAGCGCCTGGGTCGACAGCTACCTGCAAACCCAGGAATTGGTGGGCATCCACAAAAACCAGGGCATTTCCGAGGAGGACAAGCAGGACTACAAGTCCTTCGAGGCTCGCCTTGAGAAATACATGGCCGACTACGCCCAGACGATCAATTTCACCCAGGACCGCAGCGAGTTCGATGCCTTCGAAAAAATGCATCAGAACTACAACCAGATCCTCGCCCAAGTGCTCCAGGCTCAGCAGAGCAACAACGCCGCCGAGGCGGTCAGGTTGTTCAGCGAGCAACTGACGCCCGTCTGGGTCGCAGGCCGCATGAAGCTCAATGACATCATCCAACAGAACAAGCAGGTCGCCGACGAGGCCACCGCCGCCATCGATGACGCGGTCGAGGCCGCGAAGATCAGCATGGGCGTCTCGCTGCTGCTGGCGGTGCTTGCCGCCGCGCTCTGTGGCCTGCTGTTGATGCGCGCAATCATGGCGCCGATGAAGCGCATCGTCGATATCCTCGAAGTCATGCGCACGGGCGACCTGAGCAAGCGCCTGAACCTGGAGCGCAATGACGAATTCAATATGGTCGAAACCGGCTTCAACGACATGATGACCGAGCTGACCGCGCTGGTCTCCCAGGCGCAGCGTTCGTCGGTGCAGGTCACCACCTCGGTGACCGAGATTGCCGCCACCTCCAAGCAGCAACAGGCCACGGCCACCGAAACCGCCGCCACCACCACTGAAATCGGCGCCACATCGCGTGAAATCGCCGCGACCTCCAAGGACCTGGTGCGCACCATGACCGAAGTGTCGACTGCCGCCGACCAGGCTTCGGTCGCCGCCGGTTCCGGTCAACAGGGCCTGGCACGCATGGAAGAAACCATGCATTCGGTCATGGGCGCCGCCGACCTCGTCAACGCCAAGCTGGCGATCCTCAATGAAAAGGCCGGCAACATCAATCAGGTGGTAGTGACCATCGTCAAAGTGGCTGACCAGACCAACCTGCTGTCCCTCAACGCTGCCATTGAAGCCGAGAAAGCCGGTGAGTACGGGCGCGGTTTTGCCGTGGTCGCTACCGAAGTACGCCGCCTGGCCGACCAGACCGCCGTCGCGACGTACGACATCGAGCAGATGGTGCGCGAGATCCAGTCGGCGGTGTCGGCGGGCGTGATGGGCATGGACAAGTTCTCCGAGGAAGTGCGCCGCGGCATGTTCGAGGTGCAGCAAGTGGGCGAGCAACTGTCGCAAATCATCCACCAGGTGCAGGCCCTCGCGCCGCGGGTGTTGATGGTCAATGAAGGCATGCAGGCCCAGGCCACCGGCGCCGAGCAGATCAACCACGCGCTGGTGCAGTTGGGGGATGCCAGCAGCCAGACCGTCGAGTCCCTGCGCCAGGCCAGCTTTGCCATCGATGAACTGAGCCAGGTCGCGGTGGGTCTGCGCAGCGGCGTGTCGCGTTTCAAAGTCTGATGAGCGACTTCGCGGCTAAACGCGGCGCCGTTACGGCAGCGAAAAAGGCGTTGTTCCTGGTGTTCCACATCGGCACTGAGCGCTTTGCCCTCAAGGCCACGGAAGTGGTCGAGGTACTGCCGCGCCTGCCGCTCAAACCCATCGCCCAGGCACCTGTGTGGGTGGCGGGCATCTTTGCCCATCGCGGCGCGCTGGTGCCGGTGATCGACCTGAGCGCGCTGACCTTCGGTACCGTGGCCCAGGCCCGTACGAGTACGCGGCTGGTGCTGGTCAATTATCAGCCACAAGCCGGGAGCCAGGCGCGGTGGCTGGGCCTGATCCTGGAGCAGGCCACCGACACCCTGCGGTGCGACCCCGCCGAGTTCCAGCCCTATGGCCTGGATAACCGCCAGGCGCCCTACCTGGGGCCGGTGCGCGAAGATGCGCTGGGCTTGATGCAATGGATCGGCGTGGCCGAGTTGTTGAGCGATGACGTGCGTGCGTTGCTGTTTTCCAGCGAGTTGAGCCTATGAGCAGTGATCCGCGCTTCTCGGCCTTCCTGAAGGAACGTATCGGCCTGGACGTCGCGTCGGTGGGCGAGGCGATCATTGAGCGTGCGGTGCGCCAGCGTTGCCAGCTGTCCCAGGCGCCCACAGCGGACGCGTACTGGCAGCTCCTGCAAAGCTCCCACGATGAGCAGCAGGCGCTGATCGAAGCGGTGATCGTTCCCGAGACCTGGTTTTTCCGCTACCCCGAGTCCTTTGCGACCCTGGCCCGCCTGGCCCATGCACGCCTGGCCGAGATCAAGCAGATGCGCGCCTTGCGCATTCTCAGCCTGCCGTGTTCCACCGGCGAAGAGCCCTATTCGATTGCCATGGCCCTGCTCGACGCCGGCCTGGCGCCGCACCAGTTCAAAGTGCAAGGGATGGACGTCAGCCCGTTGTCCGTGGAGCGTGCCCGCCGCGGTGTGTACGGCAAGAACTCCTTTCGCGGTGCCGACCTTGAATTTCGCGACCGTCATTTCACTGAAGACGGCGGCGCCTACCGCATCGCCGACCGGGTGCGCGAGCAAGTACGCCTGCAAGTCGGCAACCTGCTCGACCCGGCGCTGTTGGCCAATGAGTCCAGTTATGATTTTGTGTTCTGTCGCAACCTGCTGATCTATTTCGATCAGCCCACCCAGAAGCAAGTCTTCGATGTGCTCAAGGAACTGACCCACGTGGACGGCGTGTTGTTTATCGGCCCGGCCGAAGGCAGCCTGCTGGGACGCCATGGCATGCGTTCGATTGGTGTGCCGCAATCCTTTGCGTTCAGCCGGCACGCGGAGTCGGTCGCGCCAGCCCCGGTGTTTGCACCGATACCGGCACCCACGCCGCCGCGCAGTGCGGCGCCTGTTACGCTCAAGCCGCGCCCGTTCAGTACGGTTGGCGCCCAGGCGGCGCCGGTCAAGGCAGCGCATACGGAGGCCGGCGAGCTGCTCAACCAGATCGCCACCTTGGCCAATGAGGGCAAGAGTGCCGAGGCCCGCGCTGCGTGCGAACGCTATCTGGGCAGCCATCCGCCGGTGGCCCAGGTGTTCTACTGGCTGGGCTTGCTCAGCGATGTAGCCGGCAACGCCCCGCAAGCCCAAGGGTATTACCGTAAAGCCTTATACCTGGAACCGCAGCATCCGCAGGCCTTGATGCACCTGGCCGCGTTGCTCGAGTCCCAGGGCGACAGTGCGGGGGCGCGTCGTTTGCAGGCGCGCGCCGCGCGTAGCGAGCGAGCTGACAGTGAGTCCAAACGATGAGTAGCCCTGACGCGCTGGATACCGCTGGCCTGGACCTGACCCTGGCCGACACCCAAGCCATCGACGACTGCTGGAACCGCATCGGCATCCATGGCGACAAATCCTGCCCCTTGCTGGTGGAGCACATCCATTGCCGTAACTGCTCGGTGTATTCGGCCGCGGCCACGCGCCTGCTCGACCGCTATGCGCTGGCGCAGGACGAGCGTCCCGCACAAGCCGCCGGCGAGCTCGACAGCCAGGTGGTCACCCGCTCCTTGCTGATGTTCCGCCTCGGCGAGGAGTGGCTGGGCATCGCGACCCGTTGCCTGGTGGAAGTCGCGCCCCTGCAACCGATCCACTCCTTGCCGCACCAGCGCTCCCGGGCTTTGCTGGGCGTGGCCAACGTACGCGGCGCATTGGTGGCCTGCCTGTCGCTGGTGGAACTGCTCGGCCTGGACAGCGCCAGTACCGGCGCCACCGGCGGGCGCATCATGCCGCGCATGCTGATCATTGCGGCGCAGGATGGCCCGGTGGTCGTGCCGGTGGACGAAGTGGATGGCATCCATGCCATCGATGAGCGCACCTTGAGCGCCGCGTCGGCCTCCGGTACCCAGGCCAGCGCGCGTTTCACCCAGGGTGTATTGCAGTGGAAAGGCCGCAGCCTGCGTTGGCTGGACGAGGCTCAATTGTTGTCCGCCGTGACCCGGAGCCTCGCATGACCCCCGACCAGATGCGCGATGCCTCGCTGTTGGAACTGTTCAGTCTGGAAGCCGATGCGCAGACCCAGGTGCTCAGTGCAGGCCTGCTGGCCCTGGAACGCAACCCGACCCAGGCCGACCAGCTTGAGGCCTGCATGCGCGCCGCGCACTCGCTCAAGGGCGCGGCGCGGATTGTCGGGGTGGATGCCGGCGTCAGCGTGGCCCATGTCATGGAAGACTGCCTGGTCAGCGCCCAGGAAGCGCGCTTGTACCTGCAGCCCGAGCATATCGACGCGTTGCTGCAGGGCACGGATTTGCTGATGCGCATCGCCACCCCGGGCAATAACGTAGGGGCGGCGGATATCCAGGCCTATGTGGCGCTGATGGAGCGCTTGCTGGACCCGTCGCAACCCAGCGCCATGGTCGCGCCGAAACCCGAACCGGCTCCCATGCCGGTGATCGAAGCGCCGGCGCCCGAACCTGAGCCGGCGCCCGCCGTCATCAGCGAGCCGCCGCGCCACGGCAAACGCATGACCGAAGGCGGTGAGCGCGTGCTGCGGGTCACGGCCGAACGCTTGAACAGCCTGTTGGACCTGTCCAGCAAGTCATTGGTGGAAACCCAGCGACTCAAGCCCTACCTGGCCAGCCTGCAGCGCCTCAAGCGCCTGCAAAGCAACAGCCTGCGCGCCTTGGATACCCTGGACGGCCACCTCAAGGTCATCGACCTGAATCTTGAAGCCCAGGAAGCCCTGGCCGATACCCGCCGCTTGTTGAGTGAGGCCCAGGCGCTGCTGGCGCAGAAGAACGCCGAGCTGGACGAGTACGGCTGGCAGGCCGGCCAGCGCGCCCAGGTGCTTTACGACACCGCGTTGGCCTGTCGCATGCGCCCGTTTGCCGACGTGCTGGCCGGGCAGGTGCGCATGGTGCGTGACCTTGGCCGCAGCCTGGGCAAGCAAGTGCGCCTGGAGATCGAGGGCGAAAAGACCCAGGTCGACCGCGATGTGCTGGAAAAGCTCGAGGCGCCACTCACGCATTTATTACGCAATGCCGTCGATCACGGCATCGAAATGCCCGAGCAGCGGCTGCTGGCGGGCAAGCCAGCGGAAGGCTTGATTCGCCTGCGCGCATCCCATCAAGCCGGCTTGCTGGTGCTGGAGTTGAGCGATGACGGTAACGGCGTCGACCTTGAGCGCCTGCGCGGCACCATTGTCGACCGGCACCTGTCCCCCGTGGAGACCGCGTTGCGCCTGAGCGAGGAAGAACTGCTCACGTTCCTGTTCCTGCCGGGGTTCAGCCTGCGCGACAAGGTGACCGAAGTGTCCGGTCGCGGCGTCGGCCTGGATGCGGTGCAGCATATGGTGCGTCAACTGCGCGGCGCCGTGGTGCTGGAGCAGACGGCGGGGCAGGGCAGTCGCTTTCATCTTGAGGTGCCGTTGACCTTGTCGGTGGTGCGCAGCCTGGTGGTGGAGGTCGGTGAAGAGGCCTACGCCTTCCCGCTGGCACACATCGAACGCATGTGCGACCTGGCGCCCGAGGACATTGTGCAACTGGAAGGTCGCCAGCATTTCTGGCACGAGGGCCGGCATGTCGGCCTGGTCGCCGCCAGTCAGCTGTTGCAGCGTCCACCGGGGCAAACCCCTGGCGATACCTTGAAAGTGGTGGTGATACGCGAGCGCGATGCCGTGTATGGGATCGCCGTCGAGCGCTTTATCGGTGAGCGCACCCTGGTGGTATTGCCGCTGGATGATCGCCTGGGCAAGGTCCAGGATATTTCCGCCGGCGCCTTGCTCGACGATGGCTCGGTGGTCCTGATCGTCGACGTGGAGGACATGCTGCGTTCGGTGGACAAGTTGCTCAACACCGGCCGCCTGGAACGTATCTCCCGGCGCACCCAGCAGGCCACCGAGGCACCGCGCAAGCGGGTGCTGGTGGTGGACGACTCGCTGACCGTGCGTGAGCTGCAACGCAAGTTATTACTCAATCGCGGTTATGAAGTGGCCGTTGCGGTCGATGGCATGGATGGCTGGAACGCATTGCGTTCCGAGGATTTCGACCTGCTTATCACTGATATTGATATGCCTCGCATGGACGGTATTGAATTGGTCACACTCTTGCGCCGTGACAGTCGCCTGCAATCGTTGCCGGTGATGGTGGTTTCCTACAAGGATCGGGAAGAAGACCGACGCCGAGGCCTCGACGCCGGCGCCGACTATTACCTGGCCAAAGCCAGCTTCCACGACGATGCCTTGCTCGACGCCGTGGTTGAGCTGATCGGGGGCGCCCGGGCATGAGGATTGCGATCGTCAATGACATGCCCCTGGCCGTCGAGGCGTTGCGGCGCGCCTTGAACCTGGAACCCGCGCACGAGGTGGTATGGGTGGCCAGTAATGGCCTGGAAGCGGTACAGCGCTGTGCCGAACGGCTGCCGGACCTGATCCTGATGGACTTGATCATGCCGGTAATGGACGGCGTGGAGGCCACGCGGCAGATCATGGCCGAGACGCCCTGCGCGATTCTGCTGGTGACCGTCGACCGCCAGGCCAATATGAGCCGGGTGTTCGAAGCCATGGGCCACGGCGCCCTGGATGTGGTGGACACCCCGGCACTCGGCGTGGGCAACCCCAGGGATGCGGCAGCCCCGTTGTTGCGCAAGATCCTCAATATCGGCTGGCTGATCGGCCAGCGCGGTAGCCGTGTGCGCGCCGAAACCGCGCCCGAGCGCAGCACCGGCAAACGCCAGAGCCTGGTGGCGATCGGTTCTTCGGCGGGCGGCCCGGCTGCTCTGGAAGTCCTGCTCAAGGGATTGCCCCGCAACTTTCCCGCCGCCATCGTGCTGGTCCAGCATGTGGACCAGGTGTTCGCCGCGGGCATGGCCGAGTGGTTGAGCAGTGCGTCCGGCCTGCCGGTGCGCCTGGCGCGAGAGGGTGAGCCACCGCAGAGCGGCGTGGTCTTGCTGGCCGGTACCAACCACCATATTCGCTTGTTGAAAAATGGCACGCTAGCCTATACCGCAGAGCCGGTGAACGAGATTTACCGGCCGTCCATCGACGTGTTTTTCGAAAGTGTCGCCAGCTATTGGATCGGTGACGCCGTCGGCGTACTGCTGACCGGCATGGGGCGCGACGGCGCCCAGGGCCTCAAGTTGATGCGCGAACAAGGATATTTGACCATCGCCCAAGACCAGTCGAGTTCGGCGGTGTATGGGATGCCCAAAGCAGCGGCGGCGATTGACGCCGCTGTTGAAATTCGCCCACTGGAAAGAATTGCGCCGCGATTGCAGGAGGTCTTTGCAACATGATCGACAATCTCCCGCCGTGCTGGTTTGCAGGCGTAATTCAGGTGACCGCACATGAATGATCTACAACTTGACGACTTCAAGACCGACGAAAACGCCGCCATGGTGCTGCTGGTCGACGACCAGGCCATGATCGGCGAAGCTGTGCGGCGCGGCCTGGCCCATGAAGAAAACATCGATTTCCACTTTTGCGCCGACCCGCACCAGGCGATCGCGCAGGCAATTCGCATCAAGCCGACCGTGATCCTGCAGGACCTGGTCATGCCCGGCCTCGACGGCTTGACCCTGGTGCGCGAGTACCGCAATCACCCGGCCACGGCGAATATCCCGATCATCGTGCTTTCCACCAAGGAAGACCCGCTGATCAAGAGCGCAGCGTTTGCGGCCGGGGCCAACGATTACTTGGTCAAGCTGCCGGACAATATCGAACTGGTGGCGCGCATTCGCTATCACTCGCGCTCCTACATGACCCTGTTGCAGCGCGACGCGGCTTACCGTGCGCTGCGGGTCAGCCAGCAACAGTTGCTGGACACCAACCTGGTGCTGCAACGGCTGATGAACTCCGATGGCCTGACCGGGCTGTCCAATCGGCGCCACTTCGACGAATACCTGGAACTGGAATGGCGCCGAGCCATGCGCGACCAGACCCAGCTCTCCTTGCTGATGATCGATGTGGACTTCTTCAAGACCTACAACGACAGTTTTGGCCACGTCGAGGGTGACGAGGCCTTGCGCAAAGTCGCCAATACCATCCGCGAAGCCAGCAGCCGTCCCTCGGACCTGCCGGCACGCTATGGCGGCGAAGAGTTCGCGCTGGTGCTGCCCAACACCTCGCCGGGCGGTGCGCGGCTGGTGGCGGAAAAACTGCGCATGGCGGTGGCCGCCCTGAAAATCCCGCATATCGCGCCGGCGGAAGGTTCGAGCCTGACCATCAGCATTGGCCTGTCGACGTTGACACCCGTACAGGGCACCGATTGCCGGCAGTTGATCATGGCGGCGGACAAGGGACTGTATATGGCCAAGCATAATGGGCGTAATCAAGTCGGCATCGAGTGAGTTCAGACTGTAACCCATTAAATGTGGGAGGGGCTTCCCTCCCACATTGTGAGCTTGGTATTCATCCAAATTAAGTGCACATGAACGTGGTTGGACGAAGAAGCCCGCCATCTATGTAGAGTCGATGGCAGGAGGTAGCAGAGAGATTATTCTATTTTAAATCCAGGCTTGCCATTAGCCACACGCCACTGTTTAACTTCTTCTACAATGCCCGCCGGGCTGTCTTCTCTGTCAGCTCTTGGATAGTAGACGAGATCTGATCCGTCAGGATGTTCTGTAAGGCGCGTGAACTCTAATAGCATTTCGTCATCTTCTTCCTCAGTACGAGCACTCGCGTCACAAAGGGAAATTACGAATTCTAAAAATTCGGTTTCTGTGTACTCGGAAATTGAAGTTTTCATCCTAATCACCTTTGCCATGAATTTGTTTGTGGAGTTTTGGAGTGACTATGTAGATGTTGTCTATGTCGAAAATTTCTCCGCCTTTGGAGATGAATATCTTATGGTGGAGCTCGAATTTACCAGATTTTCCTGCATGCTCAAGTTTGCTCGTATATGGGGCTTTGCCGTTAAGTATTCTTAGTAGGTTTTGACGGTTGAACTGATTCGCCAGTTCCGAGTCGTTCGCAATCGATTTCCAGAAGGCTTCGCGAAACGCTCTGAAATTTTTAAATTCCTGGCCTCTTAAGTTATCGGCAATTTGCGATGGTATAGGGGCACCTTCACCTTGTGAGGCCGCTCCTAGCCAAGAACCCGTTACAGCTTGCCCGCCACCTGTCACAATTCCGGGATCTTCCCGCCGATCCCTGAACATTATGTAGAGCGGAGGTAGTCCTGAATCTATAGGGAAGACTGTTATGAAGTCATCAAAGCTCGCCTCACTGACTCCTGGAAACGAATCAATTCTGCCTTCAACCGGAGTGACCGTAGCACCAATATAAATGGACGGCTCAGACTGATTAGCGGGCAGTGTTGTTGAGCTATTCCCAGGGACGACGACAGGTGTCCAGATCAAGAATTTTGGTGGAGCGTCACCCGTAGTAACGGTGTACACCTTCTGCGCTGGATCATAGGTCGCAGCAACCACCTTGACCTTGGAAGGCACGCTTGTACCGTCGGCGTTGACCACGAATACTTGTGAGCGCCCATCCGCAGCCGTCTTCGAGCTCATGCGAACCGGAAGGTCAATTGTGCCGTTGACTGCCGAGGTTATCGTTGACTCGTTAAGGTCTGCTACGAAGGTTGAGACCGGTGTGCCAAGCGCATAACGCTCTGGAAGCTCTCCATTCGCGAGTTTTGGGGAATAGATCAGAGCTGAAACACCTACCATTAAGCCACTGGAGGTACTGGCAACCAACTCCGTCAATGCGGCCACGGCTGCACGAATGGCGGCTTGCAGCGTGACAGTAATCCCTTCCGCTGTAGCGATAGTCCCAACTGAGGTCATGACTACCGCTTGAGTCGCAGAAGCGGGGCCCGACAGGCGATAGGTATTGGCTACTCGTACCGCTTCAATACGCGCCTGCGCCGTTGCTACCTGCTGCGCACGTTCTGCGAGGTCACTGATTGCATTGGAGGCATTGGCCAGATACCTCGCGGACTCTGACTTGAGCACAAAATCATGATGACTGAGCCATTTCACGCCAAGCGTGGTGTTCTGCTGCAGATAAATAAGTTGTTTCAGCCCTTCAAGCTCAGGTTTGCTCAATGGCGGTGTAACCAGTGGGTTGGCTGCGGCGTAGTAAATGATCAACCCGTTCTGGTTTATGGCTAACGGTGGATCAATAGGTTTGATCGCAGCCATCGTTTCTTCGATCATTTTGTCCAGCGTGGTTTTGTAAAGCATGAGGGTTTGGTCGGGTGTCAATCCAACGACCGAACCGGCAAGAGAAGCGAGTTCCACCTGCAGGTATTCCGGCAGCAACTGCACGTGAATGTCCAATTCATCTGCAATGGTCTTCAGATACTCAATGTGTAAATTCGTCCAGGCGGGATCATGTTCGGCTAAGTGGGTCTCCAGCGCTTGCCTGGTCTTTGCCAGCCCTGAAAGTTTTTTAGTCAGAATATCTATGGAGAGCGAGAGAGCCTTGAGTTCCTGTGCGGCCCTCCATACGTTGTCGTAAAGTGCGTACGCGCCGCCCAGATTTGTTATCGGGTCAGAAGAGGCAAGTGTTTCACGTAGCTTTGTATAGGTTAGGTTTTCCATCAGGTAAAAAGGGCTTTGATCATAGAGCCCATAAATGAGTGGTGCAGTACGTGTGTATTTGGTTTTTTTTGCGTCGATTATTTCAAATGTGATTTTTTGATCGATAATGGCTGAGGCACTTTCTGTGAGTGGCTGTGAAAGTTTCGCTGCTTGCTGTTTTTCTGTGAGTTCGCGTTCAGTTTCAGCGGCGAGCGTCGCAAACCGTGCACTGTACTCTGCGTCAATCAAGGATTGGTTGTACTTTTGCTCTCCAATGAAATCGGCGGTGGTGCTAGGGAAGTCAAAATGCTTGAAGCGGCTACGGTCTCCTTCGCCTCGACGTGGCCCCTCTTGAAGGCCCCACCCATCTCCACTTCCTACGTAGCCTCCACCTTCACCACCCCAATAAGTATTTCGTCTCCCGGCGGTAATTATTGTCGGTTTGAGTTGTAACGGTTGTCCTGGCTGCCACCCTTGTTGTGCCATGGGGTCTCTCCGTCCGTATGTAAGCGTGATCGGGTTCGAAAGTTTGTTCGTCCTGAAGAAAAATCTCAGTTGCTTTGATCAAACTTATTTGAGAGGGGCGGAATTAAAAACTGATGGCGTTTTGGTTTGACTTGATGTCTGTAGGAGGCTTTGTAAGACGGTTCTGAAACTGGTGTGTTTGTATTCCTGTATGTTTGCAGTTCAAGTCTTAGGATAATTTTGAAAGAAACCTAATTGTTTGTTTTTGTTGAAGTGGGCTGGTTTGTGGTCTTCCAAGCAGTCCCTAATTTTGATTTTCAGAATATTTGTATAAACAGATGAACGGTCAGTTTTGGCTAGTAGTTTTGGCTAGTAGTAGTGCTGGTTTTCTAACGCGGGGTATCGCCAACCCGTGGGAGGGGGCTCTTCATCGGTCTTGGGATTGTGTACAAACCTTGGCCTTTTCGGCCGGGTGGACTGCCGTTTCCAGGCGTTTGCCGTTATACTCGCCGGCTTTCAAAAGTTCGCCAACGAGTGCTGCCCGCCATGGAAATCAACCCGATCCTTAACACCATCAAGGACCTGTCCGAGCGCTCCGAAACTATTCGGGGGTATCTTTGACTACGATCAAAAGCATGAGCGTCTGACCGAAGTCAATCGCGAGCTTGAAGATCCGAGTGTCTGGAACAAACCTGAGTACGCCCAGGAACTGGGGCGCGAGCGCGCTGCGCTGGCGCAGATCGTCGACACGCTCGACGAACTGAACACCGGCCTGGCCGACTGCCGTGACCTGCTGGACATGGCCGTCGAGGAAGATGACGAAAGCGCCGTGGGCGATGTTGTCGCCGAGCTGGCCCGTCTCGAGGAAAACCTCGCCAAGCTTGAATTTCGTCGCATGTTCAGCCACGAAATGGACCCGAACAACGCCTACCTGGATATCCAGGCCGGTTCCGGCGGCACCGAGGCCCAGGACTGGGCCAACATCCTGCTGCGCATGTACCTGCGCTGGGCCGACAAGCGCGGTTTCGACGCGACCATCATGGAGCTGTCCGCCGGCGAAGTGGCCGGTATCAAGGGCGCGACCGTGCACATCAAGGGTGAATACGCCTTTGGCTGGTTGCGTACCGAGATCGGCGTGCACCGCCTGGTGCGCAAGAGCCCGTTCGACTCCGGCAACCGTCGCCATACGTCCTTCTCGGCGGTGTTCGTCTCCCCGGAGATCGACGACAAGGTGGAAATCGAGATCAACCCGGCCGACCTGCGCATCGACACCTACCGTTCCTCCGGTGCCGGTGGCCAGCACGTAAACACCACCGACTCGGCCGTGCGTATCACCCACGTACCGACCAACACCGTGGTCAGCTGCCAGAACGAGCGCTCCCAGCACGCCAACAAGGACACCGCCATGAAAATGCTGCGGGCCAAGTTGTACGAGCAGGAAATGCAGAAGCGCAACGCCGCGTCCCAGGCGCTGGAAGACACCAAGTCGGACATCGGCTGGGGGCACCAGATCCGTTCCTACGTGCTCGATGCGTCGCGGATCAAGGATTTGCGCACCAACATCGAACGCAGTGACTGCGACAAGGTGCTCGACGGCGATATCGACGAATACCTGGAAGCCAGCCTGAAATCGGGGCTGTAAAGATTGTAGGCGATCCCCGGCCACTGGCCGGGGACAACGAACCTGATGGAAAACTTAAGACATGAGCGACCAACAACTCGACCCGCAAGCCCTGCAACAGGAAGAAAACTCCCTGATCGCCCTGCGCAAGGAAAAGCTTGCTGCCGAGCGCGCCAAGGGTAACGCCTTCCCCAACGACTTCCGCCGCGACAACTACTGCGATGCCCTGCAGAAAGAGTACGCGGACAAGACCAAGGAAGAGCTGGCAGAAGCGGCGATCCCGGTCAAGGTGGCGGGTCGCATCATGCTCAACCGTGGCTCGTTCATGGTGATCCAGGACATGACCGGGCGCATCCAGGTCTACGTCAACCGCAAGACCCTTTCCGAAGAAACCCTGGCCTCGGTGAAAACCTGGGACATGGGCGACATCATCGCAGCCGAGGGCACTCTGGCCCGTTCCGGCAAGGGCGACCTGTATGTCGAGATGACCAGCGTGCGCCTGCTGACCAAGTCCCTGCGCCCGCTGCCGGACAAGCACCACGGCCTGACCGACACCGAGCAGCGCTACCGCCAGCGCTACGTTGACCTGATCGTCAACGAAGACGTGCGCCAGACCTTCCGCGTGCGTTCGCAGGTCATCGCCCACATCCGCAGCTTCCTGGCCCAGCGTGACTTCCTGGAAGTGGAAACGCCGATGCTGCAGACCATCCCCGGTGGCGCCGCGGCCAAGCCGTTCGAAACCCACCACAATGCGCTGGACCTGCCAATGTTCCTGCGGATCGCGCCGGAGCTGTACCTCAAGCGCCTGGTGGTCGGCGGCTTCGAGAAGGTGTTCGAGATCAACCGCAACTTCCGTAACGAAGGCGTCTCGACTCGGCACAACCCTGAATTCACCATGTTGGAGTTCTACCAGGCCTACGCCGACTACGAAGACAACATGGACCTGACCGAAGAGCTGTTCCGCGAACTGGCGCAGCTGGTGCTGGGCAGCACCGACGTGCCGTACGGCGACAAGGTGTTCCACTTCGGTGAACCGTTCGTGCGTCTGTCGGTGTTCGACTCGATCCTCAAGTACAACCCTGAGCTGACCGCCGACTACCTGAACGACATCGACAAGGCTCGCGCCATCGCCAAGAAGGCCGGCGCCAAAGTGCTGGGCTTCGAAGGCCTGGGCAAATTGCAGGTGATGATTTTTGAAGAGCTGGTGGAGCACAAGCTGGAACAGCCGCACTTCATTACCCAGTACCCGTTCGAAGTGTCGCCGCTGGCGCGTCGCAACGATGACAACCCGAACGTCACCGACCGTTTCGAACTGTTCATCGGTGGCCGCGAAATTGCCAACGCCTACTCCGAGCTCAACGACGCGGAAGACCAGGCCGAGCGCTTCATGGCCCAGGTGGCCGACAAGGACGCCGGTGATGACGAAGCCATGCACTACGATGCCGACTTCGTACGGGCCCTGGAATACGGCATGCCGCCCACCGCCGGTGAAGGTATCGGCATCGACCGGCTGGTGATGCTGTTGACCAACTCGCCGTCGATCCGCGATGTGATCTTGTTCCCGCATATGCGGCCACAAGCTTAACCGTAGCGAAATCCGAAGCCGCCTTTTATAAGGCGGCTTTTTTATGTGGCGTAAATTCGCGTCAAACAAATAGCGCCAGGTTTTGTTGATCGGTTGCTCGTTCCCACGCTCTGCGTGGGAATGCATCCTGTGACGCTGCGCGTCACACTTAGAAGAGGGAAATGTGGTGAACCGCGTAATGGCTCAAGAAGGCGCCGCCGGCGTTGCCGCTGCCGTGGCCGATAGCGTCCAGTACCAAGGCCGCAAGGCCAGCCGCCGGGGCAGTGAACAGCGCCGGCAGGACATTCTCGATGCGGCCATGCGCATCGTGGTTCGTGACGGCGTACGTGCCGTGCGGCACCGGGCCGTGGCGGCGGAGGCCGGCGTGCCGTTGTCGGCCACCACCTACTACTTCAAGGATATCGATGACCTGCTCACCGATACCTTCGCCCAATACGTCGAACGCAGCGCCGCATTCATGGGCAAGCTGTGGGGGCGCAACGAAGGCCTGCTGCGCGAGATGGTCGCTTACGGCGACGGCAGTCCGGCGTCGCGCTCGCAGCTGGCCGATGACATTGCGCGGCTGACCGCCGACTATGTGCAGCGCCAACTGATCAACCGTCGCGAATACCTGATGGCCGAGCAGGCCTTCCGCCAGGAAGCCTTGCTCAATCCGCGCCTTGCCGAACTGGTACGCTCTCACCAACAGATTCTGCTGCAAGGCACCGGGCAGTTTTTCCAGGTCTTGGGCTCCCGCGAGCCGCAGCAGGATGCCAAGGTGTTGACGGCGATTATCAGTCGGATGGAATATCAGGGCCTGTTGGGCGGCGCAGAGCCGCTGACCGGTGAAGAAATGCTGGAGATACTCAAGCGTTACATGCACCTGGTATTGGCTTCAGTCTGATACCAGAAAGGCCACGTTCAAAGAGGAAGCACCGGGTGGACGATTACCAGCAGACGATACGCAGCTTGTCCGATCGCATTGTGCTGGCGCAAACACCGATCCGCGTCCTCGACGCGGTGAAGTGGGACGAGAACATTCGCCAGGGCTTTCTCAAGGCCAAGGGCAAGGCCATGCCCGCCGTGGATCGCGATTACTACCTGAATCGGCCGCTGTCGTTCGATTCCAGCGCGGTCAAGCTGGAGTTCCAGAACATCGAGCGCGACATTACCCGCCGCCTCGGCCAGTTCAGCCCGGTGGGGCAGATCATGCGCCGCATGTGCCGGGAGTACCGCATGGTCGTGCGGATGCTCGAAGCCCGTGGCACCGAGGACTTCGGCCTGATTTCCCAGGAACTCTATGGCGCCGCTTCCGACGCCTTCCACGCCGGCGACCCGACGCTGGCGGACCTGGGGTTGATGCTTTCGGACTACCTGAACAACATCGATGGCCGGGGCGACCTCAAGGACGAAGCCAAGACCCTGACCGCCAAGGATGCGGTGAGCCTGCTGCAGACCCGCTTGAACAAGGTGTTCGGCGAGGCCGAGGAGACCATCCGCGTATTCGAGTCCGATGGCATCGTCGCCGACGCAGCCGCGGGCGCCGACTACATCAAGATCCGCGCCGACGCGATGTTCAACGACCGTGACGTGCGCGCCCTGGAAGTGCACGAAGGCCTGGTGCATGTGGGCACCACCCTCAATGGCCAGAACCAGCCGATCTGCACGTTCCTGTCCAAGGGGCCGCCCTCGTCCACCGTGACCCAGGAAGGCCTGGCGATCCTGATGGAGATCATCACGTTTGCCTCCTACCCCAGCCGGCTGCGCAAACTGACCAACCGCACCCGCGCCATCCATATGGTGGAGGAGGGCGCGGACTTCCTGCAGGTGTTCGAGTTCTTCCGCGAGCAGGGCTTTGAAATGGCGGAAAGCTACGGCAACGCCAGTCGGGTGTTCCGTGGCTCGGTGCCGAACGGCCTGCCGTTCACCAAGGATTTGTCCTACCTCAAGGGCTTTATCATGGTCTACAACTACATCCAGCTGGCCGTGCGCAAGGGCAAGCTGGAACAGGTGCCGTTGCTGTTCTGCGGCAAGACCACCCTCGAAGATATGCGCACCTTGCGTCAACTGGTCGACGAAGGCCTGGTCGTGCCGCCCAAGTACCTGCCCGAACAGTTTCGCGACATGAACGCACTGGCGGCATGGATGTGCTTTTCCAACTTCCTCAACCATTTGAGCCTGGACCGGATCGAGGCGGACTATTCCAATATCCTTTGACCGGACGGCGACTCACCTGGGATCTCCCACGTCCGCCCATTTCATCTCACTCACGAGGCTCAACGGATGAGAATCCTCGGCATTCTGTGCCTGCTACTCACATTGAACGGCTGCAGCTCCCTGCTGTTCTACCCCGAGCCCGGCCTGCCGTTCACGCCGGAAAAAGCCCACCTGGCGTATCGCGACGTCACCCTCACCACTGCCGACGGCGTGAAACTGCACGCCTGGTGGCTGCCGGCCAAGCCTGGCGTGCCCCTCAAAGGCACGGTGCTGCACCTGCACGGCAACGGCGGCAACCTGGCGTGGCATCTGGGCGGCAGTTGGTGGTTGCCGGAGCAGGGCTACCAGGTGCTGTTGCTCGACTATCGCGGTTATGGGCTTTCGCAAGGCAAGCCGTCACTGCCGGCTATCTACCAGGACGTGGACGCAGCCTTCAACTGGCTGGATCAGGCCCCCGAAGCCCAGGGGCAGCCGTTGGTCGTGCTTGGCCAGAGCCTGGGCGGCGCATTGGCGGTGCATTATCTGGCGGCTCACCCTGAGCGCCAGTCCCGGCTCAAGGCCCTGGTATTGGACGGTGTGCCCGCCAGTTATCGTGACGTGGGACAATTTGCCCTGAGCACATCCTGGTTAACATGGCCGTTTCAGGTCCCTCTGTCCTGGCTGGTACCTGACGCCGACAGCGCGATCAACGCCATGCCCCAGCTCAAGGGCGTTCCCAAACTGCTGTTTCACAGCCTGGATGATCCGATCGTGCCCGTGTCCAACGGCATACGCCTGTACCAAGCGGCGCCGCCGCCCAGGGTGCTGCAGCTGACGCGGGGCGGGCATGTGCAGACGTTTGCCGACAAGACCTGGCAAACCGTCATGTTGCGTTACCTGGATGACCCGCAGCATTTCAACGGCCTGCGGCGTCTGGGCGAAATACCGAATTACCCCCTTTCCAAGGTTGACCCATCAGAGAGCCCGCAATGAGTGAAGAGCGCAACATGATCCCGCTGATTCTCACAGGGATCGGCACCATCATCGGTACGGTCGGCTGTTTGTGGTACTACGGCTACCTGCACTTCGCCAAGCCGGAAGATGCGCTGCTGCTCAGTGAATTCACGATGCTCAAGACCGTGCCGGGGGAGGATTACAAAGTCTCACTGACCCCCGCCGCTCAAGTGGCGCAGTGTGTGGACGGTGTGCTGGTGATGTTCGATACCGACCAGAAAGGCTTGAGCGGCGTACTGGTGAACAACAAGAAACAGGCAGTGCGTTGCATCGGGCAAGAAACTCCGCAACTGCAACAGTGAATTCTGCCTCCCAGCCGTGGGAAACCACCCTAGTCTTTACAGACTATTGATTTCACGCATGTCAGCCACTCGACAGGCCGGAACCATCCTGACTCACCCACCACTGATTATTCACTGATTGGCAAGGCTGATCGGTCCCTTAATTCATAGGTTGGAGTTAGCATTTATGGCAGGAATCAACGGTATCTCGGGCGGCGCGAACATGGGTGGCATGGGCGGCATGGGGGGTGTGGGCGGCGCTGGCAATGGCCAGGGAGGCTCGCAAGGCCTCGACCAGCAGATTAAAGATGTACAAAAGCAGATCCAGGATATTAAAGCCAAAGGTTCTCAAGGCAGCCAGGGAAATAGTGGTGCCGGTGGTGAAGATCCCCTCAAGGAATTGGAGGAGCTGCTGAAGAAGTTGCTCGCGCAGAAGGCGGGCGGTGCGCAGGGCGCTGGTGCCCAGGGCGGTCAAGGCGCCGAAGATGGCCAAAGCGGTGGGCAGAGTGCGGGCCAGGGCCAGGGGCAGATCCAGCAGCCGGACTATCAAGGTTCAGGCCAAATCGGCAACTGATCAAGCCTCCTGGAAAAACCGCCTGCAGGGGCTAATGCTGTTCAGTTAAGCGTACATCGCCCTCTGTAGGAGCGAGCTTGCTCGCGAAAAACGTCAACGATAACGCGTGTTTCCTGGTTGAACGCGGCGCCTGTGGTTTTTCGCGAGCAAGCTCGCTCCTACAAAAAGCCTTAACTGAACGGCATTAGCCTGCAGGGGCGGTTTTTTTTCGTGCATCGGATGGCCAGTCGTCGGTCTGGGCAGGAATGCCTGGAACCTTATTTCGTCAGATACCACACAAAGCGTTGTCACTCACACGGTTTGAGGCGAGGATGGAATTCAAGATTCCAGTGCTGGAAAATATGCTGATCATGGCAAGGCAGCATGTGGCGATTGAACAGGAAGCTGCTCGCCGCAACAGGCTTGAGAGCCAGGCAGACAAGCAGGCGGGCCCGCAGATTCAAATGCCGGCTGAAGATACCGGTCGAACCGTACAGTTCGACGAGCCGAAAAAAAACCCACCATAAGGTGGGTTTTTTTATGCCGCTTCAATCAATCAGTTAGCAACGGACGAGCGTGGCTTGACTGGCTGGTTGTCGTTGGAAATGGTCACTTCGACGCGACGGTTCATCGCACGGCCGGAGACGCTGCCGTTGTCGGCAACCGGGTATTCCTTGCCGTAACCCTGGGTCACGATGCGCGAAATGTCCACGCCTTGCTGGGCCAGTGCGCGCTGTACGGAAGCGGCGCGGCGCTCGGACAGGCTCTGGTTGTACGAGTCGGAACCGGTGCTGTCGGTGTAGCCTTCGACGATCACTTTACGGTCCGGGTTGTCGCGCAGGAACTGAGCCAGCTTGGTGATGTTGACCAGGCCGCTGGATTTCAGGTCGGACTTGTTGGTGGCAAACAGCACGTCACCGAAAGTCACCAGGGTGCCGCGATCGGTTTGCTTGGCGTTCAAGCTGTTTTGCAGTTGCTTGATCTGCGCGTCACGGGCGTCCAGCAGGGCGCGGGCACGTTCGTCGCCAGCGTTTTTCAGCTTGGCTTCGGACTCACGCAGGGAAATGGTGTCTTTCGCCACTTCTACACGCTGGCTGGTCAGGTAAGCCAGTTGGTCGACTTTCTTCTCGTCTTCCTTGTCGCGGTAGGCCTTGTCTGCCTTGTCCAGCCACTCGCTGGCGTCTTTGGTTTCAAGGGCTGCGAGCTTGGTCGCCTGCGGGTTGGTTTGCAGGGCCGTGAAGTTGGTCCGTGCGTTTTCCAGGTTCGCGTTCGGCGGAGTGGAGCAGGCTGCCAGGGCAACGCTCATCGCCAACAGGGCAGGGATCATCAATTGTTTACGCATAGTCGTGTCGTCCTTTCAATTCGATATCAGGTGCGATGCAATCAAGGGGCAGCGGCTTACTTCTGCTGGATAGCAGCCGGGCGCATGCCTTCCTTACGCAACTCATCAACTGCTTTCTGGGAATCCTTCACCGCTTGCTCGGCCTTGGCAGCCTGGGCCTTACGCTCAGCGACACGAGCATCCCACTCGGCTTGTTCAGCCAACATACGGGCTTTGTCGTAGTTCTTGTCGTGCATGGCGATTTCAGCTTCTTTGAGCTTGTCCTGGGCCGACTTCATTTCCACGGCTGCGAACTCGGTGCCGCCGGCGCTGACCGCGCTGTTGACCGCAGACTGTGTCACTGCGTACTGCTCGGTCGGCGGGTTACCGGCGCAACCTGCCAGAACGAAGCTGGTGCCGATTGCCAGCGCGGCCAATTTAAGCCCGCGCAGGTGGTTAAACGAGGATTTGGCAGTGCTGGTCTTCATCGTCTTCAACTCCATTGGGTAGCTCCTGAAAAACATCAAAATCCATCTTGGTGTTCGTTTGCGGGCCCGGCGGTAAAGCACATGACGCCAGTTCAAACGAGCGTTCCAAGTGATGGCTTACTGGCTGTGACCGGAGGCTTTTTTCAAAAGTTCAGCGAAGATGGCGATTTGCCTAAAAAAATATCTGACTGATTGGTCAGCTCTAGAAAATTGGAACTTTCACCACGCACAACGGTACTCCGGGCCGCTGAAAGGCCCGGAATACAGGGGTTAAATTGGGGTGGGTAAAACAGTGATCAGTGCTGCTGTTCGTCATTACCGGCTGACAAATCATGCAGATAGCGGCGTGACAGGGTCAGAAATCGCGGTGTGGGCCCAACGTCTTCATACAGCGGATCGCCTTCCTCATCGGTGGCAATCACCTGCTGCCCCTGGACGTAGGGAAAGCTGGCTTCCAATTCTTCAAGGGCGGCGCCGATCAGCTCGCCGAGCAGTTCTTCGGCGTGACGCTTGGGGTACATCTCGGCCAGGGCGGCCAGTCTCGCGGCGGCCTCCACATCCAGATGAATGGCGTATTCGGTTTTGGTCAGTTGACCCTTGGCGGTCTCTTCCCAATGCTGGGGCAGGTCTCGAATTTTCATGGCAACCTCAATAATGAGTGTCCAGCCGCCGGTGTGCATAACGCGGCGACCTGATGTTGAGACTAGCGGGAAGCGGCAAGGTTTAAAGTGTCTTGTCAGAAACCTGCGCCGACGGCACTCTGGACCCCCTGCGCGTCCCGGATTTCTGGCTGGAGAGTGGCTGATGAGTGATATCGATGCACGCTTGCGTGAGGATGTTCACCTGCTGGGTGAACTGTTGGGCAACACCATTGCAGAGCAATACGGCGGTGATTTTCTCGACAAGATCGAGCAGATCCGTAAAGGCGCCAAGGCTGACCGGCGCGGCGCGGGCGATGAACTCAGCACGAGCCTCAATCAACTGCAGGAAGACGAACTGCTGCCCGTAGCCCGGGCCTTCAACCAGTTCCTCAACCTGGCCAACATTGCCGAGCAGTACCAGTTGATTCACCGGCGCGATGAGTCGCAACCTGCGCCCTTCGAGTCCCGCGTGTTGCCGGAACTGTTGGCCCGTCTGCAGCGTGAAGGGCACAGCGATGAATCCCTGGCGCGCCAATTGGCGCGGCTGGAAATCGAACTGGTGCTCACCGCCCACCCCACCGAAGTCGCACGTCGCACCCTGATCCAGAAGTACGACGCGATCGCCGCGCAACTGGCGCTGCAGGATCACCGTGACCTTACCCGCGCCGAACGCGAGCACATCCGTGAACGTTTGCAACGCTTGATCGCCGAGGCCTGGCACACCGAGGAAATCCGTCGCGTGCGGCCTACGCCGGTGGATGAGGCCAAATGGGGCTTTGCCGTCATCGAGCATTCCTTGTGGCAGGCCATCCCGAATTATTTGCGCAAGGCCGACCAGGCCTTGCATGCCGCAACCGGTTTGCGCCTGCCGCTTGAGGCTGCGCCAATTCGATTTGCCTCGTGGATGGGCGGCGACCGTGACGGCAACCCGAACGTCACTGCGCCGGTCACCCGTGAAGTGCTGTTGCTGGCGCGCTGGATGGCGGCGGATTTGTATCTTCGCGATATCGATCAACTCGCCTCCGAGTTGTCCATGCAACAGGCCAGCGCGGCGTTGCAGGCCCAGGCGGGAGACAGCGTCGAACCCTACCGTGCGGTGCTCAAGCAGTTGCGCGAACGTCTGCGCGCCACGCGCCAGTGGGCCCATGCCTCGTTGAATGGCACCGCAGCGGCACCGGAGCAGGTGTTGCAGGACAATCGCGACCTGCTCGGTCCGTTGCAACTGTGCTATCAGTCGCTGCATGAGTGCGGCATGGGCGTGATCGCCGATGGCCCGTTGCTCGATTGCCTGCGCCGCGCCGTGACCTTTGGCCTGTTCCTGGTACGCCTGGATGTGCGCCAGGACTCCACTCGCCATGCGTCGGCCATGACTGAAATCACCGACTACCTTGGCCTCGGACGTTATGAGGACTGGGACGAAGAAGCGCGCATCGACTTCCTGAGCAAGGAACTGGACAATCGTCGACCGCTGCTGCCGGGTTATTTCAAGCCGTCGGCAGACACGGCGGAAGTCTTGAACACCTGTCGGGAAATCGCCGCTGCACCGGCCGCATCGCTGGGCTCCTATGTGATTTCCATGGCCGGTGCCGCCTCGGATGTGCTGGCGGTGCAACTGCTGCTCAAAGAGTCCGGCGTGCAACGGCCAATGCGTGTGGTGCCGCTGTTCGAGACCCTGGCTGACCTGGATAACGCCGGGCCGGTGATGGAGCGGTTGTTGCAGCTGCCGGGCTATCGCGCGCGGTTGCAAGGCCCGCAGGAAGTGATGATCGGCTATTCGGACTCGGCCAAGGACGCCGGCACCACCGCCGCCGCCTGGGCGCAGTACCGGGCGCAGGAGCGTTTGGTGGACATCTGCCGTGAGCAGCAAGTGGAGTTGCTGTTGTTCCACGGTCGCGGTGGCACCGTCGGCCGTGGCGGTGGCCCGGCGCATGCGGCGATTCTGTCGCAGCCGCCGGGCTCGGTGGCGGGGCGGTTCCGCACCACCGAACAAGGCGAGATGATCCGCTTCAAGTTCGGCCTGCCGGACATTGCCGAGCAGAACCTCAACCTCTACCTGGCCGCAGTGCTCGAAGCCACGCTGTTGCCACCACCGCCCCCGGAACCGGCCTGGCGTCACTTGATGGACGAATTGGCGGCCGACGGCGTCAGCGCCTACCGCGCGGTGGTGCGGGAAAATCCGCAATTCGTCGAGTATTTCCGCCAGTCCACACCGGAACAGGAGCTGGGCCGTTTGCCGTTGGGCAGCCGCCCGGCCAAGCGGCGTGCCGGCGGTATTGAAAGCCTGCGCGCGATTCCATGGATCTTCGGCTGGACCCAGACCCGCTTGATGCTGCCCGCCTGGCTCGGCTGGGAAGCGGCATTGAGCAAGGCCCTGGAGCGCGGCGAGGGTGAGTTGCTTGGGCAGATGCGCGAACAGTGGCCGTTCTTCCGCACCCGCATCGATATGCTGGAAATGGTGCTGGCCAAGGCCGACGCCGATATCGCCCGGCTCTATGATGAGCGCCTGGTGCAGCCTGACTTGCTGCCATTGGGCGCGCATTTACGCGACCTATTGTCGCAGGCCTGCGAGGTGGTGCTTGGCCTGACCGGCCAGTCGCAACTGTTGGCCCACAGCCCGGACACCCTGGAGTTCATCCGCCTGCGCAACACCTACCTGGACCCCCTGCATCTGTTGCAGGCTGAATTGCTCGCCCGCTCACGCCAACGCGAAGCGGCGCAGGACAGCCCTCTGGAACAGGCGCTGCTGGTGTCCGTAGCCGGTATTGCCGCAGGTTTGCGCAACACCGGTTGAGGTTTTTCGCGTGTTCTCAACGGCTTGCGAATGAACTGCGACGACCGCCCGGAAAAGGGCGGTCGTTGTTTGAGGGGCGGGGTTGCGCTCAGGCAAACCCGTTGGCCGACGCACGCCTGGCGCGGGTTTCTCCTACTTTGGGCGGCTTGTGTGGCAAGGGCCCGCTGTGTATCTTGATCAGCCTTTGGCCGTTTGATCGGCCTGGAACCACATTTTTACGAGATTGGCCCCACGCGGCGAATCCGAGCGTCATCTCTATAAAAAATTGAGGAGCACATCGATGCGCGTCATTCTGCTGGGAGCTCCCGGGGCCGGTAAAGGTACTCAGGCAAAGTTCATCACTGAAAAATTCGGCATTCCACAAATCTCCACCGGCGACATGCTGCGCGCGGCCGTCAAGGCCGGCACCGAGCTGGGCCTGATCGCCAAGAGCGTGATGGACAGCGGTGGCCTGGTCTCCGATGACCTGATCATCAACCTGGTCAAGGAACGCATCAGCCAGGAAGACTGCAAGAACGGTTTCCTGTTTGACGGCTTCCCGCGCACCATTCCCCAGGCTGAAGCCCTGGTCAAGGCCGGTGTCGAGTTGGACGCCGTGGTTGAAATCGCCGTCGAGGACGAAGAAATCGTCCAGCGCATTGCCGGTCGTCGCGTGCACGAAGGCTCGGGCCGCGTGTACCACGTCGTCTACAACCCACCGAAGGTTGAAGGCAAGGACGATGTCACCGGTGAAGACCTGGTGCAGCGCAAGGACGATACCGAAGAAACCGTACGTCATCGCCTGTCGGTCTACCATTCCCAGACCAAGCCGCTGGTGGACTTCTACCAGAAGCTCTCCGCTGCCCAGGGCAAGCCTAAGTACAGCCATATCCCTGGCGTCGGTTCCGTGGAGGCGATTACAGCCAAGGTGCTGCAAGCACTGAGCTGATGCGTTGATCGGCTGCATTGACAACGGCCCGCTTGCGGGCCGTTGTTGTTTATACTGGTGCACTTTTTTCGACTTGGACACCCCCACCCATGAGCACCCTGCTGGCCCTGGACACCGCGACTGAAGCTTGCTCGGTTG
Organism: Pseudomonas sp. Wu6; assembly: GCF_019891515.1. NCBI lineage: Bacteria > Pseudomonadati > Pseudomonadota > Gammaproteobacteria > Pseudomonadales > Pseudomonadaceae > Pseudomonas > Pseudomonas sp. Wu6. Next base: position 5,189 of record NZ_JAFLXH010000020.1, on the reverse strand, counting down.
CCTTGCTGCACGATGGCAAAGTAACCAGCCACTACGAGGTGATCCCGCGCCTGCACGCGCAGAAGCTGTTGCCGATGATCAAGCAACTGCTGGAAGACGCCGGCACCAGCCTGGCCGCCGTGGATGCCATCGCTTTCGGCCGTGGCCCCGGCGCGTTTACCGGCGTGCGCATTGCCATTGGCGTGGTGCAGGGCCTGGCGTTTGCGCTGGAGCGTCCGGTGTTGCCGGTGTCCAACCTCGCGGTGCTGGCCCAACGTGCGCTGCGTGAACACGGTACTTCCCAGGTGGCGGCGGCGATCGATGCGCGGATGGATGAAGTGTATTGGGGCTGCTATCGCGAGAGCGCCGGTGAAATGCGCCTGGTGGGCGTTGAGGCCGTGCAGGCACCGGAGTCATCGGTGTTGCCGCAAGATGCCAGCGGTGAGTGGTTCGGCGCCGGTACCGGCTGGGGGTATGGCGAGCGGATCGGCGTTCAGCTGGTCGGCCAGGACCCTGCGATGCTGCCCCATGCAGAGGATTTGCTGACCTTGGCGCGCTTTGCATTCGAGCGTGGCGAGGCCATTGCCGCTGATCAGGCGGCGCCGGTGTACTTGCGCGATAAGGTTGCGCAAACCAAGGCGGAACGCGGGATTATTTGACGTCAAAAATGATGGCATTTTGAGGCAAATTTCGCCAATCGTCAGAATTTGCAGCGGTTTTTAAACCTTTTACCAATTATGTGTTCTAGTTATCACCAGAGCATTTGCGCGTTACGGATTGCGCCACTAAAATGCCACTATTGATAGCGAGTTCGTGTCCATGCGTATTGATGGCTTTTCCTCACAGTCGTACCCGATCAAGCGTAAGCCGCGCAAGGCTAACGCGACGGTGGACGATTCCGTCGAGGACTCGCCGGACTTCATCGAAGTCCAGTCCGACGCGCAGGCCGGCACTCAAGCACGCATTAGCGGTCTTCCCGCCCGTCAGCAAGACATGGTCTTCCCCCGCTCCATGAGCAAAAGCGTCGCGACGGCCCTGGCCAGCTACCTGACCACCGCCGGTTTTGTCGAATGGGATATGGAAGTGCTGGGTCTCGATATCCACATCTGATGCGCCTGCCTTACTACATCGGCTGCCCGTCCTGGAGTGAAAACGCCTGGCGCGAGTACCTGTACCCCGCCGATGCACGCGCCAACGATTACCTCGGCCTCTATTCCCAGGTTTTCAACGCCGTTGAAGGCAACACCACTTTTTATGCTCGACCCTCGGCCGCAACCGTGCAGCGCTGGGCCGACATCATGCCCGATGACTTTCGCTTCACCGCCAAATTCCCGGGTGATATCAGCCATGCCGGTGACTTGCGCGAACAACTGCCGGCGGCGGAAAGTTTTATCGGCTTGATGAGCCCCCTCGGCGAGCGTGTGTCGCCGTTGTGGCTGCAACTGTCGAAAGGCTTTACACCGCAGCGTCTCGGAGAGCTGGCCGGATTCCTCGATGGCATTGACCGTCCACTGGCGGTTGAAGTGCGTCACGATGAGTTCTTCGCCAAAGGCGAGGCCGAGCGCATGCTCAACCGCCTGTTGCGTGACCGCGGCGTCGAGCGCGTGTGCCTCGATTCGCGCGCGCTGTTCAGTTGCACCTCCACCTCGGCGGCCGTCCTGCATGCCCAATCGAAAAAGCCCAGGGTGCCACCGCGCCCGGCGGCGTTGACTCAATGTCCCCAAGTGCGTTTTATCGGGCACCCCGAGCTTGAAGCCAACGATCCGTTCCTGATGCCCTGGGTCGAAAAGATCGCCAGTTGGATCGAAGAGGGGCGCACCCCCTACATGTTCCTGCACACCTCGGACAACCGTCTCGCCGCCCAATTGGCCTTGCGTTTCCATGACCAGTTGATGGCACGTCTGCCGGGGCTTGCACCGCTGCCGACCTTGCATCGAGAACCCGTGGCGGAGCAACTGGGGTTACTCTAGGGCTCTTTTCCCCGCCAGGAGCCCGTCATGGATGCCCAAACCCTTCGCGCCGAAACCTTCCAAGCCCTGCACACACGTGATCGTGCCTTTGTGATGCCCAATCCGTGGGACGCAGGTTCCGCCATCATGCTTGCCAGCCTTGGCTTCGAAGCGTTGGCCACCACCAGCGCTGGCTTTGCGTTCAGCCTGGGGCGGCCGGATGCCGAAGGCGCGCTGTCGCTGGAGGACACCCTGGGCAATGCCGGCAGCATCGTCCGGGCGACTGCGCTGCCGGTCGCCGCCGACTTGGAAAACGGTTTCAGCGACACTCCAGAAGGCTGTGCCCAGACCATTCTGCGAGCCGCCGCCACCGGTATCGTCGGTGGCTCCATCGAAGACGCCACGGGCGTTGCCGCCGACCCTATCTACCCCTTCGACCTGGCCGTCGAGCGCATCGAGGCTGCCGTTGCCGCTGCCCGCAGCCTGGCCTTTCCCTTCACGCTGACAGCTCGCGCAGAAAACCTCCTGCATGGCCGCCTGGATTTGCCCGACACCATTCGCCGCCTGCAAGCCTACGCCGAGGCGGGCGCCGATGTGCTGTATGCGCCGGGCCTGCGCAGTGCCGAAGAGGTGTTGGCGGTGGTCAAGGCCGTCGCGCCCAAGCCGGTGAACGTGTTGATGTCCGGTGGCTTGAACCTCAGCGTCGCGCAGTTGAGTGAGTTGGGCGTGCGGCGCATCAGCGTGGGCTCGGCCCTGGCCCTGGCGGCCTATGGCGAGTTTTATCGGGCGGCGCAGGAGGTCTATGGATCGGGCACCTTCACCTTTACCGAACGCAAGATGCCGTTCGACCAGGCCAATCAATTCTTCAAGGGCTAAGCCGTGCGGTCGATCGGGTGGATGGGCGCGTTGTTGGTGCTCGGCGGCGCTGTTGCGGTGGGCGCATGGCGGGGCTGGGTGCCGGTGCCGGAGGAGTGGAACCCCTGGGCGCCGCTGGATGTACGCGCCAGTCCGAACCTCTTGACGCGCTACAAGCTGGGGCGGTTGCAGGATGATCCGTTGCTGTGCGACCAAGTGCTGAAAACCTCGGGGTTGCGGGTGACCCGCCAGGCGGACTCAGCCCCCGACGCCGCCTGCCCGTTGCGCAACACATTGCGGGTACAGGGCGGGGAGGTGGGCTTGAGCAGCAGTTTTCTGGCCAGTTGCCCGTTGGCCGTAGCCTTTGCGTTGTTCGAGCGGCACAGCCTGCAGCCGGCGGCTCAGGCGATCTATGGCGAGGCGGTGACGCGGGTCGATCACCTGGGCAGTTTTGCCTGTCGCAATATCTACAACCGCGCCGAAGGCCGCCTCAGTCAGCACGCCTCGGCCAATGCCCTGGATATCGCCGGGTTTCGCCTGGCCGATGGACGCCGTATCAGTGTGCTCAAGGATTGGCCGGGCGACGACGCTGACGCACGGTTTCTGCGTCAGGTGCGTGACAGCGCGTGTAACGCGTTCAACGGGGTGTTGAGCCCCGACTACAACGCTGCACACCGTAACCATTTTCATCTGGACATGGGACGCTGGTGGGTGTGTCGCTAAGCGTCAGGCGGCCAGGCGCAGGTTGTTGACGATCAACGGACGGGCCCAGTGGTAGTCGAAATCCAGGGCCTTCTGTTGTTCGACCAGGTCCTGTTCGGTGAACGGGGTCGCGGGCGGTGGCAACAAGTCCAGCTCGAACTCGGCAATCGGCAGATGCAGCGGGCGGGGCTGCGGCGCCGGGCCGGGTTCAGCGACGGGTTGGCCCGCATTCAGGACAATCGGCCGTACCCAGCCGCTTTCGAAATGCTGCTGGCGTTGCTGGGCGATGATGTCTTCGTCAGGGAACGGCGCAGGCGCGGGTGGCAGCAGCTCGGTCTCGAATTCGGCAATCGGCAGGAACAGCGGCTCCGGTGGGGCGACTTCGGTGTCTTTCACGTCACACCCACGCTGGGTGAGGATCTGCGCCAGCAGGTCGGCGCCTTCGCCGGGTTCCACCGCCGGGTCCTGCGGTGCAGGCGCCGTGGCGGCCAGCGCGCCCGGCGTAGCGCCGAGCTGTTCGGCCAGGGCTCGGGCGAAGAAGTCCTGCCACACATGACTCACCCCGGCCAGCGCTTGAGTATTGCGCAGGCCGTAGTGGTTGTGGGTCGGCAGTACACCGATGGTTAGGGGAAGAATGTCTGACATTTTTTTCGGTCGACGCTCAGCTCTGGCAAAATACCTGACTGTTGTTTTTATCGGCCGGTATTGGCCGATCCTTAATATTTTCGAGCGTAGCGATTGATGAGTGAACAACCAGCGGCCAGCCGCATTCGGGTCGAGGCCTTGGCCGAAGAATTCCAGGCCCGCGCCGCGCAGTGGGCTGCGCTGTTGGGCTTGCCTGTGCAACGCGATGAGGCGGATTTTTCCCTGCAGGTCGGCGAACAAGGCCTGCAATTGCAACAGCTCGGACCGGACGCACCGGGCCCGGTGCGGGTCGACTTTGTCGAAGGCGGCGCGGCGCACCGGCGTCTATATGGCGGTGGCAGCGGGCAGATGATCGCCAAGGCCGTGGGCGTCGCCCAAGGTGTGCGTCCCCGTGTACTGGACGCCACGGCCGGGCTGGGCAAGGATGCGTTCGTGCTGGCAAGCCTGGGCTGTGAGATGAGCCTGATCGAGCGCCAGCCGTTGATTGGTGCCTTGCTGGAAGACGGCCTGGCACGCGCTGCGCAGGATTTTGACGTGGCGCCGATCGTGGCGCGCATGACGCTGCTCAAGGGCAACGCCATTGAAGTGATGCTCAATTGGGCAGGCGAGCCGCCGCAAGTGATCTACCTGGACCCAATGTTCCCGCACCGCGAGAAAACCGCCCTTGTGAAGAAGGAAATGCGCCTGTTCCGGCCACTGGTCGGTGATGACCTGGATGCACCGGCATTGCTCGCGGCGGCCCTCGCCCTGGCCAGCCATCGCGTAGTGGTCAAACGCCCGCGCAAGGCGCCGTGCATTGACGGGCCCAAGCCGAGCCATGCGCTGGAGGGCAAGTCCAGTCGTTATGATATTTATCCCAAGAAGGCGCTTAAGGTTTAGGCTGCGAGCTGCAAGCTGCAAGCAAAGGCGCCTTTCACTTGCAGTTTGCAGGTACCTACACAACTCAGCAGCGCCCAACCGTAACCACGATGCGAAGCGAGTCGCTCTTGATCTTGATCTGCTTTTGATCTCAGGCGCCCCGTTAAACCACGCTGGCCGAACGCAGGCTTGAATCCGTGG
>NZ_JAFLXH010000019.1:0-114176 GCF_019891515.1 Pseudomonas sp. Wu6 | reverse complement strand
TGCTTACTTTTGCGCTTTTCAAAAGTGAGCCGCCGTCAGGGCGGAACCCTAAGTGGCCGTTACCGCAGAAACGGATATGTACTCGATCTGATCCAACATCCTGGTCGGCCCGGATGCCGCCATCGGGGGCAAGCCCCCTCCCACATTGGACCGGGATCGACACTGACATCCTGGTCGGCCCGGATGCCGCCATCGGGGGCAAGCCCCCTCCCACATTGGACCGGGATCGACACTGACATCCTGGTCGGCCCGGATGCCGCCATCGGGGGCAAGCCCCCTCCCACATTGGACCGGGATCGACACTAACATCCTGGTCGGCCCGGAGGCCGCCATCGGGCACTAGCTCCCTCGCCACATGCCGGTGTCATATCAAAGCTGCGTAGATACCTACGCCCCATACGCCCGCATAAACAACCCCACCACCTCCCGAACATGCTCTTCGGCCGCTTCTTCGCTCAGTTGCCCCCCGCAGCCATACAGCAAACGGAAATTCGCCGTGCCTTTGAGCAGGCAAAAAAAGTGCTCCGCAGCCTTGAAGGGTTTGTCGATGCTCAGGGCGCCGCCCTGGTCAATCTTGCCGAGCAGGCGCTCCATGCCCTGCAGCATGCGCATGGGACCGGCTTCAAAAAAGATCTGTGAGAGTTTCACGTCCTGATTGCCAGTGGTCATCATCAAGCGATGCAGGTTCACCGACTCCTCACTGTTGATCAACCGATGGAAGCCCCGCGCAATGTTCAGCAACACGGTCTCCACCGGCATGCCTGCAGGCAGCTCGAAGTACATCACCGGCAATTGCTCTTCACACTTGGCCACCACCGCCGCGGTGAACAGGTTCTCCTTGTCGGTGAAGTGGCTATAGACGGTGAGTTTCGATACCCCGGCCGCAAGGGCGACGGCGTCCATGCTGGTGCTTGCGTAACCCTTGCCCAGGAACAGCGATTTGGCCGCATCGAGGATCGCCTGGCGTTTTGCCATGTCCTTGGGACGCCCGGGGCTATTGGTGTTTGCAGGATTGTCGGACATTTTCACCTTTAATACTGGACTGGCGAGTTTGGTATTAATAACATACCGGCCAGTATAATTATTCCAAGCCTCATTTGCGAAAGGTCCCACAGCATGCGCAGCACTTTCCTGCCCTTTGCGTTGCCTGTCAGTCTGATCTTCCTGTTGGCCGCGTGCGGCCATGAAGAAGCGGCCCCCACTGCTCCTCGCCCGGCCATGGTGGTGCAACCCCAGCCCCTGGCGCAGTCGGTGGACAGCTATCCCGGTGAAGTGCGCGCCCGCTATGAGCCGGATCTGGCTTTTCGCATCGCCGGCAAAGTCAGCAATCGCCTGGTGGAGGAGGGCGAGCGGGTCAAGGCCAACCAGCCCCTGGCCGAGCTCGACCCACAGGATGTACGCCTGCAACTGGAAGCCACCCGTGCCCAGGTGGCTGGCGCCGAGGCCAACCTGAGCCTGGTGCGCGCCGAGCGTGACCGCTACAAGACCCTGATGGACCGTCAGATGGTCAGCCGATCCCAGTACGACAATTCCGAAAATCTCTATCGAGCCGGTGTGGCACGCCTCAAGCAGATCAAGGCTGAGTTCGACGTGTCCAGCAACCAGGCCGGGTATGCCGTGCTGCGTGCGCCTCAGGACGGTGTCGTCGCCAAGCGTGCGGTGGAAGTGGGCCAGGTCGTCGCCGCCGGCCAAACCGTGTTCACCCTGGCCACCGATGGCGAGCGTGAAGTAGTGATCAGCCTGCCGGAGCAAGGCTTCGGCCGCTTCAAGATCGGCCAGCCGGTCTCGGTTGAGCTGTGGAGCCAACCGGATCAACGCTTTGCCGGACGCATTCGCGAGCTGTCGCCCGCCGCCGATCCGAGGTCGCGCACCTTCGCCGCACGGGTGGCATTCACTGGCGGCAAAGTCCCTGCAGAACTCGGGCAGAGCGCTCGGGTATTCATACCGGTTGACGGGGTAATGCCGTTGTCGGTGCCGCTGTCTGCCCTGAGTGCGGAGAACGGCGCGTCTTATGTCTGGCGTGTGGCGCCGGACAACACCCTCAAGCGCACCCCCGTGCGCATCGGCGCGTTTGGCGAAAAGAGCGTGCCGGTACTGGAAGGCCTGGCGCCCACCGACTGGGTGGTTGCGGCGGGCGTGCATGTGCTCCATGAGGGCCAGCAGGTGCGCCCGGTGGATCGCGCCAACCGCGTGGTGAATCTGGCGGCCAAGGAGTAGTCCCCGATGGGTTTCAATCTTTCCGAGTGGGCGTTGCGTAATCGCCAGATTGTACTGTTCCTGATGATCCTGCTGGCGGTCGTCGGCACCTTGTCCTACACCAAACTGGGACAAAGCGAAGACCCTCCCTTCACCTTCAAGGCCATGGTGATCAAGACCAACTGGCCAGGGGCAACCGCCCAGGAAGTGTCACGCCAGGTCACCGAGCGCATCGAGAAAAAGCTCATGGAGACCGGCGAGTACGAGCGCATCGTCTCGTTCTCGCGCCCCGGCGAGTCCCAGGTGACCTTCATCGCGCGCGACGCCATGCACTCGGCGCAGATTCCCGAGCTGTGGTACCAGGTGCGCAAGAAGATCAGCGATATCCGTCAGACCTTGCCACCGGATATCCAGGGGCCGTTTTTCAACGATGAGTTCGGCACCACGTTCGGCAATATCTACGCCTTGACCGGTGACGGTTTCGACTACCCCGTGCTCAAGGACTACGCCGACCGCATCCAGATTCAGCTGCAACGGGTGCCGGATGTGGGCAAGGTCGAGCTGCTCGGCCTGCAGGATGAGAAGATCTGGATCGAGCTGTCCAACCTCAAGCTCGCCACCCTCGGCCTGCCATTGGCCGCCGTGCAGCAAGCGTTGCAGGAGCAGAACGCGGTGTCGACCGCCGGCTTCTTTGAAACCCCGAGTGAACGGGTGCAACTGCGGGTGTCGGGCAACTTCAAGAGCGTGGAAGAGATCCGTAACTTCCCTATTCGGGTGGCGGACCGAACCTTCCGGATCGGCGATGTGGCCGATATCCACCGTGGTTTCAACGACCCACCGGCACCGCGCATGCGTTACATGGGCGCGGACGCCATCGGCCTGGCGGTGGCCATGCGTGAAGGCGGCGATATTCTGGTGCTGGGCAAGGCACTGGAGCGTGAATTCGCACGCTTGCAGAAGAACCTTCCGGCGGGCATGGAATTGCGCAAGGTTTCGGATCAGCCCGCAGCGGTGAAGACCAGTGTCGGCGAATTCGTCCAGGTGCTGGCCGAAGCCTTGGCCATCGTGTTGCTGGTGAGCTTCTTTTCCCTGGGGGTACGCACCGGCATGGTAGTGGCACTGGCGATTCCGCTGGTGCTGGCCATGACCTTTGCCACCATGTACTACCTGGGTATCGGCCTGCACAAAATTTCCCTGGGCGCCCTGGTGTTGGCCCTGGGCTTGCTGGTGGATGACGCGATCATCGCGGTGGAGATGATGGCGATCAAAATGGAGCAGGGCTACGACCGGATCAAAGCCGCAAGCTTCGCCTGGACCAGCACCGCCTTCCCCATGCTGACCGGCACGTTGATCACCGCCGCAGGCTTTTTGCCGATTGCCACCGCGCAATCGAGTACCGGCGAGTACACCCGGTCGATCTTCCAGGTGGTGACCATTGCTTTATTGGCCTCATGGGTCGCTGCGGTGGTGTTTGTACCGTACCTGGGGGAAAAGCTGCTGCCGGACCTGGCGAAAATACATGCGGCCAAGCACGGCACCGACGGTCCGGATCCGTATGGCACGCCCTTCTACCAGCGTGTAAGACGTTTGGTGCAGTGGTGTGTCCGTCGGCGCAAGACGGTCATCGTTTTGACCCTGTTGCTGTTTATCGGCTCGGTTGGGCTATTTCGTTTCGTGCCGCAACAGTTCTTCCCGGCCTCGGGTCGCCTGGAGCTGATGGTCGACCTGAAACTGGCCGAAGGCGCTTCCCTGAGCAACACCGCCGACCAGGTCAAACGCCTCGAGACCTTGCTCAAGGCACACGCAGGCATCGACAACTACGTCGCCTACGTGGGCACCGGTTCGCCGCGCTTCTACCTGCCGCTCGACCAGCAACTGCCGGCTGCCAGCTTCGCGCAATTTGTGGTGTTGGCACACACCATCGAAGAACGCGAAAGCCTGCGCACCTGGCTGATTGAAACCCTTGACGAACAGTTTCCTGACCTGCGTTCACGCGTTACCCGCCTGGAGAATGGCCCACCCGTGGGCTATCCGGTGCAGTTTCGCGTGACCGGCGAGCACATCGAAGAAGTTCGCGCGTTGGCGCGCAAAGTTGCGGCCAGGGTTCGCGAGAATGCCCACGTGGTCAATGTGCACCTGGACTGGGAAGAGCCGAGCAAGATCGTTTATCTGAATATCGACCAGGACCGCGCCCGGGCGCTTGGCGTAAGCACCGCCAACCTGTCGAAATTCCTGCAAAGCTCCCTGACCGGCTCCACCGTCAGCCAGTACCGGGAGGACAACGAGTTGATCGAGATTCTCCTGCGCGGCACCGTCCATGAACGCACCGAGTTGTCGCGGCTGCCAAGCCTGGCGGTACCGACCGACAACAGCAGAAGTGTGGCCCTGGCACAGATTGCAACCCTCGAGTATGGCTTTGAAGAGGGCATCATCTGGCACCGTAACCGCTTGCCGACAGTGACCGTGCGCGCCGATATCTACGGCAAGGAACAACCTGCGACCCTGGTCCAGCAGATCCTGCCGACCCTGGAGGGCGTGCGCGCCGAGTTGCCGGACGGCTATTTGCTGGAAGTCGGCGGCACGGTTGAAGACTCTGCGCGCGGACAGAACTCGGTGAAGGCCGGCGTGCCATTGTTCATCGTGGTCGTGCTGACCTTGCTGATGCTGCAACTGCGCAGTTTCTCACGCACGGCGATGGTGTTTCTGACCGCGCCCCTGGGCTTGATCGGCGTCACGTTGTTCCTGCTGGTGTTTCGTCAGCCGTTTGGTTTCGTGGCCATGCTCGGCACGATTGCCCTGTCGGGGATGATCATGCGCAACTCGGTGATATTGGTGGACCAGATCGAACAGGACATCAAGGCGGGGCTGACGCCATGGCAGGCGATCATTGAAGCGACTGTTCGGCGTTTCCGCCCGATCGTTCTGACGGCACTCGCGGCGGTGCTGGCGATGATTCCACTGTCACGCAGCGTATTCTTCGGGCCGATGGCGGTTGCAATCATGGGCGGGCTGATTGTGGCGACGGCGCTGACGCTGCTGTTTCTACCGGCGCTTTACGCGGCGTGGTTCAGGGTCAAACAGGAATGACGGTGCTTATGGCGAGGAACGTTTCTTAACGTTTCGCCACTCATGGACTACCTGATGACAGGTATTCGGTCCGACGGTCTTCACGCCGTCTGGCCGGATCTCAAATCTGATGATTCAAGGAGTAACCCATGGGACTATTCATCGGTAAGTCGTTGAGCGTTTCGGTCAACAGCAGCTTTGGTGCCGGCAACTGCGCCAAACCCAAGCCACCGGCAGATGACTGCAACGACAAATGCAAACCCAAGCCCGATTGCAATGGCGTAGGCGGCGCAATCAAGTTCGGCGTAAGCGTGATGCCACTGGGCGCGGTGATCTTTGGCGGGCTGGGCGCCAAGCTGTTTTAAAGGTGTGGTAAGCGCTCCCGGGCAGGTGATCCTTCCCCACCTGCTCGGGTGCACAGAGGCGTTTACAGGGCGCCGAACACTTTCTTGGCGAGGCTGGTGGCGGCCGCTGCCGGATTTTTGCGAATCGTTTCTTCCTGCTGCGCGATCATCTTGAACAAGCCGTCCAGCGCCTGTTCGGTCACGTAGTTTTCAACGTTGGCGCTTTTGGCGTCCACTGCACCAAACGCCGCCGCCTTGCCGGCCAGGGCGTTGTACTGCTGGGCCACGCCGACCTTGTCGGTTGCAGCCTTGACGATGGGCAGGAACTTGGCGCGGATCTGTTCGCGACTGCTGGTGTTCAGGTATTGGGTGGCGGAATCCTGACCACCGCTGAGGATGCCCTTGGCATCGGTCACGCTCATGTTTTTCACGGCATTGACCAGGATCGGCTGAGCCTGGGTCACTGCGGTTTCCGCCGCTTTGTTCATACTGGTTTCCAGCTGGGTGACTTGATCGCCCATGCCGAACATCTTCAGCTTGTCAGCGATCTTGCCCAGCTTGCCCGGCAGGCCGATTTTGACCTCGGGGTTATTGCTGAAACCGCCTGGCGTGCCCAGTTGTTTCACGGCGATCTGGGCGCCCTGGGTCAAGGCATCCTTCAGCCCGCCACTGGCGTCGCCCTGGGACAGGCTGCCAAGGTCCAGCGCCATCGCGTTGGCACCCAGCAGCAGTCCGGTGAACAGGGCAGTGAGGCGAAGAGGGTTACGGAGCATGGGCGCTTCCTTATGATTGAATTCAGTGGGCTACCGCGTCGACACGCAAGCGCAGTGGCTGTGGGTCCTGGCCATTGAGCTGTACCGCATGGTGCTGCGTGGTGATGAACAGTAGCTTGCCATCCACCTCGATGCGAGCGCTCACCGAGTAGCTGTGGCCAGGCTTGACCTGCGCCGGGTCATAGCTCAGGTGAAACGGCAGCGGCACCTGGCCCTTGATCGGGCCTTTCTGTTCGGCGAGGGTCACGGCCGGGGCGTCCATCAAGGACACGTCTTGCAGGCTGACGCTCAAGGTGGCGGCAGGCGGCAACGCGATGCGTTGCAGGTAAAACACTTCGCCGTCGAGGCTGGCCTTTGGGGCGGGTGTCATGGATTGGCAGGCTCCGAGCAGGGCCGTGAGGCCCAGGAGGATGATCTTTTTCATGGTGCAACTCCTTTTCAACGGCGCCGCAAACTTCCCGGCGCCTTGTTCAATCTAGCGGGTTTGCGCGGGGTCCACCGCTTGCTCGGCCGCGCCATCGACGCGATGCAGCGCCACCTGGCGAATCGACAGGCGAATGTCCGCCGGCAGTACGCGTTTGGCCGCACCTTCTGCCAGTTCGCCGAGCAGGTCGCGATAGCTCAGCTTGCCGGCTTCGTCGCGGCGCAGCACATCTTGCTCCAGCAAGGTCTGGATGAAATGTCGGAAAAGGCTCTTGTCGAAGAATTCCGGGGCATTGAGGCCATGCAGGATCGACAGGCGCTGGGCCATGATTGTGCACAGGTCTTCCAGCTCTTCGGCGCTGATGCTGTTCTGACCGCTGTTGAGCAACAGCGAAATCGCCATGTAGAAGCGTTGCAAGGTCTGGGCGATGCTCTTGGACAGCAGCGTCAGCAGTACAAAATGCCGCGAACTCGGCGCCGCGCGCAGATACACGCCGTTTTCAAAACGCAGCAGGCCCTGTTCGACAAAAGCCTCCAGCCACTGGTCGACCACGCCATCGAGCTCTTCCAGTGACCAGCGGATAAACAGCTCCGATTGCAGGTACGGATAGAGCGCCTGGGTGTAGAGCAGGATCTGCTCGCGGCTCATCCGCGAACTGCTCTGGAAAAAGCTCGCCAGCAGCGCCGGCAGGGCGAAGATGTGCAGCACGTTGTTGCGGTAATAGGTCATCAGGACGGCATTTTGCTCATCCAGATAGACAATCTTGCCCAGGGCATCGCTTTGCTCCGACAGCAGGTCCATGTCCTTGACGTGCTTGATCAGCGCCAGGCCATCGCCTTCCGGCAGGGTGGTGTGGGGCGAATAGGGCACGCGGCGCAGCAGCGCCAGGTACAAGTCCAACTGGCGGGCCATGGCTTGTTCGTCCAGGGCCAGGCGGGTGGTCGACAGCAGCGCCAACGCCACCAGGTTCACCGGGTTCACCGCGGCGGCTTCGTTGAGGTGGCGGGCCACCTTTTCGCTGAGGCGGTGGGTGGTTTCATTCAGCCATGCCGGCTTGAAGTTCGGGCCCAGTTCCTGGGCGCGCCAGTCCGGTTGCTCGTGGTCGAGAAACTCCGCCAGCTTGATCGGCTCGCCGAAGTTGACCGCCACCTGGCCGAAGCGCTGCTTGAGCGCACCCACCACTTTGAAAATATCGAAGATCGACTCTTTCTTCTTGCTCGCTCCGCGCAGTTCGCCCAGATAGGTGCGGCCTTCGAGCACGCGTTCGTAACCGATGTACACCGGCACGAACACGATGGGCATGCGCGAAGAGCGCAGGAAACTGCGCAGGGTGATGGCCAGCATCCCGGTTTTCGGCTGCAGCATGCGACCGGTGCGCGAGCGTCCGCCTTCGACGAAGTACTCCACCGGGAAGCCCTTGGTAAACAGGGTGTGCAGGTATTCGTTGAACACCGAGGTGTAAAGCGGGTTGCCCTTGAAGGTACGGCGCATGAAAAACGCACCGCCACGGCGCAGCAGGCTGCCGATCACCGGCATGTTCAGGTTGATGCCGGCGGCAATGTGCGGCGGGGTCAGGCCGTTCTTGAACAGCAGGTAGGACAGCAACAGGTAGTCGATATGACTGCGGTGGCACGGCACGTAGATCACTTCGTAGCCTTGGGCAACCTGTTGCACGCCCTCGATGTTGTTGACCTTGATGCCGTCGTAGATCTTGTTCCAGAACCAGCTCAGCACCACTTCCAGAAAACGGATCGCCGTGTAGGTGTAGTCCGAGGCGATTTCGTTGCCATAGCGCAGGGCCAGGGCCTTGGCTTTTTCCGGCGAAATCTTTTCGCGCTCGGCTTCATCGGCAATCGCCTGGCGCACCAGGGGCATATTGACCAGACCCTTCACCAGGTTGCGCCGGTGCGACAGGTCCGGGCCGATCACGGCGGTCTTGAGGTTACGAAAGTGCACACGCAGGATGCGCTGGGCCATTCTTACGGTACGTTCGTGCCCTTTATTGTGCTCGATCAATTCACGCAAGTTGATGGGCGCGGAGAATTGCACGCGGGTCTTGCGACCGAGGATCAGGATGCTCAACAACCGGCGCAGACGCCCGGTGACCGCCCAACTGTCGGCGAACAACAGCTTCCAGGGGCTGGACTCGCTTTCGGGGGATTGGCCCCAGAACACGCTGACCGGAATGATTTGTGCATTCTCTTCGGCATGTTCGCTCAGGGTGTTGACCAGGCGCGTCAGGGTGGGCGGTGCGCCGCGCTTGTCCTGGCGGCCGAGCCAGTCCGGGTCGGGCGTGAGGTAGAAGAACGCCGCAGGCTCCATCAAGGGGCCCACCGAGACCGGCAGCACCGGGCGCGGCAGGCCGGCCTTGGTGCACTCGGCATCGACCACGGCCAATTCGGTCATTGAGGGCGATTGCAGGACGTAGAACACCGGCCGGCTGCGGTCCAGGTTAAGGGTTAGGGACGACTGGTTGATCGTCTCCGAGCGAACCCAGAGATACAACAGTCGGCGCAAGGTGCCAAACACCAGACGGCGGAACGGGGAGCGGGTCATAGGCGAACTGCTTCAAGTGGAAAAAACCGAGCAGGCGCTCGGGCGGGTAGTGTGCCGTATTCACCGAAAATCGGCAAAAAAGCAGCGATGTAAAGTTGAGTTGATGGTTTTTGAACCTGTCTTATACTCGGCAGTTCAACGCCAGCGACTCAATAATAAAAACCAGTGGGAGTGAACAGATGACAACGCGCGAAACCGGCAACGTGAAGTGGTTCAACGATGCAAAGGGCTACGGCTTTATACAGCGTGAAGATGGCAAGGATGTGTTCGTGCACTACCGCGCCATTCGTGGTGACGGGCACCGCTCGTTGGCCGAGGGCCAGCAGGTGGAGTATGCCGTGGTGACGGGCGAGAAAGGCTTGCAGGCCGAGGATGTAGTGGGCCTGTAAGTTCACCACTGAACCCCTGTGGGAGGGGGCTTGCCCCCGATTGCAGTGTGTCAGTCACCAGCTATATTGACTGATCCACTGCTATCGGGAGCAAACCCCCTCCCACATTTGATTGGGTTCGCAGCTCAGGTCAGGCGGTTTTCCAAGTGATCTCTTCTTCACCGTCGGCACTGATGCGCATCCAGCGGTCAGCACTTTCCTCACCCTCTTCCTCGACCCAGGTCCCCGGTGCGCAGCGCACTTCAACGTTCAGCGCGGCAAACGCGGCGCGGGCGCAGGCGATGTCGTCGTCCCATGGGGTCTGGTCGCTTTCCAGGTACAGGCTGTTCCACTTGCCCACGGCTTTCGGCAGCCAGGTCACTGGCACGTTGCCGGCCTTGCACTTGTAGGTCTGGCCCTTCTGGACCCAGTCGGTGCATGGGCCCAGGGCGGCGCCCAGCCAGGCGGCGATGGCCTTGTGGTCGACGTCGGCGTCCTTCAGGTAAATCTCGATATCGGGTTGGCGCATGGATGTTCCTCGTTGCGGGATTCGAAAATCCATTCGCGGATGCTGAAAAAAGGTTATTGAAGCACGAAATAATCGTAGCGCATCGACACGGTGACCTGCAGCGGCTGGGCGGCTTCGATGACCTCGCTGCGTCGCTCTGCACTGGCGCGCCAGCCGTGCGGGGTCATGGCCAGCAGGTTGGCGCGGTCCCCGGGTTCGGCCAGGCTCAGGCTGAACTCAAGGGTTTCACTGTGTGCCAGGTGCATGCCATCCGGCACCAGGGCCAGGTGTTTGTCGTCGGTGTACTCGCGCACTTCATCGTACAAGCGCTCGCGCAGCTCCATCAGATGGCCACGTGTCGGACCGACCTTCATCAGGCCGCCGCCCGGGGTGAGCAGGCGCTTGGCTTCCTGCCAGTCCAACGGGCTGAACACGCTGGCGAGAAACTGGCAACTGGCGTCGGCCAGCGGTACACGGGCCATGCTGGCGATCAACCAGGTCAGCGCCGGGTTGCGCTTGCACGCACGCTTGACCGCTTCCCTGGAAATATCCAGGGCGTAGCCGTCGGCGTGGGGCAGGGCATCGGCGATCTGCGCGGTGTAGTAACCCTCGCCACAGCCAATGTCCACCCAGCGTTGCGGTGCGCGTTCAGCGGCCAGTTCAGCCAGGCGCCTGGCCACCGGGGCGTAGTGGCCGGCGTTGAGGAAATCACGGCGTGCCTCGACCATGGCGAGGTTATCGCCTGGGTCGCGGCTGTTCTTGTGCTGCACCGGCAGCAGGTTGAGGTAACCCTGGCGTGCGCGGTCGAAACGGTGCCCGGCGGGGCAGGCCACGCCATTGTCCACCGCAGTGAGCGGGGCAGTGCAGAGGGGGCAGGCAAGCATCAGGCGAGCAACTTGATCAGGGTCTGGTAGTAGATTTCGGTCAACACATCGAGGTCGCTGGCAAGGATGCGCTCGTTGACCTGATGGATAGTCGCATTCACCGGGCCCAGCTCGACCACCTGGGTGCCCAGGGTCGCGATGAAACGGCCGTCGGACGTACCGCCACTGGTGGATGCCTTGGTCTCGCGCCCGGTGATCGCCTTGATGCTGGCCGATACCGCGTCGAGCAGTGCGCCCGGCTCGGTGAGAAAGGGCAGGCCCGACAGCGCCCAGTCCACATGCCAGTCCAGGCCGTGTTTATCCAGAATCGCGGCGACCCGCTGCTGCAAGCCTTCCACGGTGGACTCGGTGGAGAATCGGAAGTTGAACACCGCCGTCAGGTCGCCGGGAATCACGTTGGTGGCGCCGGTGCCGGAATTGAGGTTGGAGATCTGGAAACTGGTCGGCGGGAAGAAGGTGTTGCCGTCATCCCAATGCTCGGCGGCCAGTTCAGCCAGGGCCGGCGCGGCGAGATGGATCGGGTTCTTCGCCAGGTGCGGGTAGGCCACGTGGCCCTGTACACCGCGTACCGTCAAGGTGGCGCCGAGGGAGCCGCGACGGCCGTTCTTGACCACGTCGCCCACCAGGGTGGTGCTCGACGGTTCGCCGACGATGCACCAGTCCAGGCGCTCCTTGCGCGCGGCCAGGCGCTCGATCACAGCCTTGGTGCCATGGTGCGCCGGGCCTTCTTCATCGCTGGTGATCAAAAAAGCCACCGAACCCTTGTGGTCCGGGTAATCCCTGACGAAGCGCTCCGACGCCACCAGCATTGCCGCCAGGCTGCCTTTCATGTCCGCCGCGCCACGCCCGCACAGCATGCCGTGCTCGTCGATCAGCGCGTCGAACGGGTCGTTCTGCCAGGCCTGCACCGGGCCGGTGGGGACCACGTCGGTGTGGCCGGCGAAGCACAGCACCGGGCCGTCATGTTGGCCATGGGTGGCCCAGAAGTTATCCACGTCCTCGATGCGCATCGGCTCGAGCGCGAAACCGGCGTCGCCCAGGCGCTGCATCATCAGCTTCTGGCAATCGGCATCGATCGGCGTGACCGATGGGCGACGGATCAGGTCGATGGCGAGTTGAAGGGTCGGCGAAAGGTCGGCATGGGCCGTCATGGGGAAACTCCGGAAATCGAGACAGCGACGTTCTAATGGTAGGAGCGAGCTTGCTCGCGAAAAACGCAAGGGCACCGCGTGCATTCAGGGTGTCCGCTTCATCGTTAACGATTTTCGCGAGCAAGCTCGCTCCTACAGTGATGTGTGCAAGGCGTGTAAAACGGCCGTTATCTTATAGCAAAACGGCGGCCAGAGGCCGCCGTTTAGTGCATGACGCAAGTTTTTACACCGCAGTGACAGGCTCGGCCTTCGGTGCCGGTTTGGGCAGCGACGACAGGAACGCCATGATCAACGCGGCCACATATGGCAGCGACTGCACCAGCAGCATCACCACCCAGAAGCGTATGTCATTGCTCGGCAGGCCTTGCACCAGGTAGATGCCCAGGGCTGCGCCCCACAACAGCAGCATGATGAACATTTCTTCGCGGGCCTCGGAAATCGCCACCCAGAAGCCATGGTTGTCGGCGTTTTTCGGTGTACGAAAGAACGGAATGCTGGTGGTGAAGAAACCGTAAAGCACCGCCTTGGCGATGGTGTGCGACAACGCCAGGCCGGCCAGGGCCGCGCAGAATGCATCCTTGAGGTTCACCCCGACCGCACGGCGGTACAGGAAGATGATCTTGCCCACCTTGAACACGAACAGCGCCAGCGGCGGGATCGCGAAGATCAGCAACGGCGGATCGACGCGGGTCGGCACGATGATCATCGCCGCCGACCACAGCAGCGCGCCGACGGTGAAGAAGATGTTCATGCCGTCGGCCACCCACGGCAGCCAGCCCGCGAGGAAGTGATAGCGCTGGCCACGGGTCAGCTCGGTGCCTTTGCCGCGCAGCAGGCTGGCGGTGTGGCGCTTGATGATCTGGATCGCGCCGTAGGCCCAGCGGAAACGCTGTTTCTTGAAGTCGATAAAGGTATCCGGCATCAGGCCCTTGCCATAGCTGTCGTGGTAATACGCCGCCGACAGGCCTTTCTCGAACACGCGCAGGCCAAGTTCGGCGTCTTCACAGATGCACCAGTCGGCCCAGCCCAGTTCTTCGAGCACCGAGCGACGGGTCATGGTCATGGTGCCGTGCTGGATGATCGCGTCACGGTCGTTGCGGGTGACCATGCCGATATGGAAAAAGCCTTTGTATTCCGCGTAGCAGAGCTTCTTGAAGGTGCTTTCGTTCTGGTCGCGATAATCCTGCGGCGACTGCACCACGGCGATTTTCGGGTCGGCGAAGTGCGGCACCATGTGCTTGAGCCAATTGGGCGACACGCAGTAATCGGAGTCGATCACCGCAATCACTTCGGCGTCCTTGGCGGTGTGCGGGATCAGGTAGTTCAGCGCGCCACCCTTGAAACCGGCCAGGGGCGCGACGTGGAAGAACTTGAAGCGCGGGCCGAGGGTCTGGCAATAGTCGCGCACCGGCTCCCACACCGCCGGGTCCTTGGTGTTGTTGTCGATGATCAGGACTTCGTAGTCCGGGTAATCGAGCGCCGCGAGGGCGTCGAGGGTCTGTTTGACCATCTCCGGCGGCTCGTTGTAGCACGGCACATGGATCGACACTTTGGGTCGGTAGTCCGATTCCCCCTCGACCGGCAGGAATTCACGCCGGCGCTTGTGGGTCCACACCGCTTCGGCCAGTTCGTGGGCTTCGGTCAGCAGCACGATAAACACGCCCAGGGCGCCGAGGGCCAGGAGGATGCCGACGGTGACGCTGAACCAGGTGCTGTATTGCTGGCTGTAGTCGTAGCCGATCCACACCAGTACCGATCCGCACAGGAATGCGATAAACGTGAGAAAGGTGCGGCCACGCTGGCGCAGGGCCGAACCGTCGATCATCAACAGCGTCAGGGACAGCAGGGCCAGCACCACCGAGCCGATGGCCAGTACGCGCCATTGCGGGATGGCGACCACCGGGCCTTCAAAGTTGAATTTCTGCTGGCGCGCGGCGTTGAACACGCCCCAATAGGCGCCGGCCGAGCCTTCGTCGCTGACCTTCCAGGGCTGGTCGAAGGCTTCGATGACGAAGTAGTTGAACCCTTGCCGGTTCAGTTTGTTAACCAATGTGCGCAGGTAAACCGCCTGGTCCGCTGGCGACGTTTCATTGCCACCGCGCATGCGCCCGTTGCTCGGCCAGCCAACCTCCGACAGCAGCAGCGGCTTTTTCGGGAACAGTTTCTTCAGATCCCTGGCGCGGTCGAGTACGTACTGGCCGGCCTTGTCCATCGGAATGAATTCCCAGAACGGCAGGATGTGCGCGGCAATCAGGTCGACGTGCTTGGCCAGTTGCGGGTTCTTTTCCCAGATGTGCCATTGCTCGGAGGTGGTCACCGGCACTTTCACGGCGGCACGCACGCGGTCGAGCAGCACGATCAGGGCTTCGGGAGTGATTTCCTCGCGGAATAACGCTTCGTTGCCGACCACCACGCGCACGACGCTGCGCGACGTGTTGGCGATCTCGATGGCGCGCTGGATCTCGCGTTCATTGCGTTCCAGGTCCGGGCTGATCCAGATACCGAGGGTCACGCGCAGGCCGAACTCTTCCGCCAGCTTGGGGATGTCCCCCAGAGTGCCATCGACCGAGTAGGTACGGATGTTGTCCGTCAGCTTGCTCATGATCGCAAGGTCCTGACGCATCTGCTCGTCAGTGGGGTACTGGTCTTTCTGCGGGTATTGGCCTTGTTGAAACGGCGAATAGGAAAACCCCGAGATCTGCTCGGGCCAGTTGGGAGCGGTGACCGGGCGGTTGATCAGCGCCCAGAAACCGGTGAACAGCGCGGCAATTGCCAGCACCACCACCAGGTTGAGTCCAAATTTACGCGATGCCATGGTTATGTCGGGTTCCAAAGGGTGTGGAACGAAAAGAGGTGTCGGCCTACGCCAACCGGCGCGCATCCTACACTGGCCTTTCCCTGAGCGTACAGCAAGCCGAGAAAAACCGGACATTGGGCAGCGAAAGTGCATCTAAGTTCTTAACTTGTAGCTGATGGCTTAAAACTTGTCGCTGCGTAGCCCATAATGCGCGCCGGTTTTTAGGGTAATGGTCATGAGCACAGAAGATCCGCGGTTTGCAGGCGTCGCCCGCTTGTATGGCATTGAAGGCCTGGAACGCTTGAAAGCGGCCCATGTGGCGATCGTCGGTGTCGGCGGCGTGGGCTCGTGGGCGGCGGAAGCCATGGCCCGTTGCGGGGTGGGCGAGATTTCGCTGTTTGACCTGGACGACGTCTGCGTCAGCAACAGCAACCGCCAGTTGCATGCATTGGACAGCACCGTAGGCAAACCCAAGGTTGAAGTAATGGCCGAACGCCTGCGCAGCATCAACCCGGCGTGCACGGTGCATGCGGTGGCGGACGTCGTCACACGTGACACCATGGCCGAATACATCACGCCAGACATCGATTGCGTGATCGACTGCATCGACGCGGTCAACGCCAAGGCGGCACTGATTGCCTGGTGCAAGCGCCGCAAGATCCAGATCATCACCACCGGTGGCGCCGGCGGGCAGATCGATCCGACGCTGATCCAGGTGTGCGACCTCAACCGCACCTTCAACGACCCGCTGGCCTCGAAAGTGCGCTCCACCCTGCGCCGTGACTACGGTTTCTCACGCACGGTGACCCGCCATTACAGCGTGCCGTGCGTGTTTTCCACCGAGCAACTGCGCTATCCCAAGCCGGACGGCAGCATCTGTTTGCAGAAGAGTTTTGTCGGCGATGGGGTCAAGCTTGACTGCGCGGGAGGGTTTGGCGCTGTGATGATGGTCACCGCGACCTTCGGCATGGTGGCGGCGACCAAGGCGGTGGACAAGATTGTGGCCGGGGTGCGCAGGCCGTCGGAGCGGGTCAAGCCCACCTAGACCTCACTACCTTGCACACATCAAAATGTGGGAGGGGGCTTGCCCCCGATAGCAGTGGGTCAGCCAACTTATCCAGTGACTGGCACTCAGCTATCGGGGGCAAGCCTCCTCCCACATTTAGTATTGCGTACGGCTTAATTCGCGCATGCGCTGCAAGACCGCATTCAAGCCATTGCTGCGCGACGGCGATAACTGGCGCGACAAGCCCAGTTGATTGAACCAGTCAGGCAGGTCAACCGCTTGCAATTGATCAGTCGCCAAGCCATTGACCCGGGCCAGCAGCAACGCCACCAACCCACGAATCATCCGCGCATCGCTGCTGGCGGCAAACTGCCAATGGCCGTCCTGCAAGTGGCCCACCAGCCACACCAGGCTTTCGCAGCCGTGTACCAGGTTGGCGTCGACCTTGTCTGCGTCCGCCAGCGCCGGCAGTTGCTCGCCCCATTGCATCAACAGGCGCGCACGTTGCTCCCAGCCGCCTACGGCCTGGAACGCCTCCAGTGCTGCCGTTGCGTCGGTTGGCAAGCTCATCGCAGCATGTCCAGCGCCTGGTCCAGCGCTTCAAAGAAGCGCTCCAGGTCATCGGAATCGTTGTACAGCGCCAGGGACACACGAATCGCGCCCGATAGCTGCAATGTCTTGAGCAACGGCATCGCACAATGATGACCGGCACGCACGGCAATTCCTTGCTCGGTCAGGAGGTGGGCGAGGTCGGCGTTGTGCACGCCCTCGACCACAAAGCTGGCCAGTGCCACTTGCGGCGATCCGAGTATGCGTAAGCCATTGCGTGCTTTGAGCCCACGTAGCAGGTAGTCGTGCAGCGCTGCTTCATGGGCGATGACGACGAGCTGATCCAGCGAACTGAGGTAGTCCAGGCTCGCCCCCAGGCCGATCACGCCGGCAATTGGCGGCGTGCCGGCTTCAAAACCCAGCGGGGCAGGGCGGAAGCTGGCGCTGTGGTAGTCCGCCTGTTGCACCATCTCGCCGCCGAACTGCCAGTGGCGCAGGTGATGCAGGGCTTCGTGGCGACCGTATAGCACGCCGACACCGTCCGGGCCGTAGAGTTTGTGACTGGAAAATACATAGAAGTCGCAGCCCAGGGCCTGCACGTCGTGGCGACCATGGACGATGCCTTGCGCGCCATCTACCACAGTAAGGGCGCCGTGCGTCTTAGCCATTTTTGATAAGGCTTCCAGCGGCTGCCACGCGCCGAGCACGTTGGACAATTGGCTCACTGCCAGCAACCGCGTGCGCGGGCCGATCAAGGTGGCGGCGGCTTCAAGGTCAATCACGCCGTCATCGTCCAGGGGCAATACCACCAGCGTGAGCGCGCGACGTTTTGCCAGTTGCTGCCAGGGCAGCAGGTTGGCGTGGTGCTCCAGGGCGCTGATGGCAATCTCATCGCCCGCGTTGAATAAATGCTCCAGGCCATAGGCCAGGAGGTTCAGCGCAGAGGTTGCGCCATGGGAAAACACCACCTGCCCGCTGTCGCCCGCATTCAACCACTGCGCCACCTTGCTGCGACTGTCTTCAAACGCCTGGGTCGCATGAGCCCCCGGCAAATGCTGGGCACGGTGCACATTGGCGGCGCCATTGGCGTAGTAATGGCTGATCGCGTCCAACAGGGCTTGAGGTTTCTGCGTGGTAGCGGCGCTGTCCAGGTAGGTCTGGTCTTGCCGTTGCAGGGTGGCGATGGCTGGAAAGTCAGCGCGCCAGGGGGAGGGCACAAGCATGATGTTCAAAACTCGTATAAGCGAGCCGCAACCAAAGGTGCGACCCGCCAGGGGCATCGAGTGGCTGCTTAGTTGTGAGCGTGCAGCGCTTCGTTCAGTTCGATGGCCGATTTGTGGGTTTTGCACTCCACGGCACCGGTCTCGGAGTTGCGGCGGAACAGCAGGTCCGGCTGGCCGGCCAGTTCACGCGCCTTGACCACTTTGACCAGTTGGTTGTTCTCGTCCAGCAACGCCACTTTGGTCCCGGCGGTCACATACAGGCCGGACTCCACGGTGTTGCGGTCGCCCAACGGGATACCGATACCGGCATTGGCGCCGATCAGGCAGCCTTCGCCGACCTTGATCACGATGTTGCCGCCACCCGACAGGGTGCCCATGGTGGAGCAGCCGCCGCCCAGGTCGGAACCCTTGCCGACGAACACGCCCGCCGATACACGGCCTTCGATCATGCCCGGGCCTTCGGTGCCGGCGTTGAAGTTGACGAAACCTTCGTGCATCACGGTGGTGCCTTCGCCGACGTAGGCGCCCAGGCGCAGGCGGGCTGCGTCAGCGATACGCACACCGCTCGGTACCACGTAGTCGGTCATTTTCGGGAACTTGTCCACCGAGAACACTTCCAGCAGCTCGCCTCGCAGGCGCGCTTCCAGCTGGCGTTCGGCCAGTTCAGCGATATCGATGGCGCCCTGGCTGGTCCACGCCACGTTCGGCAGCTGCGGGAACACACCGGCCAGGCTCAAGCCGTGAGGCTTGACCAGGCGATGGGACAGCAGGTGCAACTTGAGGTAAGCCTCAGGCGTGGAGGTCAGTGCGGCGTCTTCGGCCAGCAGCGTCGCGACCAGCGGGGTGTGGCTTTCGGCGAGCCGATTGAGCAGCGCGGCTTGGGTAGCATCGACATTTTTGAGCGCATCAGCCAGTTGCAGCGCCTGGCTGATGGTGAATGTGATCGCTTGATTACCTTCGGTGTAACCCAGGATCGGCGCGATGGCGGCGACGATTTCAGCCGACGGATTGAGCAGCGGTTGTGCGTAAAACACTTCCAGCCAAGCACCTTGGCGGTTCTGAGTGCCGACGCCGAAGCCCAGGCTGAACAGGGAATGGGACATGCTGTTACCTCTACAAAAATGGAAGGCTGGCCTACTTGAGGGCCGCCGAATAACTATCTGGCTTGAAGCCAATCAGGGTTCTGTCACCGAGATCGAGCACCGGGCGCTTGATCATCGAGGGTTGTGCGAGCATCAACTCAATGGCTTTCGACTGATCGAGATCGGCTTTGCGTTCGTCTTCGAGTTTGCGAAAGGTGGTGCCTGCACGGTTCAACACCACCTGCCAACCGTGCTCGTTGCACCATTGAGTCAAGTGTTCGCGGTCGATACCGGCCGTTTTGTAGTCATGGAACTCATAGGTCACCGCATGCTCATCGAGCCAGGTGCGCGCCTTTTTCATGGTGTCGCAGGCTTTGATGCCGAAAAGGTGCAAGGTTTTGCTTGAAGCAGTCAAGGAATTGCCCTCCTCTGGACGAATGAAAAATGGAAGATCGCGGATTATGCCACGCCCGGCGCGTTTCGGCTCCGCTCGTCAGCAGGATGCGACGTTTGTGTAAGCGCCAGTGCGCGGTACAGGCGGGTAACATAGCGGAGTAATAAGGCACTTCAACGGCCAGTTGTTGCCTGATGTGTGTCATTGCAAGTCGATTGTCCGGGAACCCCGCGTTATGCAAACCGCCTACACCGTTCTTATCCTGCTGATGCTGGTCAGCGTTTCGCGCCTGGTCGGGCGCATTATCCCACTGCCGTTGCCGTTGCTGCAGATTGCCGCCGGAGCCCTGCTGGCCTGGCCTACGCTGGGCCTGCACGTGGCGCTGGACCCGGAGCTGTTTCTGTTCCTGTTCTTGCCGCCGTTGCTGTTTTCCGATGGCTGGCGCATGCCCAAGCGTGAATTGTGGCGCTTGCGCGGGCCGATCCTCACATTGGCGGTGGGGTTGGTGCTGTTCACCGTGGTCGGTGCCGGCTACTTCATCCATTGGCTGCTGCCCTCGATTCCCTTGCCCGTGGCCTTCGCCCTGGCAGCGGTGCTGTCGCCTACGGACGCGGTGGCGGTGTCAGCCATTTCCCAGAATCGTTTGCCCAAGCCGTTGATGCACATGCTTCAGGGCGAAGCCTTGATGAATGACGCATCGGGCCTGGTGACCTTCAAATTTGCCCTGGCGGCGGCGTTGACCGGTGTGTTTTCGCTGGCTGATGCCAGTTTGACTTTTGTACTGGTGGCGGTGGGCGGGCTGGCGATCGGGGTGGCGTTGAGCTGGCTGGTCGGCCGCCTGCGCGCCTGGATGATTGCGCGGGGCTGGGATGACCCGGCGACCCATGTGGTGTTCATGTTGTTGCTGCCCTTTGCTGCCTACGTACTGGCTGAGCGCCTGGGCGCGTCCGGCATTCTCTCGGCGGTGGCGGCGGGCATGATGCAAAGCTGGCTCGACCTGTTGCCGCGCCAGACCAGCACGCGCCTGCTCAACCGCAGCGTGTGGTCGTTGCTGGAATTTGCCTTCAACGGCTTGATCTTTTTGCTGCTCGGCCTGCAGCTGCCGGACATCATCAAGGCGGTGGTCAGCCATGAAACCACGCTGTGGCCCACCTTGATGTATCGCTGCCTGGAGGTGATGGCGATCTTCCTGGTGCTGGTGGTATTGCGCTTTATCTGGGTGCAGAGCATCTGGCGGCTGTCGGGTCTGCTGCGCAGGCTGCGCGGCAAAAGTGCGCTGACCCTGGTACCGACGGCCCGTTCCTGCTGGTTGTTGACCGTCGGCGGTGTCCGCGGTGCGGTGACGTTGGCGGGTGTCATGTCGGTGCCCTTGCTGCTGGCACCGGGCCAGAATTTCCCCGAGCGTGACCTGCTGATCTTTATCGCTGCCGGGGTCATCCTGTTATCCCTGGTCGCTGCCTGTATCGCCCTGCCATTGCTGCTGCGGGGTGTCGAGAAAGGTCCGGATGAGAAGCGCCATAACGAAGTGCGCGAGGCCTGGAAAAAGACCGCCGTGGCGGCGATCCATGCGCTGGAGGTCGAAGAACCCGCCGAAGCCGAAACGCCGGACGCCGCTCAAGCGGCATTGGCCACCGAGCTCAAGGCTCGACTGATGGCGGAGTATCGTCATCAGTTGGACGTATTCAATGACTCGGCCGAGGCTCAGGCACTGGCGCTGCAAATGGATCAGTTGGAGCGCAGGCTGAGGCTCAAGGCACTACGCGCGCAGCGCCTGGAGCTCTACCGTTTGAGTCGCCAGCACCAGATTGGCGACGATGTACTGCGCGAAGTATTGGCGGACCTGGACATGAGCGAAGCGAACTTGGGAAGTGTCAAGTAGTGGTGGGGCTGATCATTGCCAGGATGCTTGAATTGAGCAGTTTGCCCACGAAGGTTTTATCTTCTGGATAAAGCGACTGGATGAACGTTTTATCGTCTTCAGACAATTTGAAGTTACGCGGGATGGGGGGGGCACTGTTGAGTCTTGAAGCAGAAAAGCCATAGTGCATGATGGATTTGTCATCATAGTTTGCAGAGGCCTGTACCTGGTGACGTGAAAAAGTCCTGACGATATCGTTATCGGCCTCATAGCTGAATCGCCCCCGTTTTTCGTATTCGTCGTAGATGTTCTCCCTGTTTAAGTCCAATGTCCGGTCAGGGTGCTGATGCTCATGTTTGAGGCCCAGGGCATGGCCGAATTCATGCTGGATTGTGGCGGCAATACTAGCGTCAGACCGTGTGAAGCTGATGCCCATGGTGGGCCTGGACAATGGAACCTTCTTGGCGTCGGTACCCACTTTTGACCATCCAGGGCCGGTGTCATTGTCTACCGTGATGCGTATATCGCCGTCGGGACTGTCAATGAACTTGAAGTAGAGATTGGTGTGCGGGGCCCATTTGTTGATGTTGTGCTTTACCAGATCCTTTTGTTCCTGCGTCATGTTCAGTCGCGAGATGGTCAGCACCGAATGTTGAGGCCATAGTTTGTCCGGCATGGCGACGCCGCGTTTACTTCTACTCAGAGGTGCGCTCATGACGTGCGCAGGGGCGGGGTTGGCTGGAATCGTGAGGGGCATGTCGTTCACCTGAGTGTGTGTACCAGATGAGCGTGGGTGGAACATTTAAGAAGCTTTGTTCCCATTTATGGGTTGCAAGATACATCAGCCATGACCGCCCCACGTTGTGGGAGCGGCGACCCATGCGCTTAGATCAAGACGCGGCTGATGGATGAGTGAGGCGAACCTTGGGCTCAAGAAATAGCAGGCGTCGTTTTTGGGTAGGCCTTTTTGGCCCAGGCTATGTCTTCGTCGCTCAGCGTCCAGCTTTCGGATTGGCCCCAGCCTCCATGGGTGAGGGCGGGATTGATTTCATAGTGCATGACCGAGTTGTCATCGTAGGGCATGAAGTCGTATTTGCTGGACCGAGGCAAGGGAAGCAAGTTGCGTTCTACCTCTTGCGGGCTGAGCCCGGATAGACGATTGACCTTCTCCATATCCCATGGAATGTTGGCGTCGGGGTGTTGATGAGCGTGATGAGCGCCGAGCATATGGCCGAACTCGTGCCTTACTATGTAAGCGAATCTAGGATGCCTATGGTCCCGTGGCAGCGCCATCGTGGGGTGCGCTGGAGATCTATCGAGTGCGTCCGTGCCTATGGCTGAGCTGCCTTCGGAGTTGTTGTTCACATTTTGTGTGATACGAACATTGCCCTCTTCTCCAGCTACGAACTCGAACTTCAGATTGATATGGGGCAGCCATTCGCTGGCGGCTTTTTTGACGGCCAACACATATTCATCGTCCATGTCGTAGTCGTACATCGCGATTTTTATCGTGCTGTTTTGAGGCCAGTATTTGGCTGGCTCACCAATATTTCGCCGGCTTCTGGAAAGGGAGTGTGCGCTGCCCGTATCATCTTCGATGGACGGGGTGGTTTGGTGGTGTAGAAAAACGGGCTGGGAAGCGGGATTTATCATGTGATCTTTCCTGCGATGAGAATGGACGAATGTATTGGCTTATTCATCCACGTCGCAGGAACGTTCCTAACGTACTGTTAGAGTATGTAAGCCCGCGTTTATCTGAGGTAAACACGGGCTGGGTGTTCAGGAACGACGTTGAATGAAGTCCCTGACCCGTTCAGCCGCTTCCACACACTCCGCCAGCGGTGCAACCAGCGCCAGGGTTGAAACCGTCCACGTCACGCGACAGGTATGAGCCCGGTACCACAGTCAGGTGTTCTTCCACGAACAAATCGCGGCAAAAGGCGTCGTCGTCGCCATTCACACTCGGCCACTGATAGAAATCACCGTCCGGGCTTTGCTTCAAAATGGCTGCGTACCAGTGTCGAGAAGAGCCAGGTACGGATGATGTCTTGTTCGCCGACAAAACTATTCGGTTGACCACGTTGCTCTGGTAGATACCCTGGTGGCGTATCCAGATCTGATTACTACGGAATAAGAACGACGCAAATGAATGTGGTGGGCGAAGGCATGTATTGATTTTTTTATCATAGGGAGTGTCAGTTTAATAATCCGGTCAGGAAAGCTTGAACAACGGCGGCAGTCTTATTCGATGCGCTCAATTTTAGTATGGAGTTTTTGATATGAAAGTTAACGGTGTTTTCTGAAATTGCCAATAGGCAGGAGATTTCAAAAGAGGTTTTTCCACTGCCTGTCCATTTGAGAACCTCCTTTTCACGAGACGTGAGCTTCACTTCGTGGGGATTGGCGAGTCGGGTACATATGCGCCTCGAAAGTGTGATGTGAGCCACATTAACCAACCAACGCATTTTTATTTCATTGGCCTCCAGTTCCAGGCGAGTGATGGGTTGTGAAGAGCGACTGAGCGTTAACATGCTGGCAACACCCGCCGCGTCAGTGATCGATTGTGCCCACCCGACCTTCAGCCCTCCCGCACGGGCCTCCTCCCAAAAAGCCTTGGTGTTGCGAAAGAGTTCATCGCTCCATATCAACGGTTCCTGGCTCTGTCTCCCTTTAGCAACGCTCGGGTCGATAGCCAAATAGTTTTCGGACTCGTAGCGCCTTTGCCACTGCTGAGGATAGTTGTTGAACATGACGACTTTTTCCTCGGGAAAAATAAGCTGCAGCCCGTAAGCGCAATACTCGAACTCAAGCTTCACTGCAGTATCTTGAATGTGTTTGATTATCTGTGATTCGGACAACTTTGCGTCCGTTATCATCAGTAAATCTTCTTGCCAGTTGTTCATCAATGCACTCATCGTAGTTTTACCTTGCCACGCATCGGGGGACGCCAAGCAGCGCCGTAAATCTGATCAGTTTTACGATAGAAATCAAATGAATACACAAGCTGCTAAAGAGGCATAATCCTGGCGCCATAAAATTATTTTGAGTGGAAATGCTCTCTATTTGAACTCGACGGTCAACTTGGCTGACAGCGCTTTATTGGGTGAAGAATAATGATTTCGGATCATTAGTGTACCTACCAATAGTGGTAGTTACAGAAGGGATCCACTTTCTATAGATTGCCGATGAGTCGATGCACCGCGACGCCTGGAAGAGTCGAAAGTCCGGATGTGCGGCCAATGGAATATGAACGATTCAATGGAGGGACCTGCCCGTGCTTAAGAAAGTACTTGTCAATGTTGAGGCGACTCCATCGTGCCCTGCTGCCTGCAGTATGTGTCCCCGTTCGGTGATCAAGGACTATGGTTTTATCTCGCTGGAGACCATGGATAAGATCGTTTCTCAAGTAGATCCATCCTATGTATGGGAACTGGACCTGGCCGGCCGAGGTGAGCCGACCATACACCCCGAGTTTCATGAACTTCTGAGAATGATGCGGCGCTCGGGGGTATTAACTGATGTGACGACCACCGCCGTTACTTTCAATCAGCGCAATCTGGACGCGTGCGTACAGAATGTTGATGTCATACGATTGTCTGTCAGCTCCATTCAAAAAGAAGTGTTCGACAAGGTCCATATCGGCCTGAACCATGAAAAAATCTGGAGAAATATCGCAGCGTTGGCTGAGGCCGCTGCCGATAAAGTCATCGTCCACTTAACGGGCGGACCGTTGATCTACAGCACCTTGCCGCAAACCGTGGCACACCTGCGCGCCCTTGGTTTCAAGCGGATCTATTTGTTTCCTCTGTGGAATAGAGGAGGGGACATCAATGCAAAACTGGAAAGTGAATATCGGCAAAAGCTGGTGCATGAACTGGATTTGAATTTGTCTGAAAGCGAATACAAAACTGGTATGGGCAAGGTCAAGTTCATGCTGAATGCCGTATTGGGAACCTTGGAAAACAGGAAC
This sequence comes from Pseudomonas sp. Wu6, assembly GCF_019891515.1. NCBI lineage: Bacteria > Pseudomonadati > Pseudomonadota > Gammaproteobacteria > Pseudomonadales > Pseudomonadaceae > Pseudomonas > Pseudomonas sp. Wu6. Next base: position 89,027 of record NZ_JAFLXH010000019.1, on the reverse strand, counting down.
TTCTGTGCCATTGGCGACGGCAGTGTCAGCGTGAGCTATAAAGGCGACATCCTCGGCTGCTTCCAGGATTTTGGACACGTGTCCAATATCGGCCATATCGACAACGACAACCTGAAAAAAATAGTTAAAAGCAGAGTCAAACAGCTCGGCAATATGGCTATTTGCCAAGGATGTAATTCACGCAAGGCCGTGTTCAAGTTACCGATGTTTTTGACCAATTAGTCAGTGCATAGGCACCGGTAGACAAGGCGATACGCTGTGAAAAACCAGGAAATTGATTTTCTATTGTTAAACTGTTGCAACTTGCCTTGGCGGCCAATATATCCGTACGCCTTTGTACAGATCAGTGAAATCGCCAGACGATTTGACCTCAGTGTCAGACGCATTGATCTGTTATACGTTGAGCATTGGTATGAATACCTGAAAAACGTGATAAAGACCCAGCGCCCAAAAATGATTGGGATACACCTGCGACAAGGAGATTCGCTTGACCTCTCCAATTATGATGTGGTTGACGGAGCACCGGGCAGCTTCTTTAGAACCTACTTCCCGGTTGAAGACAGTAAAAGGCTGATTCGCTTGGTCAGGGAACTGACGGATGCACCTATTATCATGGGCGGTTTTGGTTTTACTACCCATGCCAGGAAGTTGGCTAATTACCTTGAGATTGATCTTGGGTTGCAGGGATGTCCGGACGGTTTTTTCCGTGCCTTTAATGACACGCTATCCGGTCGCAATCTTGGGACAATACCTGGGCTGATTCACAAGAACGGCGCCGAGTATATCTATAACGATGTGGGCTTCTATAAACCCGCTGAAACCACAGAGTATCGGCCTGAAATCGTCAGTGAGATCAAGGCGTTTTATGGCCCCGCTTTGCTGTCTAAAACGCCGCCGACAATCGCCGTGGAGGTATCACGTGGGTGTCCTTTTCAGTGCTATTTTTGTGTCGAGCCCGACGTCAAGGGCAAGCGAATTGATAAGCGCAATCTTGATGTCGTTGAGGCCGACTTAGAGTTTTTGTTAAAAAATGATCTGTATGATTTTTGGTTCATTTGCTCGGAGCTAAATATCGGCGGTGCCGGTTTTGCTTTGGAACTGGCTGAGCGCGTCATTAGACTCAATGAACGTTATAAAAAACGTCAGATCAAGTGGTCGGGGTATTCCCTACCCTCCTTGGGTTACGACGAACTGAAGACGATGATGCGTGCCGGTTACACCGGTGCAATGAACGATATTCTTTCTTTGGACGAGGCCAATCTAAGGCGCGCGACGGTGCCTTACAAAAGAGAACAGGCAGTAACGTTTCTTAAAAGCCTGTCTTCGATTCGTGCAGAAATTCATGAAGAAAAGAATCGTAAGGTAAACCAAGATACGAAATTCACCGCCAGCGCGCCGATAGAATATTCAAACCTCATATCCTTTTTTCTCGGGAATGCTCATGCTGATAAATATACGATAGCGCGCACGCTGTCATTCCTGGAGGAAAGTGGCTTAACCAATAAATACGAAGCCGGCTACGTCATTCCGAGCACGCGGGTATTTGGTATCGGCAGAACAACGGAATTTGTTCAAAGGGACACCACCTATTCATTTGACCGTGAAGGGGTTATTGCAACGGACTCGAAGTGGCCCACGTTCCATTTTCCAAGTTTTTTGGTGGACGCCTTGGGAAGCCGAGAAGAGATTTACAGCTTCTTTAGCTATGTCTCGAACACGTTGATGTGCCAGGCACACCGAAAAAACAAATCCTTCAGCGAGTTTTTGGTGTTGTACCTGGATCAGTATATCGATGACTGTTCAATGCATTGGAAAGCCCTGGGTCGATTGCTGGAGGAGGACACGCAAGTGGAGCTTACAGCCAGTGAGGTTAAGGCCAGACTGGTCGCGGTGGCTAAAGATGATAGAGCATCACAGGAGGGTATCTACCATGCCTGGCTGCTTGAATTGTTCTCTGAGCACCTTGATAGCCTGCAACCGATCATTTCGTTGTTTGGGCAGCAGCACTTCACCGGGGCCGGGCTTAAGTCCAGTGACTATAGGTTTACCCAACTGTTTTATGAAAAGTTTTCCAGTTCGGGGGATTGGCTGAGTGTCGCTGTGAAGACAGATCCACTAAAGCTTGGTTACGCACCTCTCTTTATGCGTTACATCGAATATGCAATAGGTCTTGTGTTTAGAAAAGAATACAGGAATTTATTATTTGAGCTTTGATATGGCTTGGCATGGAGCTTATGTGATGTTAGTGAATACTGTCTCGTCTCTGCGACTGATTGAGCAACTGAGCGAAAGAGTTCCAGCGTGGGCGTTGAACGGTCTGCAGGGGCGGTATCATTGGCAACTGGAAACGGGGCTCAGGCTGAGCACTGTTGATGTGACTGACACGCTTTGCTGGACGGCGCAGGGCGCGGATAGCCCCTCACGAGCTAGGATTATAGTGAGCGAAGATGCCTTTCATGCGTTGGCGAATAAGGTGGATGATCCCTTAACCCTGTTCAATACCGGTAAATTGAACATCGTGGGTAACATCGACGATCAGGATGTTGAAGTCGATGTGATGAAACTGTTGAATCTGATATTCAATAGCGGGGTTGTTGATCGTCAGCGTATTGCACAGTTAGAAACTCACAGCGTTCAAGGCAAAGATTTTTCAATGTGTCGTTCGATTACAGGCGAAGATGAGATTGAACCCTATCTGGCGCGTGGCGAACCCGTTATTGTAAAAAAGGCAGGCGTTACCTGGCCCATCTTCAATATGTCTGTCGCGCAACTGGTGGACACGGTGGGGATGCTGGATGTGAGTGTTCTTGTTGAAGAATATGATTTGGAAAAAGGCAATCCACCGAAGTACCTGAAAGCCACGTTTGCCGAATATATTAATAGCTTGTATACCTCCGCATGCGCGGCTGACGGCTACATGGCGGCCAATACCGTGCCGTCGGTACTCGAAGATACTTATTGTTTTCCAAGCGTTTTTGAACGCGAAGTATTTAATAGCCCACGGTGGTGGATTGGTCCAGCCAATACGGGGCTGAAGTTGCACAGGGATATGGTGGACAATTTTCTCGTACAACTTAAGGGCCGAAAAAGAATACGCTTATATTCACCCAGTGAAACGCGCTTTCTCTACCCTACGACCGTTGGCGGAAACCTGATGTATGAGCCTAGTCGAGTGGATCCTGATCATTATTCGACAGAGAAGTTTCCAGATTTCAAACAGGCTGTTTATACAGTATGCGAATTGGAACCAGGCGATATGCTGTATTTACCGGCGGGTTGGTGGCATCACGTATTGAATCTTGAAGTGTCCTGGTCACTTAACTTCTTCGCCGTGAATGGCGAGCCCAGAGTGCTGTCGGTTAATCGTGGTAACTATGAGAGTGTGCAGCTATGAAGAGCGTGAATAACGGCGACTTGATGGATTCGAAGGAGGTGGCACTGTCGACCCAGGCTGGATTTGATGTCGTGCCTGGCAGCCTGGACCGTTCTCCCGAGCTAAACGATCCGTCTTATATGCTGAAGGACCCCTTGGGGGTGACCACACTCGCCTTGGAAAAATATGGAAATATCGTTTACTTGCCGGGTATAGAGGGTTACCTCATTGCGGATGCCCCGTTTATCGAGGATATGTTGATCACCCATGAGCGCTTTTTTTCCAAAAGCGCTGAAACCATGGAAAAGATTAGCCCCGCCATTGGTAATGGTCTTTCAACGTTGATCGGTGACGAGTGGAAGCGCCAACGAAAAATTGCCAACCCCTCATTCAGCAAACGCAGTGTCGACGCATTCGGCGACGTCTTTCATGAGTGCATCGATGAAATGTTTGATGAATGGGACGCTCAAGGTGCCGCCGTACTCGATGCAACTCAAGAGATGAAAAAACTCACTCTGAGGATTGTCATCAAATGCCTTTTTTCCACCGATATCTCGCGTTTTACAAATGATGTAACAAACGCCCTTGAGGTTTTGCAGGAGTACTCTCTGTTAAAACTGTGGTCGCCAGCCAGCATTACCGCCTCTAATGAAGAGGCTTATGAAAGTGCCAAGGAAAAAATAGACTCGATTATTTACAAAATTATTCGCGATCGTCATCAACATAAAGATGTTCAGCACACCGACTTGTTGTCGATGTATATGTCTGCTGTCTATGAGGATACCGGGCAGGGGATGACGGATATCCAACTCAGGCACGAGGTCATGAACCTGTTTTTGGCCGGCCATGAAACAACAGCCAATGGCGTCGCATTTGCGCTATATCTGCTCTCAAAACATCCGCAAGAGCAACAGCGACTTTGGTCCGAGATCGAGGCGGCCCTGGGCAACGGTATTTGTACATTGGAAGATTTAAAGCGCCTGGACTACACGGACTGCGTGTTCAAGGAATCGCTAAGGCTTTATCCCTCTTCATGGGGCATGAGTCGGGTGGTGCTGGAAGATTATCAATACAAGAATTACCTTTTTCCTAAAGGCTCTGACTTTATCGTCGCTCAATGGGGCTTACATCGCAGTGCCGAATATTGGCATGAACCCTTGAAATTCGACCCGGAGCGTTTCACGCCGGAACGAATCAAGCGAGTGCATAAATATGCGTATTTACCCTTTGGCGCCGGGGCGCGAAAGTGTATTGGCGTTCATTTGGCAGAGGCAGAGGGTAAGACGATTCTGGTGCGGATTGCACAACGTTACGAGCTTCGTGCAGTGGCAGGGTCAGAGCCGGTCTTGAAAGCTCGGTTATTTATGACGTCCGAGCCGGGCGTGTCCCTTGAGTTTATAAAACGTACCTGAGGTAACTGTATGCAAACAATCGCTTTTGCCGTTCCCTTGTCCAGCGATAAAAAGGAGAGATTCCTGAATTTCGCCAAGTTGATCAGAGATGAACGCAATGCTGAATTTCGCGCTTTTCTGGGGCGCATGGAGACCACCGAGGAACACTGGTTTTTGCAACAGTTTGGCGAGATGCAGCTTTTTATTTGTTATTTGGCTTCACCCGACTTGAAGGCTGCTTTTGAAAAGTTGGCCGTCTCCCAGCATCCCTTCGATAAATGGATAAAGCAGGAGAATAAAGAAATCTTCGGTATGGACTTTGAGTCACCCAGCGAGGATCCGATGCCTGAAGTTTTACTTCAGTGTCGACTTAACCCCGTTCATTCATTCAGTTGGTAATAAACATGAGCCTGACAGTCATTCGAGAACGTTACCTGGCCGCTGTGCGCGCTAAAGATTATAAGTCTCTGGCGTCTTTATACGCTGCCGATGCGATTCGCAAATCGCCTGGGCAGCCGGATCGTATTGGTGTCTCACAGATTCTTGAACACTACGAGGACTGGCAGAATACCTTTGTGGATATGCAATTGGCTGATCAGATGCTGTTTCTGAAGGACAATGTGCTCATCGCGGTTTGGGGTTGGAAGGGTAAACACGTCCAAGCTTACATGGGGGTGGAGCCTGAGCAAAAAAAAGTTGGACTGATCGCGGCAAGTCTGTTCTGGTTTGATAGCGACCTCAGGATTACCAAAGAACACACTTATGAAGACCCTTACACCTTGCTTATTCAGCTGGGTGCTATTGACGACCAAGGGCGTGAGGTGCCTTCGTTAACCGAGCCGTGCCAGATATACGACTGCAAAACGCTGAAACCGCAGTTTGAGAACCTGGCAAAAATGCGTCATTACAACGAATTGTTACTGAGCAAGCAATTGGAGCCCTGGCTCGATTGCATGAGTGAAGACATTGAGTGGGATGACCAGATGGTTCCAGGTCTGGCTGTAGGCAGGGAGCATTCGCGCGATGATTTCGTGATGCTTGCCGAAGCTTTTCCCGATGCGTCCATTAACATGACCAATATGTGGTCGGTGGGGAGCTTCGTCATTCACCAAGGCATTTTCACCGCTACTCACAAGGGCCCGCTCAAAGGCATTCCCGCCTCACATCGTGTCGTCAACGTGGACAACATGGATATCGCTTATTTCGATGGCGAGGTGATCCGCAAGGGATGGACGTTCGGCAATACATTGGATATGGGTTCGCAAATGGGGTTGGGTAAATGATAAACACCACTATGAAGTTGATCGGTAACGAAAATAGCGCCTGTACGCGCAGTGTTCTTATGGTGCTGAAGGAAAAGAACATCCCGATTGAATTTATCAGCATCGACTTGAGCACGGGGGCGCATAAGTCGGATGAACATTTGGGCTTGAACCCGTTCGGTAAAGTCCCGGTACTGGTGCACGGTGACCTGACGCTTTACGAGTCGCAGGCCATTAATCGTTATCTGGCTGCCATATTGCCCGGCACTCCATTGGTACCTGAAGCGCAGGAAGATATTGCCAGGATGGATCAGTGGTTAAGTGTAGATTCCAGCTATTTCACACCGCAGGCTTTCGCGGTGGTATGGCAGAAAATCTTTTTACCCATGTATGGTGGAGAGACTGATTTAGCGGTGGTGAAAGAGGCGGAGGAAAAGCTCGACGCTATTTACGCCGCCATCGATCGTGCCATTGGTGAGGAGGGCACGTTTCTTGTGGGGCATTCGCTTTCGCTGGCAGACTTGGCGTTTGTTCAATACACGGATTACATCCTCAAGGCGCAAAGCGAAAGCATTGTATTTAAATATGAAAATGTTCGTCGCTGGTGGTACAACCTCACTCAGCGTGATTCGTACAAGGACCCCTTGTCGGTCATTCTCTGAACTGCCCTTGGTGCGCTTTCAGCGCACCATACTCATGATGAATCATTAAATATAAGCGCGGAGATTCTGCGATGAATACTTCAGTCAGCACTCGTCGTTCGGTCATCCTGTGGATGTATGAAAATGATAACGGCCATGTTCCCAAGCGAGTGCTGTGTCAGTTGCTTGAGGACAAAGGGTTTGTCGTTTTTTCCGAGTTTGATATGCGCGAGTGTTATGTGATCTCAGGCAAGGTTTATTCAGCCTGTGGGCGTTGCCTTAGTGATTTTGATGCACTGTTTCATATGAATGCCGATGAACAATCTGCCTACCAGGCGGATATTCTTCGGGCACTCCAAGATAGTGGGGTGGCAGTGGTGAATGAATGCGTTTCGTTTTTCAATTGCCGTGATAAATTCAAAGCCAATCAGTTGTTGCGCAAGCAGGGTGTTACCGTTCCGGATGCTGCGTTGCTGGGAACGTCGGTTGCGGATTCTGTTATTCATGAGTTGTTTGCGCGCTGGGGGAGTCTCGTTTACAAACCGCGCTCAGGGCACGGTGCGGTGGGGATCATGCGCTTCGTGGATGCCGAGCAGTTCATTGATTTTATTCAGGCCACCGGCCATTTTCTGTCCGATTATTATGTTGAGCAATACATAGAGTTCGGTGATTACGATCGCCGTGTCGAAATTTTCAACGGCGAGTTGATGGGCGGCTACAGTCGCAAGAAGAAACACAGTTTTAAAACAAATATATCTGCTGGCGGCGAAATGACGCCTCGAATTCTGGGAGGCGAAGTGGAAGTGGCGCTTGAGGCCGCCAAGGTCTTGGGGATAAATGGAACTATCGTCGATATGGTGCAATCCGCTGTGGATGGGAAATTCTATGTGCTTGAGGTGAATCCTCTACTAGGGATTTTTGTAGAGTCGGCAATGCGTGCAGGCACCAAGATGCCTGATACCGAGCCGGATCAACGCTATTCATATGACAGGTTAAAGTTGGACTCCATCGCCGATTACATTGATACATTGCCGGTCCGCGCTGATCGATAAATTCCATACTGCGCGCCTTTCGCAACGTGCTTACTATTAAACAGTCCACTTATCCAGGGAGGTGAATGATGCAGCCCGTCATTCTCATCAGCGCCGCGCGCCAGCGATTAGCAATAAATCACTCGGCTGCCTTGTCAGTGAACGTGGTCAATAGCAGCTTTATCGATCTTCTGATTTCGTTGAAGTGCCTGCCTCTTATTCTTTCGCCTGGCATGTCCACCGAGTGTGTCGAGCGCTTGTTTGAACTGGCAAGCGGCTTGCTGTTACCGTCCGGTCAGGATCTGTGTCCCAGTAGTTATGGAGAGGCGCTCGAAGTCACTTATACCTCCCAGGTTACGGGCGTAGGAGAGGCCTACAAGCGCCCCATGATGTTGAGTCCCGACAAAGACCGTGACGCACTGGAGCTGCTGTTGTATCGGGAAGCCAAGGCCCGCAAGCTTCCCATTCTAGGGGTGTGCAGGGGCATGCAACTGATTAACGTTGCAGAAGGGGGAACGCTCTTTCAGGAGATTCCTTATCGGGGCGTCGACCACAGTATAGATAATGACGGTTGGATCAACTATCACCCTGTTGACGTGGACCCCACCAGCCAGCTTTACGCGATCACGCAGAGAAGCACGCTCACTATTTCATCTGTGCACCATCAAGCAGTCAAGCGTTTGGCACCTTCGTTGAAGGCCAATGCGATATCGGACGACGGGTTGATAGAGGGCTTGGAACTTAACGGTGATGATCATTTCGTTCTGGGATTGCAGGGGCATATTGAAAAGACATTAGTTAATCACCCGGAAAACATGCAGATATGGAAACGTTTCGTCAGTGAAGCTGCTAAAAGGAGCCTAAGGGATGTCGATTAACCATTTTCAAGTCCCCCTCTATCAGCGCGTGGTCGGGAACCTTGGTCGCTTTTTTGAAAAGGGCGAGCCCGGTGATATTCCGTTATTGAGTAAACAGGAAATCATTTCCGGATTTCCGCAAAACTTTATGACGGATGCGATGCGCATGGGCATTGAGGGAGGAGATGTTGAGTTCGCCAGTACATCGGGTAGCAGCCATCAAATTCTTCAGATCATTCGATATAAAGGCTGGTGGAGCCGTGAGTTCACGTATGCCTATCAATGCGTGAGTGATATGGCCGGCTACTCAATACAGCATGATAAAAAAGCAGTGTTGACCACCGCGGCATGTTCTGCGGTCTCGTGTTTTTTGGATAATCCTAACTATAACGAAAGAATACACAACGGCGTACTGAGCCTTAACACTCACCCGGACCCTACCCGCTGGACCATGACCGACATCAAGCGGATCGGCGCGGAACTGTGGATGTTTGCTCCAAGGTTGCTGGAGATAGATCCAACTTACCTGGCAATTTTCCTGGTCAAACGGGCTGAGTATAAAATCGATGAGCCCTTGTATATCCCTGATTACATCGCCGCTTCTTATGAGTACCTGACCGCTACTGTGCGCAGGCTGATTGAACGCGCTTACGGTAGGCCAGTATTGAGCATGTATGGCTCTACGGAATTAGGTGTTATGTTTATGCAAAATCGGGCGGGCACCTTTGTGCGCTGTGGCCATGAAACCATTATAGAACTCAAACCGTATTTACCTGAGCGCAATATATTCGAGCTGATTGTCACATCCTGGAAAAACCCGCTTATGCCTTTTTTGCGTTACGCCACCGGAGACTTGGTTGAGCTAGCCGATGGAGACTGGGCAGGGCATGCATTCAAGCCGTCAGAGACTATTCCTCTATTAAAGTTACACGGCAGGGTCAAGGATGCGATCGTGACCGAGGAGGGCGATATCAAGACGCTTGCTGACCTCGATGAAGTGCTTACGGTTTGCGCACCCTGGGTACGGCAGTATCAACTGCAGGTAACCGACGCCTGCGTCACGTTGCTCTATGTGATGAATGCCTCGAATGACGCGGTGGATATGTCAGTCGTTCACGCCTCACTACGCCATTGGTTTGGCCGTCAGCGTGTGGTTGAACTGCTTGCTGTTCCAAGTATAGCGCCTGAATCATCGGGTAAATTTGCGATCGTCAAATAATCCTGTTCGGGATTAAAAATGACGTGCTTATAAAGAGAATATGTTATGCAAACGTCAAATATGAGAAGCCTGGTGTTGCCCGATCCGCGTAATGACTTTCCGTTTCTTCAAGATAATCAGCGCATTTATTTCGACAGCTCATCAACATCGTTAAAACCGACGCCGGTCATTGAGGCCATCACTGATTATTATCGGAATGCTGCCAGCAACGTCGGACGGTCGAATCATCAATATGCCCAGTTGTCCTCTCAGCTCTATGAGGCTTCTCGAAATAAAGTTGCTGGTTTTCTAGGCGGCAGTGCTGATGAAGTGATATTCACCGCTAATTGTACGGACTCGATTAATCTGGTGGCCAATGCGCTGTCGCTGGGGAAGGACGACCATGTTGTGGTTTCGCCCCTGGAGCATCATTCCAATCTGTTGCCTTGGCTGTTTAGATGCCGAGTGACCGTGGCCAGGCTGGATCAAAGCGGTTGCATAGACCTTGATCATCTGGATTCGCTGCTCGCCGCTGACCCTGCGAAGTTGGTTGCCGTTTGTCACGCCTCGAATGTCACCGGTAATGTGCAGCCGGTGCGCCAACTGTGTGCTATCGCCAGGGCACGAGGAGCGTTGAGCTTGGTTGATGCTGCGCAGACCGTTGGTCATATCCCGGTCAACGTAGGGCATATGGCCTGTGATTTTCTCGCTCTGTCCGGGCACAAGATGTTTGGGCCATCAGGAATAGGGGTGCTTTACGTTCGACGGGACTTGCAGGCATCCATGAAGTGTCATCGCTACGGCGGTGGCATGGTCAATAAAGTGGGCAGTGACGATATCAGCTTTCAATCCGGGCCCGGCCGTTTCGAGGCTGGAACGCCGAACATTGAGGGCGCCATAGGTCTGGGGGCCGCAGTCGACTATATAAACAGCTTGGGTGTCCAGTTGGTTCATGACCACGATAAGGACTTGGAGCGTTATTTTTCGTCGCAGATTCGTACGGTGCGCAATATTGAGATGGCTTTCCCTTTAGCGCCTCAACACCTGCCGATTTTCCCTATCGTTCCCGCAGGCAACGTGGAGCTCGGGTTTGTTTCAAGGATTCTTTCCGATCGTTACGACATCGCAGTGAGTTCCGGATTTCAGTGCAATCAGCCGCTGTATAGAAGTAGCGGTATTAACGGTGCTTTGCGTGTCTCGATGCATCTTTACAATACCCGGCAAGATATCGACAGGCTGATGACAGCATTGCGTGATCTTGAAGACCTGTTGGCGTAGTGCGAGTGGACAATCAATATGGCCGGTGAGCTGCTTGAAGTGCAGGATGAGAGAACCATAATAAAGGACGATTGTGTTGCCTATTTTCATCGGCACATCAAGTCCAGGACGTCGTCGTTGATTGGGCTTGAATATGAGTTGATCCTGATTGATCGAACGACCTCGTTGAGCGTGCCTTTTTTTGGCGTGCGCAGCTTGTCGAGTATCTTCAAAGGCTTGTTAAGCTACGGATATGCGCCTGTTCATGACGACGGCCTGATTGTTGGGTTGAAGCGCAGGGCCACGGTTGTAAGCCTCGAACCCGGCGGGCAGATGGAGTTTTCTTCTTCTCCGCTTCGTCTTGTTTCTGACATCCTTGTTGAACTCGAGATTTTCTTGCGCGAACTTGATGAGGTCTGTAACAGGCTGGCCATTTCTTTATTACCCATTGGGTTTAGACCGTTCGGCGATGTGTCGTCGGTTGCGACGGTGCCGCGTAAACGCTACCTGCATATGATGCCCATTTTGGAGAAAGTCACGGGCGCATCGGCGGGTCAAAAGATGACAGCGTCAATGCAGGTATCTGTCGATTACTTCTCTGAACGACATGCCGGAAAACTCTTGAAATTGGGGGTTGCGTGCCAACCCTATATTGTCGCGCTATTTGCCAACTCACCTTATTCTGCTGCCGTGTCCAGTCGCTATAAAAGTCACCGTATGCATGCGTGGACATTATTTGATCAACAACGCGCAGGTATCCCGGATTTCATGTTGAGCGCCGAGTTCGTTCCAAACGCCTTTGAACACTATGTCGAATGGGCACTGGATAAGCCGGTTCTGTTCATTCAACGTGAGGGCGAGCTGATCCATATGAATGACTTGAGTTTTCGGGATTACATGCGTCTAGGCGCTCGCTCAGGTGGCGCAACACTCCAGGACTGGGTCATGCACCTAGGCACGCTGTATCCAGAGGCACGGCTGAAAAATGTCGTCGAGTTTCGTTCTGCCGATACCTGTGCGTCGCCATTTGCCGCTTCACTTGCAGCGTTCTGGAAGGGGTTGGCCTATAGCGAGGAAGCCCTGGATGGCGCATTGGATTTTCTAGGGGGGCAAGCGCTGAATGAGTTGAATATAAAATATGCTCAGGCTGCGGAGTTTGGCATGAAGGGCGCCGACTCTTCCGGAATCTCACTCGCCTCGGGTATACAGCGACTTGTCGAGCTTGCCTCTGAAGGGTTGGATTGCCAGGGGGCGGCGGATACGGAGAGGGAGTATCTACGATCATTGCAGCGGATGATTTCGGCGGGCTATTCCCCGGCTGACCTAATGCTCAAAGAGGGGGCGCCATTACGCTTTTCTACAGCCCGAAAACGGGGTGACCCAAACGATATATGCCTTCCTTAAATTAACCGCAGCGCGTTGCGAATAGCGCTCGATTGTAATATATTTCCCCTCTCGGAAAATTGGGTGTCTGCGGGTTTTTAGGAGTTGTTCATGCAAATAGATAGTATAAGGAAGATTGAAGAAAAATGGCTCGCGCGCTGGGAAAATGAAAAACATTACTCCGTTAAACTAGACACTTCGCTGCCTAAATACTATTGCCTTGATATGTTTCCTTACCCATCGGGTGCAGGCCTGCACGTTGGCCATCCCCGGGGTTATATTGCCACCGACGTGTACAGTCGCTTCAAGCGGATGTTAGGGTTCAATGTATTGCATCCGATGGGCTTCGACTCGTTTGGATTGCCCGCAGAACAATATGCGATCGAGACCGGACAGCACCCCAGGATTACCACCGACAAAAATATAGCGACTTTTAAGGCGCAGCTCAGGAAGTTGGGTTTTTGTTACGATACGGATCGTGAAATAAAAACCTCCGACGCTCAATATTATCATTGGACACAATGGATATTTTGCCAGTTGTTCGACAGTTGGTACTGCCTTGATTCCCAGAAGGCTCTTCCTATTAGTGTACTGATTGAAAAGTTCGAGCACGCCGGCAACACAGCAGTCAATGCCTGGTCGGATGTTCGGACTTCAGTCATTACTGCGGCGCAATGGGCCAGCTTCTCGGCACTGGAACAATCGGCGTTTCTGATGAACTACCGATTGGCTTATCGTGCCGACTCTTACGTCAATTGGTGCCCGGCCTTGGGCACTGTTTTGGCCAATGATGAAATCAAGGAAGGTTTTTCCGAGCGCGGCGGTCACCCCGTTCAGAAAAAGATGATGAAACAATGGATGTTGCGCATTTCAGCTTATGCCGACCGGCTGCTTGAAGGGCTCGACGGGCTGGAGTGGCCTGAAGCGCTCAAGGATATGCAACGCAACTGGATTGGCAAGTCACAGGGCGCTGAAATAGATTTTCAGGTTCGCGACTCTAAGTGTTCCATCAAGGTCTTCACGACGCGCCCTGATACGCTTTTCGGCGCTACTTTTCTGGTGGTGGCGCCCGAGCACGAAGTCGTTGAGGCGATCACCCCTCAATCATTCAAGAGCGAGGTGACGGGCTATCGCAATGAGGCAGCCTTGCGTTCCGAGCGTGATCGCATGGCCAAGACAGATCGTGTGACGGGCCAATTTACCGGTGCCTATGCGATCCACCCGTTGACCGGCGAGAACCTCCCGATCTGGATTGCTGACTATGTCCTGGCCGATTACGGGACTGGCGCCATCATGGCGGTACCGTCCGGCGATCAGCGCGATCTCAACTTTGCTCAAACATTCGATCTGCCCATCACGTATATCTACGAGGGGGCAGAGCAGGCGAGCAAGCCGTTTTTGGTAACCGAGGGCAAGCTGATCAACTCTGGTGAGGTCACAGGCCTGTCTCGTACAGAGGCTACCGAGTGGATCTTGAACCGCTTGGTGTCGAGCGGGGTAGGTAAGCGCGCCTTCAGCTATCGCATCAGAGATGCGATTTTTGGACGCCAGCGTTATTGGGGTGAGCCGATTCCGATTTATTACGACGAGCAGGGTGTTCCTCGCGCAGTGCCTGAGGAGGACCTGCCCGTAACGTTGCCCGATGTCGAGGCCTTCTTGCCGACCAGTGAGGGTGAGCCGCCGTTGGAGCGCGCCAGTAGCTGGCGTTATGGCGGTCATAAGTATGAAACGACCACGATGCCGGGTTGGGCCGGATCCAGTTGGTACTTTCTCAGGTATATGGATCCGTCCAATACCAACGAACCCGTTTCGAAGGCTGCGTTGGCTTATTGGCAGTCCGTGGATCTCTATGTGGGCGGTGCCGAGCATGCTAATGGCCATCTGCTTTACTCGCGTTTCTGGACTCACTTTCTTAAGGACCGCGGTCTCATCACATTTGATGAGCCGTTCAAGAGAGTCCTGTGCCAAGGCATGATTCTTGGGGTTTCGGCGATCATTTACCGAGACAAATCGACCCATGAGTTCGTGTCCGCCGATCTCAAGGGAGCGCGCGATCTCCAGCCGCTGTATGTGGATATCAGCTTTGTAAATGACAAGAACCAGGTTGATGTCGAGGCGCTTCGTTCATGGCGTCAGACATATACCCAGGGCGAGTTTATCTATTCGAACGGTACCTTTCTGTGTGATCGTTTATCGGAAAAGATGTCCAAGTCCAAATACAACGTAGTCAACCCGGATGACTTGATCGATGTGTATGGGGCCGACACCTTCCGCCTCCACGAGATGTTTCTCGGTCCGATTGATCAGACCGCCATCTGGTCGACGCAATCCATTGATGGGCCGCACAAGTTCTTGCAGAAGATATGGCGGCTTTTTCAGGATGAGCACGGTGCTGCCATCGTGCAGGACCTCGCTGCCACTGGCGAAGAGCTCAAGGTGCTGCACACGGCCATCGCCAAGGTGCGCCGAGCGACCCATGAGATATCCTACAACACCGCTATTGCAGCGTTGATGATCTGCGTGAATCAGCTCAGCGCATTGCACTGCCATAAGCGGGAAGTGTTGGAGCTGTTGCTCAAGTTGCTGCATCCCTATGCTCCATTCATTACCGAGGAGTTGTGGTCTGAGGCCCTTGGTCACAAGGTATCCATTCTGGACGCCGGTTATCCAACCGCCGATGAAAGCTTGCTGTATGAGGCTGAATTCGAGTGCCCGGTGTCCATCAACGGAAAGCTGCGGACCCGCATCATGCTTCGGCGCGGTATGAGCGAAGACGCGGTAAAGTCACTGGTATTGCTGGATGCAACAGTACAGCGCTGGCTGTCGGGGGGGCGCGTGGATAAGTTCATCTTCGTCCCGGATCGTATCGTCAACATCGTGTGCTCTTCGGGCGCCGAATAAGGCGAAGCGCCTGTTAAAAACAACGTCTGGCCCAGTAATCGCGGCGGGTCCGGCGTTGTTTTCGGCTGCGTGGATCAGGCGTCAAAGCCACTGTCGGCGGGAAGGCTGGCGCCGCTGATATAGCCGGCATCCGGCCCTGGCAAGTACCCGCTTAATGGCGGCGCGTCGCAGCCAGGTCGATTTCCAGGGCCATGATGCTAACGCCTTCGCTGATGCTGGAAGGGCCGAGTCGACGAATGCTGAAGTTCTTTTTAAGCAGTAGTCTTGCTATAGCGCTCGGCGAAACGGTCAGCAGTTGGCGAGCTCCCAGAGACTTGGCGTATTCAATGGCTGCAAGCAGCAGAGACATTGAATGGGAGGAGGAGTAGGTGCTAAGCGCGTCAGTGTCCTTTTCGAGCGCCACTGCCGCAAATCTGGAAAGCTCCCACACATGTTTTTGTGACGGCGGTTGGGTTGCGCCTAACAAGTACGGGAAAATCTCTGATAAAAGATAGGGACTGGTCGTCGGCAGGAGGCGCGCGGTGCCAACGATTTTGCCTGCCTCATCTTTGGCCGTGATATAGAACGTGTCATCCCGGTCAAACTCGTCCAACTCCAGTTGATTAGGGCAATCCAATGGCCAGCCGAGTTTTTCCACGAATACTTTATAGCGGTAAGAAGCAATATCTTGTTTGAGCGCGGTGCCTAATGCTCCGCCATTTCCAGAAATAATACGCATCATCCATCCTTGGCATTTAGAGTATCGCGCGATTTTATAGTGGATAAGCGGTCCGGGTGGCTACCATTATCGGTAGGTGGGCGAACGTTTCCTGCGTTGGACACAACCCAATGTCTTCTGTTTGAGGAGAAGTCTCCTATGCCGAGCCTCTCCCGTACGAGCGAAAATTGCCCCCTCAGCAATTGCGGTTATACAGCCTGATTCGTCATCACCGGATGAGAGAAAACGTTTCAGCACACGTGTGGGTGGATCTGAATGTGAGTGAAGCGAATTCGGGTCACTTGAAGTGCCCCCCCCTGGCCATTATCGGCGACGCTGAATAAAGGCACGAATCCGTTCAGCCGCTTCCACACACTCCGCCAGCGGCGCAACCAGCGCCAGGCGCACGCGCCCCGCGCCCGGGTTGAAACCGTCCACTTCACGCGACAGATACGAGCCCGGTACCACCGTCACGTGTTCTTCCACGAACAAATCGCGGCAAAACGCTGCATCGTCGCCATTCACATTCGGCCACAGATAAAAGCCACCGTCCGGGCTTTGCACATCCAGCACCGGCTTGAGGATCGCCAGCACGGCGTCGAATTTTTCGCGATACAGGTCACGGTTGGCCAGCACGTGGGCCTCGTCCTGCCAGGCGGCGATGCTGGCCAGTTGGGTTTGCACCGGCATCGCGCAGCCGTGGTAGGTGCGGTACAGCAGGAAGGCCTTGAGGATATCCGCGTCGCCAGCCACAAACCCGGAGCGCAGGCCCGGCAGGTTGGAACGCTTGGACAGGCTGTGGAACACCACGCAACGCTTGAAGTCCTGGCGACCCAGTTCAACGCAGGCGCTGAGCAGGCCCGGCGGCGGGGTTTGTTCGTCAAAGTACAGCTCGCTGTAGCATTCGTCGGCGGCAATCACGAAGTCGTGCTCGTCGGCCAGGGCGATCAGCTTTTTCAGGGTGTCCAGCGGAATCAGCGCACCGGTCGGGTTGCCTGGGGAGCACAGGAACAGGATCTGGCAACGTTTCCAGATGTCCGGTGACACGGCATCGAAGTCCGGGTTGAAACCATTGGTGTCCACGCACGCCAGGTAATGCGGCTTGGCCCCGGCGAGGAACGCGGCGCCTTCGTAGATCTGGTAGAACGGGTTCGGGCTCACCACCAGCGCGTCGTCACCGCGATTGACCACGGTCTGGGTGAAGGCAAACAACGCCTCTCGCGTACCGTTGACCGGCAGGATGTTGCGCGCCGGGTCCAGCCAGCCGTGCGGGACGTTGAAGCGGCGCTCGCACCAGGCCCCAATCGCTTCGCGCAGTGCGGGGATACCCAGCGTGGTCGGGTACACGGCCATCTGATCGAGGTTGTTACTCAGCGCCTCAGCGACAAACGTCGGAGATTTGTGCTTGGGTTCGCCGATGGACAGCGCAATCGGGCGTTTGTCCGGGTTTGGTTTGACGCTGCCGAGCAGTGCGCGCAGTTTCTCGAACGGGTAGGGCTGCAGCTGGTTCAGGGCGTTGTTCATCGAAAGTCTCGTCAAATTCAGTTGCCGGCGAAAATTAAATGTGGGAGGGGGCTTGCTCCCGATTGCGGTGTGTCAGTCAGCTGATTGTTATCTGATCCACTGCTATCGGGAGCAAGCCCCCTCCCACAGAGCCGATGTTCATAGGGTCAAGCGTGTCAGCTCGACGCCGGGTTCCTGGGTCACGCTCAATTGCTCCACGATCGCTTCCTGCAAGCGGCGGCACAGCTCAGGGTCGGACAGCGGCTGGTTATCGGCGTCGGTGATGAAGAACACGTCTTCCACGCGCTCGCCGAGGGTCGCGATCTTGGCGTTTTGCAGCGACAGGTCGAACTCCAGGAAAATCCCGCCAATCCGTGCCAGCAGGCCCGGGCGATCCGGCGCGCTGAGCTCCAGCAAGGTGACCGGGCGCTGGGCGTCGTTGGAAATAGTCACCTGGGGTGCAAAGGCAAAGTGCTTGAGCTGGCGCGGTACGCGGCGCTGGATGATGGTTGGATAATCATCCGGGTTGCGCAGGGCTTCGGTCAGGCCTTCGCGGATCTTCTTCACGCGCAGCGGATTATCGCCAATCGAGTCGCCATCGGTGTCGAGCACGATATAGGTGTCGAGGGTGAACTGGCTGCTGGAGGTGATCACCCGGGCGTCGTGAATGTTCAGGTTGAGCTGGTCCATGGCCGCCACGGTTACGGCGAAGAAGTCGTGCTGGTCCGGCGCGTAGATGAAGATCTGCGTGCCGCCTTCGAATTCGCGCTGGGTGGTTTCCTTGATCAGTACCAGCGGACCACCATCGGCCGGCTGTTGAAGGATGGCGTCGGTGTGCCAGGCGACGTCGCCGGCGGTGTGGCGCAGGAAGTAATCGTCACCCAGTTGCGACCACAGTTGTTCCACATCGTCCGGGTCGTTGCCGCCGCGCACCAGGATATCCAGGGCCGCGCTTTGGGTGCGGCGGATCTGCTCTTCGCGGTCCACCGGGTTTTCCAGGCCGCGGCGCAGGGCGCGCTTGGTCTCGGTATACAGCTGGCGCAACAGGCTGGCGCGCCAGGAATTCCAGAGCGTGGGGTTGGTGGCGTTGATGTCGGAAACGGTCAGCACGTAAAGGTAGTCGAGGTGGGTCTCATCGCCCACGATCTGCGCGAAGTCGTGGATGACTTGCGGGTCGGACAAGTCCTTGCGCTGGGCAGTGGTCGACATGACCAGGTGGTTCTGCACCAGCCAGACGATCAGCCGGCTGTCCCAGACCGGCAACTGGTGGCGCTGGCAGAACGCTTCGGCATCGACCGCGCCGATCTCCGAGTGATCGCCATGTCGACCTTTGCCGATGTCGTGGTAGAGGCCGGCCAGGTAAATCAGTTCCGGCTTGGGCAGCTTGGCCATGAGCTTGCTGGCCAGCGGGAATTTCTCTGACACTTGGGTGTACTGCAACTTACGCAAATGCTTGATCAGGTTCAGCGTGTGCGCGTCCACGGTGTAGATGTGGAACAGGTCATGCTGCATCTGCCCGACGATAAAGCCGAACTCCGGCAGGTAGCGCCCGAGGATGCCGTAGCGGTTCATCCGCCGCAGGTTGCGGTGGATGCCGATCTTGCACTTGAACAGTTCGATAAACAGGCTGGTGTTGCGGATGTCGTGACGAAACGCGTCGTCGATCAGATGACGGTTTTCCCGCAGCAGGCGGATGGTGTCGGCGCGCACGCCTTTGATTTCCGGCTGCTGAGCCATCAGCACGAAGATTTCCAGCATGGCGAACGGCGTGCGGCGGAACACGTTGTCGTTGCGCGCCTCGATATAGCCATCATGCAGCTGGAAGCGTGCGTTGATCGGCTGCGGCGGCGCCTCGTCTTCGGGCGCCAGGATCACTTCTTCGAAGTGCTGGATGATCAGGTCGCTGAGCTGGGCGATGCTCATCACCACTCGGTAATACTGCTGCATGAAGCTTTCGATGCTGGTCTTCGCATCTTCGCCTTCAAACCCCAGCAGGGTGGCGATGGAGCGCTGATGGTCGAACAGCAGGCGGTCTTCGGAGCGCCCGGCAAGCATGTGCAGGGCGTAGCGCACCTTCCACAGGAACTCCTGGGACGAGGCCAGCAGGGTGTTTTCGCTCTCCACCAGAAAACCCTCGCCGGCCAGGGCGCGCAGGTTCAGGGTGCCGTACTGACGACGGGCCACCCACAAAATCGTCTGGATATCGCGCAGCCCGCCCGGCGAACCCTTGACGTTGGGTTCCAGGTTGTATTCGGTGTCGTTGTATTTGTGGTGCCGTGCCTTTTGCTCGGCGCGCTTGGCCAGGAAAAACTCCTTGCTTGGCCACATGTGCGCGGTGCTGGTGACTTCGAGCATGCGCTGGCGCAGGCGCTCGGGGCCACAGATGGTGCGGCTTTCCATCAGGTTGGTGACAACCGTCAAGTCGGCGCGGGCCTCTTCGGCGCACTCTTCGACCGAGCGCACGCTCTGGCCGACTTCCAGGCCGATGTCCCACAACAGGGTCAGAAAACGCTCGATGGAATCGCGAAACAACTCATGGTCGGCGCTGTCCAGCAGGATCAGCAGGTCGATGTCGGAGTAGGGGTGCAACTCCCCGCGCCCGTAGCCGCCGACCGCCACCAGGGCGATATCCGCCTCGGTGCTCCAGTCGAACTGTTCCCAGGCTTTTTGCAGGATATTATCGACGAACCAGGCACGGTCCTCGATCAGCCGGCGAATGTCGCGGCCACTGCGAAAGCGCGCATCGAGCACGTCGCGCGCCTGGCGGATCGCCTTCTTGAACGCAGCGATGGGGCTTGCCTTCAACGCCAGTTCGGCCTGGAACTGGCCACGGTCGAAGAGTTCTGGATCCACCTGGGGCATCGATCGGCTTTCCTTTCTATCTGTCAGTCAGTCATTACACCGTTGGGAAAACCTGCCCGGCCTTTACGCCGATACGCGTGGAATCGTGTCGTCGGCGCGCAGGGTAAAGATCTCGTAGCCGGTCTCGGTGACCAGCAGGGTGTGTTCCCACTGCGCCGAGAGCTTGCGGTCCTTGGTGATGGCGGTCCAGCCGTCGCCCAGCACCTTGGTATCGGCCTTGCCCTGGTTGATCATCGGCTCGATGGTGAAGGTCATGCCCGCCTTGAGTTCCATGCCTGTGCCGGCGCGGCCGTAGTGCAGGATCTGCGGTTCTTCGTGGAACACAGTGCCGATGCCGTGGCCGCAGAATTCGCGTACCACCGAGAAACCGTTCTTTTCGGCGTGCTTCTGGATCACTTCGCCGATATCGCCCAGGCGGCAGCCAGGCTTGACGATCTCGATGGCCTTGTACATGCATTCCTGGGTCACCTGGGACAGGCGCTCGGCCCACGGCGCCACGGTGCCGACATGGAACATGCGGCTGGTGTCGCCGAAGTAACGGTCCTTGATCACGGTGACGTCGATGTTCAGGGTGTCGCCATCCTTCAGCGGCTTGTCACCCGGAATCCCGTGGCAGACCACGTGGTTGACCGAGGTGCAGATCGACTTGGGGAAGCCCTTGTAGTTCAGCGGCGCAGGGATGGCGCCTTGCACGTTGACTATATAGTCGTGGCAGATCTGGTTCAGTGTCTCGGTGGTGACGCCTGGCTTGACGTGCTCGGCGATCATTTCCAGCACGTCGGCAGCCAGTTTTCCGGCAATGCGCATGCCGGCGATGTCTTCGGCGGTTTTCAAACTCACGGTCATACAGGCTCTCTCTAGCGCAATACGCTGAAATCAATTCGGTTGACGGGCGTGCGACAAAAGGTTGCGGAATTCGCACAAGCCACAAAAAACGCGATTCTAGCAGACGATGGCGTCAAATCATGAGCCTCTGATGATCGCTTCTCTCTATAAGGTAGGGGTAGGTCGGCTCTATTCAAGGGGTTACGTGAGCGCGTCGCGCGGCAAACGTGAATGCGTGTTCCGTTTTTGTCGATGCTGTGGTATAAAATGCGCCGCTTTCCGGGGATACCCCGCAGAGCTTAAATCCACACACGTGTCGACACGATGACCTGGGTGCCGGAGGCCTTGAAGCCGCTGGTTGGTCATTGGGATACGTGGAGGCCAAACCCGACTTATTAAGGAACTATCATGTCCCAAGTCAACATGCGCGATATGCTGAAGGCCGGTGTGCACTTCGGTCACCAGACCCGTTACTGGAACCCGAAAATGGGTAAGTACATTTTCGGCGCACGTAACAAGATCCACATTATCAACCTTGAAAAAACCCTGCCAATGTTCAACGAAGCGCTGACCTTCGTAGAGCGCCTGGCTCAGGGCAAAAACAAGATTCTGTTCGTCGGCACCAAGCGTTCCGCTGGCAAGATCGTTGCTGAAGAAGCAGCACGTTGCGGTTCGCCGTACGTCGATCACCGCTGGTTGGGCGGCATGCTGACCAACTTCAAAACCATCCGTGCTTCCATCAAGCGTCTGCGTGACCTTGAAGTGCAAGCCGAAGACGGTACTTTCGCCAAGCTGACCAAGAAAGAGGCGCTGATGCGCACTCGCGACCTGGAAAAGCTCGATCGTTCCCTGGGTGGTATCAAGGACATGGGCGGTCTGCCTGACGCACTGTTCGTTATCGACGTTGATCACGAGCGCATCGCGATCACCGAAGCCAACAAGCTGGGCATCCCGGTTATCGGCGTAGTCGATACCAACAGCAGCCCGGAAGGCGTTGACTACATCATCCCAGGCAACGATGACGCAATCCGCGCTATCCAGCTGTACATGGGTTCGATGGCTGACGCTGTAATCCGTGGTCGCAACCACGTTGCTGGTGGTACCGAGCAGTTCGTTGAAGAAGCTCCGGTAGCTGCCGCTGAGTAACTGACGCCCTGGCGTTGACTCAGTAAGCAAAAAGGGGGCTTGGCCCCCTTTTTGCCACCTCGAAAACCGTTTGTCGGCGCCCACTTGTGGCAGCGCAACATGGCAACTGTAACGTGCAGCGGCCTACAACGGTGGTTCGGGAAGAATTGATCCCCCGTTCGATCGGGTGGAATGGTTGAAAACCTATCCAAGAGGAATTTGAAAATGGCAGCAATTACTGCAGCGTTGGTTAAAGAACTGCGTGAGCGTACCGGCGAAGGCATGATGGATTGCAAGAAAGCCCTGGAAAAGGCTGACGGCGACATTGAAAAAGCCATTGATGACATGCGTGCTTCCGGCGCGATCAAGGCTGCCAAGAAAGCAGGCAACGTAGCTGCTGAAGGCGCTATCGCTCTGAAAGAAGACGGCAAATCCGCCGTTCTGCTGGAAGTGAACTCGCAGACCGACTTCCTGGCTCTGCAGGACGACTTCAAGGCATTTGTTGCTGCCAGCGTTGATAAAGCGTTCGCCGACAAGCTGACTGACGTCGCTCCGCTGATCGAAGCTCAGGAAGCTGCACGCCTGGTACTGGTCGGCAAGGTTGGCGAAAACGTCAACATCCGTCGCCTGACCCGTGTGGAAGGTGATGTTGTTGGTGGTTACCTGCACGGCAACAAAATCGGTGTAGCGGTTGTTCTGAAAGGCGGCGACGTTGAGCTGGCTAAAGACATCGCCATGCACGTTGCTGCTAGCAACCCTGAGTTCCTGCTGCCTTCGGAAGTGTCTGCCGAAGCGATCGAGCGTGAAAAAGCTGTGTTCCTGCAGCTGAACGAAGAAAAAATCAAAGGCAAGCCGGAAAACATTGTTGAAAATATGGTCAAGGGCCGTATCAGCAAGTTCCTGGCTGAAGCAAGCCTGGTTGAGCAGGCGTTCGTCAAGAACCCTGAAATCAAGGTGGGCGAACTGGCCAAGAAAGCCGGTGCTGAAATCGTTTCCTTCACCTACTTCAAAGTAGGCGACGGCATCGAGAAGCCGGTCGACAACTTCGCTGAAGAAGTTGCTGCCCAGCTGGCTGCCGCCAAGCAATAAGACAGTTTTCAACTGTCGCCCGAAAGAGGCTGCCCGCTCACGCGCGCAGCCTCTTTTCAAATGGGAACGCTAATTTTATTTGGCTTCCCCTCGGAACTGGCTTACAAAGCCGTGTTCCGATGGCGCTGTGATAGCGTCCAGCTAGAGTGAACGCAAGCCGTAAACGGCTCGCCAAGAATTTTTTAGAACATACGCCGCAGGAGAGATTCGCAATGGCTCAGCAGGGCAGTGGTTATCAGGCTCGCTATAAACGCATTCTACTCAAGCTCAGCGGCGAGGCCCTGATGGGCTCGGAAGAGTTCGGGATCGACCCCAAGGTGCTTGACCGCATGGCGCTCGAAGTCGGCCAATTGGTCGGTATCGGTGTTCAGGTGGGCCTGGTGATCGGCGGTGGCAACCTGTTCCGCGGTGCGGCGCTGAGTGCTGCCGGCATGGATCGGGTCACCGGCGACCACATGGGCATGCTGGCCACTGTGATGAACGCCCTGGCCATGCGCGACGCCCTGGAGCGCGCCAACATCTCGGCCATCGTGATGTCGGCGATTTCCATGGTCGGCGTGACCGATCACTACGATCGCCGCAAAGCCATGCGCCACCTGAACGCCAAGGAAGTGGTGATTTTTGCCGCAGGCACCGGCAACCCGTTCTTTACCACCGATTCGGCCGCGTGCCTGCGCGCTATCGAAATCGACGCCGACGTGGTGCTGAAGGCGACCAAGGTCGATGGCGTATACACTGCAGATCCATTCAAAGACCCGCATGCCGAGAAGTTCGATCATCTGACCTACGATGAAGTGCTGGATCGCAAGCTGGGTGTGATGGACCTGACGGCTATCTGCCTGTGCCGCGACCACAAGATGCCGCTGCGCGTATTTAACATGAACAAGCCCGGCGCCCTGCTGAATATCGTACACGGCGGCGCGGAAGGGACTCTGATCGAGGAAGGCCAACAATGATCAACGAAATCAAGAAAGACGCTCAAGAGCGTATGCACAAATCCCTGGAGTCTCTGAACCATGCGTTCGGCCAGATTCGTACCGGCAAGGCGCACCCGAGCATCCTGGGCAGCGTGATGGTGCCGTACTACGGCACGGACACGTCCATCACCCAGGTGGCCAACATCACCGTAAAAGACTCGCGCACCCTGCAAGTCGTGGCCTTCGAGCGCAACATGCTCGGTGCTGTCGACAAAGCCATCCAGAGCGCCGGCCTGAACCTCAACCCGACCAACCTGGGCGAGTTGCTGCTGATTTCCATGCCTGCCCTCACCGAAGAAACCCGCAAGGGCTTCACCAAGCAGGCGCGCAGCGCGGCTGAAGATGCGCGCGTGGCCGTGCGCAATATCCGTCGCGATGCCTTGGGTGATCTGAAGAAGCTGGTCAAGGACAAGGAAATCAGCGAAGACGAAGAGCGTCGCGCCGTCGCCGATATCGATAAGCTGACCAAGGATGCGGAGGCCCAGATCACCAAGGCCACCGAGGAAAAAGAAAAGGACCTGATGGCCGTATAAGGGGTCAGGACGCCTTCATGGAAAAGACCAAGCAGACTGTGCCCTCTGTGGTGCCGCGCCATGTCGCGATCATCATGGATGGGAATAATCGCTGGGCGAAAAAACGCTTTATGCCGGGTGTTGCCGGGCATAAAGCGGGTGTCGATGCGGTGCGCGCTGTCATCGAAGTGTGTGCCGAAGCCAAGGTTGAAGTGCTGACGCTGTTTGCCTTTTCCAGTGAGAACTGGCAACGGCCCGCCGAAGAGGTCAGCGCCTTGATGGACCTGTTCTTCAAGGCGCTGCGTCGCGAGGCCAAGCGCCTCAATGACAACAACATCAGCCTGCGTATCATTGGTGACCGCTCCCGCTTCCACCCGGAGTTGCAGGCGGCCATGCGTGAAGCCGAGGCCATTACTGCCGGCAGCAACCGTTTTGTGCTGCAGATTGCAGCCAATTACGGCGGCCAGTGGGACATTGCCCAGGCTGCGCAGCGACTGGCCCGCGAAGTGCAGGCCGGTCATCTGCGGCCCGACGACATTACGCCCGAACTGTTGCAAACCTGCCTGGTGACCGGCGACCTGCCGTTGCCGGACTTGTGCATTCGTACCGGTGGTGAGCACCGCATCAGCAATTTCCTGCTGTGGCAACTGGCCTATACCGAGCTGTACTTCTCCGACCTGTTCTGGCCGGACTTCAAACACGATGCCATGCGCAATGCGCTGGCCGATTTCGCTTCCCGTCAGCGTCGCTTCGGTAAAACGAGCGAGCAGATCGAAGCTGGAGCCCGGGTTTAAATGCTTAAACAACGAATCATCACGGCACTGATCCTGCTGCCGATTGCCTTGTGCGGTTTTTTCCTGCTTGAAGGTTCCGGTTTTGCGCTGTTCATCGGCCTGGTCGTTACCCTCGGTGCATGGGAGTGGGCGCGTCTGGCGGGGTTCAGTGACCAATTGCCACGTATCGCGTACGCCGCCATCGTCGCGCTGTTGCTGTTCCTGATGTACATCCTGCCCGATATAGCGCCCTGGGTGCTGGGGGCGGCGGTACTGTGGTGGGCCACGGCGACGTTCCTGGTGCTCACCTACCCGCGTACCAGCGGCCAGTGGTCCAGTGTGGCGTGCAAGCTGGTAATTGGTTTGCTGATCCTGCTGCCGGCCTGGCAAGGACTGGTGGAAATCAAGCGTTTCCCCAACGGCAACGAATTGATCCTGGCCGTCATGGTGCTGGTCTGGGGGGCTGACATCGGCGCCTACTTTTCCGGCCGTGCCTTTGGCAAGCGCAAGCTGGCGCCGGCCGTCAGCCCGGGCAAGAGCTGGGAAGGCGTATACGGCGGCCTGGCCTTTACGCTGCTGATTGCGTTGGTGGTCGGTGTGCTGCGTGACTGGTCGGTGAAGCAGATCTTCCTTGCCTTGCTGGGGACCGCCGTGGTCGTATTCATTTCGGTGGTGGGCGACCTCACCGAAAGCATGTTCAAGCGTCAGGCCGGGATCAAGGACAGCAGTAACCTGCTGCCGGGTCACGGTGGTGTGCTGGACCGTATCGATAGCCTCACCGCTGCATTGCCGATCTTTGCCGTGTTGCTGTGGATGATCGCTTCGTGAGCCGCCTGCAACAGGTCACGGTGCTGGGCGCGACGGGCTCGGTCGGGCTGAGCAGCCTGGATGTCATCGCCCGTCATCCCGATCGCTATCAAGTGTTTGCCCTGACTGGCTTCACGCGTATCAGCGAGCTGCTGGCGCTGTGCGTGCGCCACTCGCCGCGTTTTGCGGTGGTGCCGCAGGCAGCGGCCGCGCGTGGCCTGCAGGATGATCTGCGCGCTGCCGGCCTTGCCACCCAGGTGTTGGTGGGTGAGGAAGGGCTGTGCCAGGTGTCGGCGGATGCCGAGGTGGATACCGTGGTGGCGGCGATCGTCGGGGCAGCGGGTTTGCGTCCCACGCTGGCCGCAGTCGATGCGGGCAAAAAGATCCTGCTGGCCAATAAAGAAGCCCTGGTCATGTCCGGTGCGCTCTTCATGCAGGCCGTGCGCAAGAGCGGGGCGGTCCTGTTGCCCCTCGACAGCGAGCACAATGCGATCTTCCAGTGCATGCCCGCCGATTTTGCCCGTGGCTTGAGCCAGGTGGGTGTGCGCCGGATTTTGCTTACCGCTTCCGGTGGCCCCTTCCGGCAAACGCCGCTGGATGAGCTGGAGTATGTATCGCCGGACCAGGCGTGTGCGCATCCGAATTGGTCCATGGGGCGCAAAATCTCCGTGGATTCGGCAAGCATGATGAACAAGGGGCTGGAGCTGATCGAGGCGTGCTGGTTGTTCGATGCGCGGCCTGACCAGGTGGAAGTGGTGATTCACCCACAAAGTGTGATTCATTCCCTGGTCGATTACGTGGACGGCTCGGTGCTGGCGCAATTGGGTAACCCCGATATGCGCACGCCGATCGCCAATGCCCTGGCGTGGCCGGAACGGATTGACTCCGGTGTGGCGCCGTTGGACCTGTTTGCGATTGCGCGCCTGGATTTTCAAGCACCGGACGAGCAGCGCTTTCCATGCCTGCGTCTGGCCCGGCAGGCGGCCGAGGCGGGTAACAGCGCGCCAGCCATGCTTAATGCAGCCAATGAAGTCGCCGTGGCGGCGTTTCTCGAACGGCGCATCCGCTTTCCGCAGATCGCGAGTATCATCGAGGACGTCCTGAATCTTGAGCCGGTAGTGGCTGTGAATGATCTGGGAGCCGTGTTCGAGGCGGATACCAAGGCCCGGGCCCTGGCCGAGCAATGGCTGGACCGCAACGCGCGTCAGGCTGTGGGCGGGTGAGCGCCTTCAGGCATCGGATTGAAATGCGGAGAAATTAGATGAGTGCGCTCTACATGATTGTCGGCACCCTGGTTGCTCTGGGTGTGCTGGTTACCTTCCACGAATTCGGCCACTTCTGGGTGGCGCGTCGTTGCGGCGTCAAGGTACTGCGCTTTTCCGTCGGTTTCGGCATGCCGCTGGTTCGCTGGCATGATCGTCGAGGCACCGAGTTCGTGATCGCAGCCATCCCGTTGGGTGGCTACGTGAAGATGCTCGACGAGCGAGAAGGCGAAGTGCCTGCGGATCAGTTGGACCAATCCTTCAACCGCAAGACCGTTCGTCAGCGTATCGCCATCGTGGCCGCCGGGCCGATTGCCAACTTCCTGTTGGCGATGGTGTTTTTCTGGGTGCTCGCCATGATGGGCAGCCAGCAGGTGCGCCCGGTCATCGGCGCGGTCGAGTCAGGCAGTATTGCGGCCAAGGCCGGGCTGGTGGCAGGGCAGGAAATTGTTTCCATTGATGGCGAGCCCACCACCGGTTGGGGCGCGGTCAATTTGCAGCTGGTGCGTCGACTGGGTGAAAGCGGTACCGTCAATGTGGTGGTGCGCGAGCAGGACTCCAGCGCCGAAAGCCCGCGTGAGCTGGCGTTGGACCGTTGGCTGCAAGGTGCTGACGAGCCGGATCCGATCAAATCCCTGGGCATTCGTCCCTGGCGTCCGGCGCTGCCGCCGGTACTGGCCGAACTGGACCCGAAAGGTCCGGCCCAGGCCGCAGGCCTTAAAACCGGCGATCGGCTGTTGGCCCTTGATGGCCAGGCACTGGGTGACTGGCAGCAAGTGGTCGACCTGGTGCGTGTACGTCCTGATACCAAAATTGTGCTGAAAGTTGAGCGTGAAGGTGCTCAAATCGACGTCCCTGTGACCTTGTCGGTTCGTGGGGAGGCCAAGGCCGCCGGGGGTTACCTGGGTGCCGGGGTCAAAGGTGTCGATTGGCCGCCATCGATGGTGAGAGAGGTCAGCTTCGGGCCGTTGGCCGCGATTGGCGAGGGTGCCAGGCGCACTTGGACCATGAGCGTGCTGACCCTCGAATCCCTCAAGAAAATGTTGTTCGGCGAGCTCTCGGTAAAAAACTTGAGTGGACCGATAACCATTGCTAAAGTGGCGGGCGCTTCTGCCCAGTCGGGTGTCGCGGATTTCCTGAATTTCCTGGCTTATCTGAGTATCAGCCTTGGAGTTCTGAATTTGCTGCCCATTCCTGTATTGGATGGGGGGCATCTGCTGTTTTATCTGGTCGAGTGGGTGCGTGGTCGCCCCTTGTCGGATCGGGTGCAGGGTTGGGGGATACAGATCGGTATCAGTTTGGTGGTCGGAGTGATGTTGTTAGCTCTGGTCAACGATCTGGGACGACTGTAACGCTTCGCTGAATTGCGAATCTGCCGCATTTTGCGGCAGTTTGTTTATTGCCAGTTGGAATAAGAAAGGACTTCATGAAACGTCTGCTGCTAACTGCGGTTCTCACCGTATTGATGATCGCCGAAGTTCACGCCGAGTCCTTCACCATCTCCGATATTCGCGTCAACGGCCTCCAGCGGGTTTCCGCGGGTAGCGTCTTTGGTGCCTTGCCGTTGAACGTCGGGGAACAGGCTGATGATCGTCGCCTGGTGGAATCCACTCGTGCGCTGTTCAAAACCGGGTTCTTTCAAGATATCCAACTGGGTCGCGAAGGCAATGTCCTGGTCATCACCGTCGTCGAGCGGCCTTCGGTTGCGAGTATCACGATCGAGGGCAACAAGGCCATTTCCACTGAAGACCTGATGAAAGGGTTGAAGCAGTCGGGCCTGGCCGAGGGCGAGATCTTCCAGCGCGCCACCCTTGAAGGTGTGCGTAACGAACTGCAACGCCAGTACGTTGCCCAGGGCCGCTACTCGGCGAGCGTGGACACGGAAGTGATTCCGCAGCCGCGTAACCGGGTAGGCCTGAAGGTCAACATCAACGAAGGCACCGTGGCGGCCATCCAGCACATCAACGTGGTGGGCAACACCAAGTTCGCTGATGAAGATCTGATCGGCCTGTTCGAACTGAAGACCACCAACTGGTTGTCATTCTTCAAGAATGATGACAAGTACGCCCGTGAGAAATTGTCCGGCGACCTGGAGCGCCTGCGCTCCTACTACCTGGACCGTGGCTACATCAATATGGACATCGCATCGACCCAGGTGTCCATCACCCCGGACAAGAAGCACGTCTACATCACTGTCAACGTCAACGAAGGCGAGAAGTACAAGGTTCGTGACGTCAAGCTCAGCGGTGACTTGAAAGTACCTGAAGACCAGGTCAAGTCCCTGTTGCTCGTCCAGAAGGACCAGGTGTTCTCGCGCAAGCTGATGACCACCACGTCCGAGCTGATCACCCGTCGCCTCGGTAACGAAGGCTACACCTTCGCCAACGTCAACGGCGTGCCGACCCCGAACGATGAAGACCACACCGTGGACATCACGTTCGTCGTGGATCCGGGCAAGCGTGCCTACGTCAATCGCATCAACTTCCGTGGCAATACCAAGTCCTCGGACGAAGTGCTGCGTCGTGAAATGCGTCAGATGGAAGGTGGCTGGGCGTCGACTTACCTGATCGACCAATCCAAGACCCGACTCGAGCGCCTGGGCTTCTTCAAGGAAGTCAACGTTGAAACCCCGGCCGTACCGGGTGTGGATGACCAGGTCGACGTGAACTACGCCGTTGAAGAACAAGCCTCGGGCTCGATTACCGCCAGCGTCGGTTTCGCACAGAGCGCCGGTTTGATCCTGGGCGGTTCCATCACCCAGAACAACTTCCTCGGTACCGGTAACCGTGTCTCCATCGGCCTGACCCGAAGCGAATACCAGAGCCGATACAACTTCGGCTATACCGACCCCTACTGGACTGCAGACGGTGTGAGCCTGGGCTACAACGCCTTCTATCGCACCACCGACTACAAAGACCTCGACGTTGACGTTGCAAGCTACGCGATCGACAGCCTCGGCGCCGGTGTGAACGTGGGTTACCCGATCAGCGAGACCTCGCGTCTCACCTTCGGCCTGACCGCGCAGCAGGATGAGATCAAGACCGGTGTGTACACCGTGGACGAGATCTTCGACTTCACCCGCCGTGAAGGCGACAAGTTCCTGAACTTCAAGGCGTCTGCCGGCTGGTCCGAGTCGACCCTGAACAAGGGCGTACTGGCAACCCGTGGCCATTCCCAGAGCCTGACCGCGGAAGTCACCACGCCGGGCAGCGACCTGTCGTTCTTCAAACTCGATTATCGCGGCCAGTTGTTCCAGCCGTTGAGCGACAACTACACCATGCGCCTGCACACCGAGCTGGGCTATGGCGACGGTTATGGTTCGACCGATGGCTTGCCGTTCTATGAAAACTATTACGCGGGTGGTTTCAACTCGGTACGTGGCTTCAAGGACAGCACCCTGGGTCCGCGTGGTACGCCGAGCCGTGGCCAGGACTTTACGGGTAACCAGGGCACGCGAGTGGACTCCGACAACAAGCCGCTGCCATTTGGCGGTAACGTTCTGATCCAGGGCGGTGCGGAAATTCTGTTCCCGCTGCCATTCGTGAAAGATCAACGTTCCCTGCGTACTTCGGTCTTCTGGGATGTGGGTAACGTGTTCGACTCCAAATGTGAGCAGATCACCAACCCGAACGGTTCGCGGTCCAACACCCAGTGTAACGACGTGAGTCTCAGCAATCTGGCGAGCTCCGTGGGTGTGGGTGTGACCTGGGTGACCGCGCTGGGCCCATTGAGCTTTGCTCTGGCCATGCCGATCAAGAAACCGGATAACGCTGAAACCCAGATTTTCCAATTCTCCCTTGGCCAGACGTTCTAAGCGTCTGACCTAAGATAACGACAACGGATTCTGTAGGAGTACATCGTGCGTAAGTTGACTCAATTGGTCCTGCTGGCCACTGTGCTGGTAACCACCCCGGCCTTCGCCGAAATGAAAATTGCCGTGCTGAACTATCAGATGGCCCTTCTGGAATCTGACGCGGCCAAGCGTTACGCCGTGGATGCTGAGAAGAAATTCGGTCCGCAACTGACCAAGCTCAAAACCCTGGAAAGCAGCGCCAAGGGCATCCAGGACCGTCTGGTTGCCGGTGGCGACAAGATGCAGCAAGGCGAGCGCGAACGTCTGGAGCTTGAGTTCAAGCAAAAGGCCCGTGACTACCAGTTCCAGTCCAAGGAGCTGAACGAAGCCAAGGCGGTTGCCGACCGCGAAATGCTCAAGCAGCTCAAGCCCAAGCTCGACAGCGCCGTGGAAGAAGTCATCAAGAAGGGTGCCTTTGACCTGGTGTTCGAACGTGGCGCCGTGATTGACGTCAAGCCTCAATACGACATCACCCGCCAGGTGATCGAGCGCATGAACCAGCTGAAGTAAACCATGACTGCGACTATCAAGCTCGGCGAGTTGGCCGAGTTCCTGGGGGCCACCTTGCGTGGCTCCAAGGAGAAGGAAATCACTGGGCTAGCCACCTTGCAGGAGGCTGGCCCAGCTCAGTTGAGCTTCCTGGCGAAGCCCCAATACCGTAAGTATCTGGTCGACTGCCAAGCCGGCGCCGTGTTGCTTACGGCCGTCGATGCCGAAGGGTTTACTGGGGACGCGCTGGTGGTGGCTGACCCTTACCTGGCTTTTGCCCGGGCGTCGCACCTGTTCGCTCCAAAATCCAAGGCCAGCGCTGGTATTCATCCGTCTGCGGTGATCGCCGATGATGCCCAGGTTGATCCCTCGGCCAGCATTGGTGCCTTTGCGGTGATCGAGAACGGCGCACGTATTGGCGCGGGTGTAACGGTCGGCGCTCATTGCTTTATCGGCGCGCGTTGTGAAATCGGTGTCGATGGCTGGCTTGCTCCTCGCGTGACCCTTTACCACGACGTGCGTATCGGTGAGCGGGTGGTTCTGCAGTCGGGCGCTGTGATCGGTGGTGAAGGTTTTGGTTTTGCCAATTCCAAAGGTATTTGGCACAAGGTTGCCCACGTCGGCGGCGTATTGATCGGCGATGACGTGGAAATCGGCGTGAATACTGCCGTTGATCGTGGGGCCTTGGCCGATACGGTCATAGGCAACGGCGTGAAGCTCGACAACCAGATCCATATCGCTCACAACGTGCAGATTGGCGACCACACCGCCATGGCGGCATGCGTGGGCATTTCCGGCAGTACCAAAATCGGCAAGCATTGCATGCTCGCCGGTGGCGTCGGGCTGGTGGGGCATATCGATATTTGCGACAACGTCTTCATCACCGGCATGACCATGGTCACCCACTCGATTACCGAGCCGGGTTCCTATTCTTCCGGTACCGCCATGCAGCCCTCGGCTGAATGGCGCAAGAGTGCAGCACGCTTGCGGCAGATCGACGACATGGCTCGACGTCTCAAACAGCTGGAAAAGCGTGTTGGGGACGTGACCCCTGGCGGTGATGCTTCATCAGAAGGCTGATACCATTTCCATATCAAGTGTGCACAGCCGATAGACTGCCTCCTTGATTTGCTAGCGGGGCGTGCTTTTAGTCCGCCCGCCCCCAATCTTTATTACAGGCTTCCCCCCGAAATGATGGACATCAACGAGATTCGCGAATACCTGCCTCACCGTTATCCGTTCCTGCTGGTGGATCGTGTAGTGGACCTCAATGTTGAGGAAAAGCGCATTCGTGCCTACAAGAATGTCAGCATCAACGAACCGTTTTTCAATGGTCACTTTCCTGCGCATCCCATCATGCCGGGCGTGTTGATCATCGAAGCAATGGCCCAGGCTGCCGGTATCCTTGGTTTCAAAATGCTTGACCTCAAGCCTGCCGACGGCACGCTTTACTATTTCGTGGGTTCCGACAAGTTGCGTTTCCGCAATCCGGTCACTCCGGGTGACCAGTTGATCCTGGAAGCCAAGTTCATCAGCTGCAAGCGCCAGATCTGGAAGTTCGAATGCCAGGCTTCGGTGGATGGCAAGCCGGTGTGCTCAGCCGAGATCATCTGTGCGGAACGCAAACTATGAGTTTGATTGACCCTCGCGCAATCATCGATCCGTCGGCCGTACTGGCCGCCGACGTTGAGGTCGGCCCCTGGTCGATCGTCGGCGCAGGTGTGGAAATCGGCGAGGGGACTGTCATCGGGCCACACGTGATCCTCAAGGGTCCGACCCGCATTGGCAAACACAATCGTATCTACCAGTTTTCCTCGGTAGGCGAAGACACCCCGGACATGAAGTACAAGGGTGAAGAAACACGGCTGGTCATCGGTGACCACAACATCATCCGTGAAGGCGTGACCATTCACCGTGGCACCGTGCAGGACCGCGCCGAGACCACGCTGGGTGATCACAACCTGGTGATGGCCTACGCGCATATCGGCCACGACAGCGTGATTGGCAACCACTGCATCCTGGTCAATAACACCGCGCTGGCCGGGCATGTGCATGTGGATGACTGGGCAATCCTGTCCGGTTTCACCCTGGTTCATCAATACTGCCATATCGGCGCCCACAGCTTTTCCGGCATGGGCACCGCCATCGGCAAGGATGTCCCTGCATTCGTCACGGTGTTCGGCAACCCTGCCGAAGCGCGCAGCATGAATTTTGAAGGCATGCGCCGTCGCGGTTTCAGCGACGACGCAATCCAGGCCCTGCGCCGTGCCTACAAGACGGTTTACCGTCAAGGGCTGACGGTTGAGCAGGCCCTGATCGAACTGGCCGAGCCGGCAGCGTCGTTCCCGGAAGTCGCGGTGTTTCGTGACTCGATCCAGGCGTCGACTCGCGGCATTACCCGCTGATCATGGCTAAGTTGCGTATCGCATTGGTCGCAGGGGAAGCTTCCGGCGATATTCTCGGCGCCGGCCTGATGCGGGCGCTGAAAGCCCGGCACCCGGCCATCGAGTTTATCGGCGTCGGCGGCCCCTTGATGCAGGCTGAAGGCCTTACCTCCTACTTTCCGATGGAGCGCCTGTCGGTCATGGGGTTGGTCGAAGTGCTGGGGCGCCTGCGTGAATTGCTCGCGCGGCGCAAGTTGCTGATCCAGACGCTGATCGACGAAAGACCCGACGTCTTTATCGGTATCGATGCCCCGGATTTCACCCTCAACATCGAACTCAAGCTGCGCCAGGCCGGGATCAAGACCGTGCACTATGTCAGCCCGTCCGTATGGGCGTGGCGGCAAAAGCGTGTGCTCAAGATTCGCGAAGGCTGCGACTTGATGCTGACCCTGCTGCCGTTCGAGGCCAGATTCTACGAAGAGAAGGGCGTGCCGGTGCGGTTCGTCGGCCATACCCTGGCCGATGCCATTCCTTTGCAGGCTGACCGTGACGCGGCGCGTACCGAACTGGGGCTGGTTGCCGGCCCGCTGGTCGCACTGATGCCGGGTAGCCGAGGGGGCGAGGTCGGACGACTGGGCAGCCTGTTTTTTGATGCCGCCGAACGTCTGCAGGCACTCAAGCCAGGCGTTCGTTTTGTGCTGCCGTGCGCCAGCCCGCAGCGCCGCGCGCAAATTGAAACACTGCTGCAAGGGCGCAACCTGCCGCTGACCCTGCTCGACGGTCAGTCCCATCTGGCCCTGGCCGCTTGCGACGCCGTATTGATCGCGTCGGGTACCGCGACCCTGGAAGCCCTGCTGTACAAGCGTCCGATGGTCGTGGCCTATCGCCTGGCGCCGCTGACTTTCTGGATTCTCAAGCGGATGGTCAAGAGCCCGTATATTTCATTGCCCAATCTGCTGGCCCAACGGTTGCTGGTGCCGGAGTTGTTGCAGGACGATGCTACGCCCGAAGCGCTGGCGCAAACTCTACTACCCTTGATTGACGACGGCGCCGAGCAGACCCGTGGTTTCGACGCTATTCACCGCACCTTGCGCCGTGATGCCTCGAACCAGGCGGCGGATGCCGTGCTGGAGCTGATCGGCCATAAACAGGAAGCCTTATGAGCACGCAGATGGGCCTGGATTTCAGCCTGGTTGCACAAGCCCACGAACTGGTGGCGGGTGTCGACGAAGTCGGACGCGGCCCGTTGTGCGGTGCGGTCGTAACGGCGGCAGTGATCCTCGACCCGAGCCGTCCGATCCTGGGCCTGAATGACTCGAAAAAACTCACTGAAGCCCGTCGTGAAAAACTCTATGACGAGATCTGTGAAAAGGCTTTGAGCTGGCATATCGCCCGGGCGGAAGTCGAGGAAATCGACGAGTTGAACATCCTGCACGCCACCATGCTTGCCATGCAGCGCGCGGTTGAAGGGCTGCATATCACGCCCAGGCTGGCGATGATTGACGGTAACCGTTGCCCCAAACTGGCGATGCGCGCCGAGGCCGTGGTCCAGGGCGACAGCAAGGTGCCGGCGATTGCGGCGGCGTCGATTCTGGCCAAGGTCAGCCGCGACCGCGAAATGGCGGCTTTCGATCTGGTTTACCCGGGCTACGGCATGGGCGGCCATAAAGGCTACCCAACGCCCGTTCATCTGGAAGCCCTGGCGCGACTCGGTCCTACGCCGATCCACCGCCGCTCGTTCGCCCCGGTGCGCCAGGCTTATGAGCTGCGCGAGAGCCTCAGCGAGGTGTAGTCGCGAGGCTGATGTTTTGCTCCAGGCCCGGTACAATCCCGGGCCTTGTCGTTTCCAAGTTATTGCACAGGATCACTATGCCGGCTTCATTCGTTCATCTACGCCTGCACACTGAATACTCCCTGGTCGACGGCCTGGTACGGATCAAGCCGCTGGTCAAGACCCTGGTGGGCATGAACATGCCGGCGGTGGCGGTTACCGACCAGAACAACATGTGCTCCCTGGTCAAGTTCTACAAAAACGCCATGGGCGCAGGTATCAAGCCGATCTGCGGCGCCGACCTGTGGTTGTCCAACAAGGACCCGGATAACCCGCTGAGCCGCATCAGCCTGCTGGCGATGAACGGCGTGGGTTATCGCAACCTGACCGAGCTGATTTCCCGTGGCTTTATCGATGGTCAGCGCAATGGCTCGATCATCATCGAGCGCGAGTGGGTGGCCGAAGCCAGCGAAGGCGTGATCATGCTCTCGGCCGCCAAGGAGGGCGAGATCGGTATCGCGCTGCTGGGTGGCAATCCGCAGGAAGCCGAAGTGCTGGCCCGCGAATGGATGCAGGTTTTCCCCGACCGCTTCTACCTCGAAGTGCAACGCACCAATCGTCCCAACGATGAAGAGCATCTGCACGCCGCCGTGGCCCTGGCCGACAAGCTGGGCGCGCCGCTGGTGGCGACCAACGATGTGCGCTTTATCAAGAAGGAAGATTTCGAAGCCCACGAAACGCGCGTGTGCATCGGCGAAGGCCGCGCCCTGGATGACCCGCGCCGCTCGAAGAACTACAGCGAAGAGCAGTACCTCAAAAGCGCCGAGGAAATGGCCGAACTGTTCAGCGACTTGCCCGAGGCCCTGGAAAACTCGGTCGAAATCGCCAAGCGCTGCAACATCGAAGTGAAGCTGGGCAAGCACTTTTTGCCCAACTTCCCGATTCCCGATGGCATGACCATTGATGAGTACTTCCGCAAGGTGTCGTTCGACGGCCTTGAGGATCGCCTGCGCGTCCTGTTGCCCAAAGACACTACTGAAGACTACGAAGCCAAACGCCAGGTCTACGTCGATCGGCTGAATTTCGAGCTGGATATCATTATCCAGATGGGGTTCCCCGGTTACTTCCTGATCGTGATGGACTTTATCCAGTGGGCCAAGAACAACGGCGTACCGGTAGGTCCGGGCCGGGGGTCAGGTGCGGGCTCGTTGGTGGCCTACGTGCAGAAGATCACCGACCTTGACCCGTTGGAATATGACCTGCTGTTCGAACGCTTCCTGAACCCGGAACGGGTATCCATGCCCGACTTCGACGTCGACTTCTGCATGGACGGTCGCGATCGGGTGATCGAATACGTGGCCGAGAAGTACGGCCGCAATGCGGTGAGCCAGATCATCACCTTCGGTTCCATGGCCGCCAAGGCGGTAATCCGCGACGTGGCCCGGGTGCAGGGCAAGTCCTACGGCCTGGCCGACCGCCTGTCGAAGATGATCCCGTTCGAAGTCGGCATGACCCTGGAAAAAGCCTACGAGCAGGAAGAAATCCTGCGCGACTTCATCAAGGTCGATGAAGAAGCCGCCGAAATCTGGGACATGGCGCGCAAGCTCGAAGGCGTGGTGCGTAACGTCGGTAAGCACGCCGGCGGCGTGGTGATCGCGCCGACCAAGCTGACTGACTTCTCGCCGATCTACTGCGACGAAGAAGGTGACGGCCTGGTTACCCAGTTCGACAAGGATGACGTGGAGGCGGCCGGCCTGGTGAAGTTCGACTTCCTCGGCCTGCGCACCCTGACGATCATCGACTGGGCGCTCAAGACCATCAACCGCGACCGCGCCAAGGTGGGCGAGGAGCCGCTGGATATCGCGTTCATCCCGCTGGATGACAAACCGACCTACAGCCTGCTGCAGAAAGCCGAAACCACGGCAGTGTTCCAGCTTGAATCACGGGGCATGAAGGAGCTGATCAAAAAGCTCAAGCCCGACTGCCTGGAAGACTTGATCGCACTGGTGGCCCTGTTCCGTCCGGGGCCGTTGCAGTCCGGCATGGTGGATGACTTCATCAACCGTAAGCACGGCCGCGCCGAACTGGCGTACCCGCATTCGGACTATCAGTACGAAGGCCTCAAGCCGGTACTGGCGCCGACCTACGGCATCATCCTGTATCAGGAACAGGTGATGCAGATTGCCCAGGTCATGGCGGGCTACACCCTCGGCGGTGCGGACATGTTGCGTCGCGCCATGGGTAAAAAGAAACCCGAGGAAATGGCCAAGCAGCGCGGCGGTTTCATTGAGGGCTGTGCCACCAACAATATTGACGCTGACCTCGCGGGTAACATCTTCGACCTGGTGGAGAAATTCGCCGGTTACGGCTTCAACAAATCCCACTCCGCCGCCTATGGCCTGGTGTCGTACCAGACCGCCTGGCTGAAAGCCCACTATCCGGCGCCGTTCATGGCGGCGGTACTCTCGGCGGATATGCACAACACCGACAAGGTCGTGACCTTGATCGAGGAAGTGCGCACCATGAAGCTGCGCCTCGACGCGCCGGACGTGAACGCCTCGGAGTTCAAGTTCACGGTGAACGACGAAGGCCGCATCATTTATGGCCTCGGCGCGATCAAGGGAGTCGGTGAAGGCCCGGTGGAAGCTATCACCGAAGCGCGCCAGGACGGGCCCTTCAAGGACCTGTTCGACTTCTGCGCGCGGGTCGACCTCAAGCGCATCAACAAGCGTACCCTCGACGGCCTGATCCGCAGCGGCGCGCTGGACCGTCTTGGCCCGTACTTCCATGACGAGCCGAAGGCCTACCAGGCCAATATCGACCGCAATCGCGCGGTGTTGCTCACCGCTATGGAAGAAGCGATCAAGGCTGCCGAACAGACCGCCCGTACCCATGACAGCGGCCACGCCGACCTGTTTGGCGGGTTGTTCGTCGAAGAAGACGCGGATGTGTATGCCAACCACCGCAAGGCCAAGGATCTGACCCTCAAGGAACGTCTCAAGGGCGAAAAAGACACCTTGGGCCTGTACCTCACCGGTCACCCGATTGACGAGTACGAAGGCGAGATTCGCCGTTTTGCCCGCCAGCGCATCATCGACCTGAAACCGGCGCGCGATACCCAGACCGTCGCCGGCATGATCATCGCCCTGCGCGTGATGAAAAATAAGAAGGGCGACAAGATGGGCTTCATCACCCTCGATGACCGCTCGGGCCGGATCGAAGCCTCGCTGTTTGCCGACGCGTTCCATTCCGCCCAGTCGCTGCTGCAGACCGACGCCATGGTGGTGGTGGAAGGGGAGGTCAGCAACGACGACTTCTCCGGTGGCCTGCGCCTGCGCATCAAGCGGGTGATGAGCATGGAAGATGCACGCACAAACCTGGCCGAAAGCCTGCGCCTGAAGGTCAAGACCGAGGCACTCAAGGGCGATCAGCTACGCTGGTTGGGTGACCTGCTCAAGCGTCACCGTGGCGCATGCCCGGTGACCATGGAGTACACCGGCAATGACGCCAAGGCCATGCTGCAGTTTGGCGAGACCTGGCGAATTGATCCGGCTGACGGCTTGATTCAAGCTTTGCGTGACCAGTTCGGGCGAGACAACGTCTTCCTCCAATACCGTTGACGGTCAGCACCCCTGACCTCGGCTGAACATTTAATCTCGACCTAACCGCGCCTCTCCCTTAAGGTAGGGCGCGAATAGACAACCGGCTGGCCAGGCACCCCTTGGCCGTCGACCCAAGACGGACGCTTATGAACCCGAATTTTCTTGATTTCGAACAGCCGATCGCTGACCTGCAAGCCAAGATCGAAGAGCTGCGCCTGGTCGGCAACGATAATTCGCTGAATATCGGCGATGAGATCGCCCGCCTGCAAGACAAGAGCAGCACGCTCACCGAAGACATCTTCGGCAAGCTGACCAGCTGGCAGATCGCGCGCCTGGCCCGCCACCCGCGCCGTCCGTACACCCTGGATTACATTCAGCACATCTTCACCGAATTCGACGAGCTGCATGGCGACCGCCACTTCTCGGACGACGCGGCCATCGTGGGCGGTATCGCTCGCCTGGACGACCAGCCGGTGATGGTGATCGGTCATCAGAAAGGCCGTGAAGTGCGCGAAAAAGTGCGTCGCAACTTCGGCATGCCGCGTCCGGAAGGCTACCGCAAGGCGTGCCGCCTGATGGAAATGGCCGAGCGCTTCAAGATGCCGATCCTGACGTTCATCGACACGCCGGGTGCCTACCCTGGGATCGACGCCGAAGAGCGCAACCAGAGCGAGGCGATTGCCTGGAACCTGCGCGTCATGGCGCGCCTGAAAACCCCGATCATCGCGACTGTGATCGGTGAAGGCGGTTCCGGCGGTGCACTGGCCATTGGCGTCTGCGACCAGTTGAACATGCTGCAATATTCGACCTACGCGGTGATTTCGCCGGAAGGTTGCGCCTCGATCCTGTGGAAAACCGCCGAAAAGGCGCCGGACGCTGCTGAAGCGATGGGCATCACTGCTGACCGCCTCAAAGGCCTGGGGATCGTGGACAAAGTGATCGCCGAGCCACTGGGCGGCGCACACCGTGACCCGGCTGCCGCTGCCGCCACCATCCGCGCCGAACTGGGCGCGCAACTGGCGATGCTCAAGAAGCTCGATAACGAAGCGCTGCTGGCCCGTCGTTATGAGCGCCTGATGAGCTACGGCCTCTAAGCCGACGCCGTCACTTAATGTGGGAGGAGGCTTGCTCCCGATTGCTGAGTGTCAGTCACAACATCTGTTGACTGGCCCACTGCTATCGGGGGCAAGCCCCCTCCCACATTTGCTTTGTGTATGCTTGACGGACGTATTTCAGATTTGCGGCGGTAACCTGTGATGAAATCAATCCTGCCGGCCCGACTTCTGAAAACCCTGGCCCCCTGGCGCAATGCCCCGGCCTGGCACATCGCGTTCTCTGGTGGGCTCGATTCCACCGTGCTGCTGCATCTTCTGGCCACCCTGGCAAAGTCCGAAACATTACCGCCCCTCTGCGCCGTGCATGTTCATCATGGCCTGCAAGCGGCCGCCGATGCGTGGCCCGCTCATTGCCAGTCGGTCTGCGACAGCCTGGGCGTGCGCTTGCGCATCCTGCGCGTGCAAGTACCACCCGGTGCCAGCCTTGAGCGCGCGGCTCGTGACGCACGTTATCTGGCCTTCGCCGGGGTGATCGGGGCAGGGGAGGTGTTGCTCACCGGCC
The DNA here is from genome assembly GCF_019891515.1 of Pseudomonas sp. Wu6. NCBI lineage: Bacteria > Pseudomonadati > Pseudomonadota > Gammaproteobacteria > Pseudomonadales > Pseudomonadaceae > Pseudomonas > Pseudomonas sp. Wu6. The sequence goes on along the minus strand of NZ_JAFLXH010000019.1, from coordinate 47,585 downwards.
AGCATCGCGACGATCAGGCCGAAACCCTGTTGTTCCGCCTGCTGCGCGGTGCGGGTGTGCGCGGGCTTGCCGCAATGCCTGCGCATCGTACGTTGGCGGCGGGGCATCTGGTGCGGCCGCTGCTGGAGGTGGCCCGTGGCGAGCTGCAAGCTTACGCCCACCAACATCACTTGAAGTGGATCGAAGACCCTTCGAACGCTGATCCACGCTTCTCCCGTAATTATCTGCGCCATCAAGTATTTCCATTGCTTACGCAGCGCTGGCCCCAGGCAGCCTCAAGTCTGGCCCGTACTGCCGAACACCTCAACGAAGCCCAGGGGCTGCTCGATGAGCTGGCGCACATGGACCTGAACGCCGCCGATCAGCCTTCAGCGTTTCCCTGGTTGCTTTTGCCATCCTTGGCCCTGGCGCCCTTGCGCGAGCTTTCCGACGCCCGCCAGCGCAACGCCCTGCGTCACTGGCTGAACCCACTGACCCGCCTGCCCGACAGCGATCACTGGGCCGGCTGGTGTTCCCTGCGCGATGCCAAGGGCGATGCACAGCCCGTATGGCGCCTGGCCGACGGCGAGTTACACCGTTGCGGCGAGCGCATCTGGTGGTTGCCTTCTATTTGGTCCGAATTCTCCGACGCATCGGTAAGCTGGCCCGATCCGCGAAACCCACTGGAGTTACCTGGCAATGGTCAGCTTCGATTTGTCGGCGAGGCACCTTCAGGTTCTTTGGTGATCCGTTATCGGCAGGGCGGCGAAGTCATCGACGTGCCGGGGCGAGGTCGTCGCGACCTCAAGCGCCTGCTCAACGAAAGTGGCGTGCCCGGCTTCGTCCGTGGCAGATTGCCGCTGGTCTACCGGGGTGAGCAATTGCTGGCTGTCCCAACCATCGCGGGGCCATGGGCCGGGTCGGCAGATCACGGGCAATTAGATTGGTTGCCGCAGACCTGCGATCAAGGTTTGAGCTGATAGCGCCTTTCCGGTAGACTACGCTCCCTTCTTGATACAACTTCTGTGGATTCGCCTGAATCGCAGCAGTTGCCGATTACCAAGCAGTCTTTGCTGGGCGATTCCAAAAAATGTGTAGCGATCAACGTACCGGTGTTCCATTGCTGGTCTGTCACAACGCGGCGGTTTTTTTGAAAGGTGCACTGTGATTAATGCAGGTGATCGGGGGCTTCGGCCTCTCTTCGCTTTCCCCGGCGGCTCGGACCGCTTTAACGCAGACTTCTAGGGTTTTTCATGACGCGCTACATATTCGTCACGGGCGGTGTTGTTTCTTCATTGGGGAAAGGCATTGCCTCCGCTTCATTGGCGGCCATCCTGGAGGCGCGGGGGCTTAAAGTCACCATGCTCAAGCTGGACCCGTACATCAACGTCGACCCGGGCACCATGAGCCCGTTCCAGCACGGTGAAGTGTTCGTCACGCATGACGGCGCCGAGACCGACCTGGACCTGGGCCACTACGAGCGGTTCATCCGCACGACCATGACCCAGAACAACAACTTCACCACCGGCCGCGTCTACGAGCACGTGCTGCGCAAGGAGCGCCGTGGTGACTACCTGGGTGCAACCATCCAGGTGATCCCGCACATCACCGACGAAATCAAGCGCCGCATCATCAAGGGTGCGGGCGATGCCGACGTGGCGATGGTCGAGATTGGTGGCACCGTGGGTGACATCGAATCCCAACCGTTCCTCGAAGCCATCCGCCAGTTGCGTTTCGAAGTCGGCGCCAAGCGCGCAATGCTGATGCACCTGACCTTGGTGCCCTACATCGCGACCGCCGGCGAAACCAAAACCAAGCCTACCCAGCACTCGGTCAAGGAACTGCGTTCCATCGGCCTGCAGCCGGACGTGCTGGTATGCCGCTCCGATCACCCGATCGACATTTCCTCGCGTCGCAAGATCGCGCAATTCACCAACGTTGAAGAACGTGCGGTGATTGCCCTGGAAGACGCCGACACCATCTACAAGATCCCGGGCATCCTGCATTCGCAAGGCCTGGACGATTTTGTGGTCGAGCGTTTCGGCCTGCAATGCAATGGCGCGGACCTGTCCGAGTGGGAAGCGGTGGTCGATGCCAAGCTCAACCCTGAGCACGAAGTCACCATCGCCATGGTCGGCAAGTACATGGAACTGCTGGATGCGTACAAGTCGCTGATCGAAGCGATGAGTCACGCCGGCATCAGCAACCGTACCAAGGTCAACCTGCGCTACATCGATTCCGAAGACATCGAGAACCAGGGCACCGCGCTGCTTGAAGGCGTGGATGCGATCCTGGTTCCCGGCGGTTTCGGCCTGCGTGGCGTGGAAGGCAAGATCACTGCCGTGCAATACGCTCGCGAGAACAAGGTGCCTTACCTGGGTATCTGCCTGGGCATGCAAGTGGCCGTTATCGAGTTCGCCCGTAACGTGATGGGCTGGAAAGACGCCAACTCCACCGAGTTCGATCACACCAGCGGCCATCCGGTCGTGGGCCTGATCACCGAGTGGGAAGACGCCACCGGCGCCGTCGAAACCCGTACCGAAAGCTCCGACCTGGGCGGCACCATGCGCCTTGGTGCGCAGGATTGCCTGCTGGAGCCGGGTTCGCTGGTTCACGATTGCTATGGCAAGGACGTGATCGTCGAGCGTCACCGTCATCGCTACGAAGTGAACAACAACCTGCTGCCGCAAATCAAAGAGGCCGGCCTGAAAATCTCCGGTCGCTCCGGCGATGGCGCGTTGGTTGAAGTGGTCGAGGCGCCGGATCACCCGTGGTTCGTGGCCTGCCAGTTCCACCCTGAGTTCACCTCGACGCCGCGCGACGGTCATCCGTTGTTCAGCGGTTTCGTCAAAGCTGCACTGACGCAACATCAGAAGAAGGCATAACCCTGATGGCCCAGAAGATCATTCGCGTAGGCGACATCGAAATTGCCAACGACAAGCCCATGGTGCTGTTCGGCGGCATGAACGTGCTGGAAAGCCGCGACATGGCGATGCAGGTCTGTGAAGAGTACGTGCGGGTTACCCAGAAACTGGGTATCCCTTATGTGTTCAAGGCCAGCTTCGACAAGGCCAACCGTTCGTCCGTGACCTCCTATCGCGGCCCGGGTCTCGAAGAAGGCATGCGGATCTTCCAGGACATCAAGCAAGCCTTCGGCGTGCCGATCATCACCGACGTCCACGAGCCTGAGCAGGCTGCCGTGGTTGCCGAGGTGTGCGACATCATCCAGCTGCCGGCCTTCCTGTCGCGCCAGACCGACCTCGTTGTCGCGATGGCCAGGACCGGCGCTGTGATCAATATCAAGAAAGCCCAGTTCCTCGCACCCCAGGAAATGAAGCATATCCTGAGCAAGTGCGTGGAAGCCGGTAACGACCAGTTGATCCTCTGCGAGCGTGGCTCGAGCTTCGGCTACAACAACCTCGTGGTGGACATGCTCGGTTTCGGCATCATGAAACAGTTCGAATACCCGGTGTTCTTCGACGTGACCCACGCGCTGCAAATGCCCGGTGGTCGCTCGGACTCCGCCGGTGGGCGTCGTGCCCAGGTCACCGACCTGGCCAAGGCGGGCATGAGCCAGTCCCTGGCCGGCCTGTTCCTGGAAGCCCACCCGGACCCGGACAACGCCAAGTGCGACGGCCCTTGTGCCCTGCGCCTGGACAAGCTGGAGCCGTTCCTGGCCCAGCTCAAGCAGTTGGACGAGCTGGTCAAGAGTTTTCCGACGGTAGAGACCGCGTAAGCGGCGTTTCTCCGGTAGAATTTCCCACGCTTTATGCTCAGGCCCCAGGCCTGGGCCTTGTCGTCTGCAAGCCTGCCCTGTTGTTCCACCCTTGCGGTCGGTCAAAAGATTTCCTTCAGCTGCGTCGTTTTCGTCAACTTTGGAGTGTTTACAACAATGGCAAAAATCGTCGACATCAAAGGTCGTGAAGTTCTCGACTCCCGTGGCAACCCCACCGTCGAAGCCGATGTGCTTCTCGATAACGGCATCATCGGCAGCGCCTGCGCGCCGTCCGGTGCTTCCACAGGTTCCCGTGAAGCGCTGGAACTGCGTGATGGCGACAAGAGCCGTTACCTGGGCAAGGGTGTACTCAAGGCAGTAGCCAACATCAACGGCCCGATCCGTGATCTGTTGCTGGGCAAGGACCCGCTGGACCAGAAAGCCCTGGACCACGCGATGATCAAGCTCGACGGCACCGAAAACAAAGGCAGCCTCGGCGCCAATGCGATCCTCGCCGTATCCCTGGCCGCTGCCAAGGCGGCTGCCCAGGATCAGGACCTGCCGTTGTACGCGCACATCGCCAACCTGAACGGCACTCCGGGTGTTTACTCGATGCCGGTCCCGATGATGAACATCATCAACGGTGGCGAGCACGCTGATAACAACGTCGACATCCAGGAATTCATGGTGCAGCCAGTGGGCGCCAAGACCTTCTCCGAAGGCCTGCGCATGGGCACCGAGATTTTCCATCACCTCAAGGCTGTACTGAAGGCCCGTGGCCTGAGCACTGCGGTGGGTGACGAAGGTGGTTTCGCGCCCAACCTGGCGTCCAACGAAGATGCACTGAAAGTGATCTCCGAAGCCGTGGCCAACGCCGGCTACAAGCTGGGCACCGACGTGACCCTGGCCCTGGACTGCGCCGCCAGCGAATTCTATGAAGACGGCCAATACAACCTGTCCGGCGAAGGCCAGGTGTTCAACTCCGAAGGTTTTGCCGACTACCTCAAGGGCCTGACCGAGCGCTACCCGATCATCTCGATCGAAGACGGCCTGGACGAGTCCGACTGGGACGGCTGGAAAATCCTCACCGACAAGATCGGCGAGAAAATCCAGTTGGTAGGCGACGACCTGTTCGTGACCAACACCAAGATCCTGAAAGAGGGCATCGACAAGAAGATCGCCAACTCGATCCTGATCAAGTTCAACCAGATCGGCACCCTGACCGAAACCCTGGAAGCCATCCAGATGGCCAAGGCTGCCGGCTACACTGCCGTGATCTCCCACCGCTCCGGCGAAACCGAAGATTCCACCATTGCCGACCTGGCCGTGGGTACCTCGGCGGGCCAGATCAAGACCGGTTCCCTGTGCCGTTCGGACCGTGTGTCCAAGTACAACCAATTGCTGCGCATCGAAGAGCAATTGGCGGGTAAAGCCAAGTACAACGGTCGCGGCGAGTTTCGCGGCTGAGCAGTAAATGGTAAAAAGTCGGCGGATTGCGTCGGAAATCTCACGACAGTGGGCATTTCGGCGCTAATCTGCTGACTGACAAGCACAAGCCTGGTTTTTCCAGGCTTCGTGCTATCAGTTGCTGCAAAAGGTTTGCATGACGGTCTTTTTTCACTGGATACCCGGATTTCGATGCGCAGTCCCAATTGGTTGTTCCTCGTCTTGCTCTTGTTGCTGGCTGGCCTGCAGTACCGCCTATGGGTCGGTAATGGCAGCTTTGCGCAGGTGGAAGAGCTGACCCAGCAAATTGCCGACCAGCACGCCGAAAACGAACGTCTGCTGGAGCGCAACCGCGTCCTCGATGCTGAAGTGCTGGAGCTGAAAAAAGGTACGGAGACCGTTGAAGAGCGGGCTCGCCATGAGTTGGGCATGGTCAAGGAGGGCGAGACCCTCTACCAGTTGGCCCAATGAACGCTGATTTACCGGCCTTCTGGGCCGTGATTCCTGCCGCGGGCGTCGGTGCCCGTATGGCCGCGGACCGTCCCAAGCAATACCTGCAACTGGGCGGGCGCACTATTCTCGAACACAGCCTCGGCTGTTTTCTCGACCATCCCTCGCTCAAGGGCCTGGTGGTCAGTCTGGCTGTCGATGATCCCTATTGGCCCACCCTGTCGTGCGCCACCGACCCGCGTATCCAGCGTGCGGACGGTGGCTCGGAACGCTCGGGCTCGGTGCTCAACGCGCTGCTGCATCTCAACGCCCTGGGCGCCAGTGATGACGACTGGGTGTTGGTGCACGATGCCGCGCGGCCCAATCTGAACCGTGACGACCTCGACAAGCTGTTGGCTGAACTGGCGGACGACCCAGTGGGCGGTCTGCTGGCGGTGCCCGCTCGCGACACCTTAAAGCGTGTCGACAAGCAAGGCCGCGTGGTCGAAACCGTCGACCGTCGCCTGATCTGGCAGGCGTACACGCCGCAGATGTTCCGCCTGGGCGCCTTGCACCGCGCCCTGGCCGACAGCCTGGTTGCCGATGCCATGATCACCGACGAAGCCTCGGCCATGGAATGGTCCGGCCAGGCGCCGCGGCTGGTCGAAGGGCGTGCGGACAACATCAAGGTCACCCGCCCCGAAGACCTCGAATGGCTGCGTCAGCGCCGGGGTTATCAAAGGTCCTGACCCTTAGCGGTAGACTTGCCGCATCCCGGGCTGGGTTTTCAGCTCGCTGACCAATGCCTCAATGCTGTCGAATGGCTTCTGATCGATAGACCAGCCGGACGCCTCGATGAAGTACCTACCCGCCTGGCTATTGATCCTGATATTGCGCAGTTCCCCACGTCGGGAGCGATAGTCAATGTGGCTGGCCTCGCGGAGCATGAATTGGCCCGGCTGCATCAGCAATGTCTCGGCCGACGACACCACGCGACTGTGCGAAGGGCCGGGCTGGGGTTCCATCGAGTGCTGCAGGGCGGCAGGGTCAACGCGCAACACCAGGTTGGCTTTGACTGTGCCTTCCCCTTTATTGAGGCCCAGGCTGGCAGTGCGCCCCGGGTCGACTTCGATGCCTAAAGGTTGGGCGCCCACTCTATCTTCTATCCGCAGGCCGATGCTGCCGGTGAGTTCTGCCAGCCCAGGGATACCCTTGAAGGTATTGGTATGGGTATCGCCCACCAGTGCGATCCATTTTCCTGGTCTGCGCTTGAAGGTCTGGACCCACTGAATCACCTCGGTGGCGTAATAGTTCATCATCCGCTGGCGCAGGGTGCCCGTGCTGTCGCGGATATCGCGAAGTATGTAGCTCACGATGCAGTCGATCGGCTGAACCTTGATCCCGGCGTCTCGGGCTGTGCTCACGACGTGTCTGAATGAGTAATAACGGTTTTGGGGCAATGGGTAGATCCCGTTCAGAAAATTTGTCAGCTCCTCGGCCATTGGTGCGTTCTTGGACCGGTAAAACGCCCTCAGCATCGGAATATGCACATCCGTCAGCAGATGTTCGAAGTAGAGGCGTTTGACGCCCTGGCTGGCGAGTAGCTGCATGTTATCGATCAGAAAGGCTTTGCTCGATTCGGCGCTGTGGCTTTCGCCGATCACGAGGCCATCACTGGCGCGCAGCAATTTCTCGATAATACTTTGCTGCGGCTCGTTCAAGCTCAAGCGCGGGAGTACCGGCTGCAGGGGTGAATAGGGCAGGCGGTTAAAGAAGATCGCCGAATCGCGGTTTAATTGGCTTCTTTTCTCGAAAAACAGTTTCCGGGTGCTGTTGATCGATTGTGCAGCCGTGCCGACGGGTTCGAAGTCTTCCGAAAACAAGCTGGTGTCAGTGAGCATTTCCACGAGCGTCTCGCGAACGTGCGCAGGCATCTCGTAGAGGCTGAAGAAGCTTGCGTTCTCGGCGCCGCCGAACAGTGTGTAAACCCGTTGCCAGGCATTGCGAAATGCCCCGCCTCCGGCCAGCCCGGCACGTCGCCATTGCAGGTCGGCGCTTTGAATCGCGTAGAGACCGGTGGATTGGATCTTTTCCGGGGCTTCTGGATTGTTTACGAATAACTCGAAAAGGCCCCCGGCATTCGGTTTTTTGTAGGTCAGGAAGGTCTCGCCCTGAATCCTGACGCTCTGCAAGCCACTGGGGGCGGTCGTAGCGATCAGGGGGCGAGTCTCGGTTTCGGCCGACGCGGGGGCTTCAGTCATAACCCGGACACTGATCTGGCCTTCCTCTGCCCGCGTGGCCTGGCCAAGCCCAGGTCGCAACGTCTCAAAATTGCTCACCCCTTTACCGATGCCGTGGATAACCACCGGGAGCGCGTTCAAGGCGCCGAACACAATGCGCTCGACGGCGTGGGTTTTGTCTTTGATCACGTCATCGGCGCCGATGGCCATTGCAGTCAAGCCCGATGTCACGAAGCAAAACTCCGCCAGCAACGCCGTGCCCATGGTCAGCGCCACGGGGATCGCCAGCATGCAGGCCTTTTCCAGAACGTCGAGGGTATCGGCCTTGAACGTGTCCAGAGGCGAGACAATGGTTTTTGCCGCCAGCTTGGCAATGCGAGTGCGGATCTGGCGTGCGATGAACGCAAATGGGTCACTTCTGAGCGCCGGATACAGCGGGTTATTGATGTATTGCTCCGGGTCCCAATAGCCGTTGTGCAACAAACTGTTGAAAAAACCGGGAGGGCTGGAGGATTTCGGGTACATCGCCATGCCGATCAATGCTTCCTCGACACCCCTGTAGAGCAGGCCGGAGTCAACCGAGTCGGGTTCAAAGTGGTTGGTCAGGGCTTTGCGCAGGGTCGGATCCCCGGCCAGTTTCACCAGCGCACTGCGCATGTCTTTCGGGGTATTGAAACCATGGATGGGCGAGGAGTTTCCCGGGATGTACGCCAGCGTGATCTGGCTCTGGTTGTCGGTAATCGTGAGGATGTCGGTGGCTTCGAATTGATGGATGCGCAGCACCCGTACGGTCAGGTTTGCATCCGGTGAGTAAGGCGCCTGGAAGTCTTCGAGGGTCAGGTTGCCGGCGTCCTTGTCGACGCCGATACCTGCCGCTCGGGCGGCGAGCTGCCGTTCTGCCAGGGTGAGGGTGAATTCTGCGTACTGATGGAGGTAGGCCTTGGTAAATGCGATGCGCATCAGGGTGGTGTAGTTGTCCCGATGCTCGTCCCAGAACAGTGTGACGGCCTTGTCGTAGGTGTGTTCGAAGTGGCTTGAATCGATGACCCTCCTGAGAACGGCAGGCGCAATCGCCAATTGGGTAGTCGGATCGTAGACCTGAGGGTCGCTTTGCCGGTAGAGCGCTTCATAACGCCTGGGCGGTATCCAGCCGGACGTAATGAACTCTTCGTTGAACATTTGCGGTATGCGGTTATCCATCAGGCGCGGCAGTTCGGTCACGATCTTGAAGTAAGGCGCGGTGGTGGAAAAACCCGTGGTGTTGATCATGCCGCCTGGGGCATGGGGGGCATTGCAGATCATGGCCTCGGTCAGGCTCATGGATTGGATGATCTGTGCGTTGTACGCCGCGTCGGGGTGGTCGGTGTTGTATTCAAGCGTGGTCAGGAATGTGGTGTCCGGATCCAGTGTTTCCTGGCTGAACGGTTGCAGATGCTCACACAGCAATTGAGCGGCAATGGCGCTGGGCACTGGAAAGTCCGCCAGGACCTTGCGGACAAAGTGATTGATATGCTGGAGCTGTTGGGCGTTGGACGTCATCGGCTTGCCTGGTTTGTGCAGTCAAAGCGGCTATTGACCGCTAACCAGGCAATACACGGGCGGTAATTGTTTATGCTCGATAAACCGGATGGTCACCCAAGCCTTCCTTGAGAAAATCCACCAGCTTCCTGACTTTCGGCGACAAATGCCGTTGCTGCGGGTACAGCGCCCACACCGCGGTATTTGGCGGTTGGTGGGCCTCGAGCAACGACACCAGCGTCCCGTGTTGCAAATGCTCCAGCACGTAATAGTCCGGCAACTGGCATAACCCCACACCTTGCAGCGCTGCATCCAGCACCGCCTGCCCACTGTTGCAGCGCCAGTTGCCCTGCACCCGCTGGGAAAATTCGCGTCCGTCCTGGGCCAGTTGCCAGATATCCGAACTGCCGATCAGGCAGTTGTGCCGACTCAGTTCCGACAAGCTATGTGGCCGACCATACCGTTCGAGGTAGGAAGGTGACGCGCACAGGTACATGCGCCGAGGGGCCAGGCGACTGGCCACCATGCGCGAGTCTTGCAGGCGCCCGAGGCGAATCGCCAGGTCGAGGCCTTCGTGCACCAGGTCCAGCGGGCGGTTGCTCAGCTCGATATCGACCCGCAACTGCGGATAGAGCGCCATGAACCTTGTGACGAGGGGCACGATAAAACGTTCGCCATAGGCCACCGCGCAGGTCATGCGCAACATGCCCTTGGGTTCGCTGGTCAGGTCGCCCACTGCGCGCAGGGCTTCTTCGCGACCGTCCTGCAAACGTTGGCAGTGGTGCAGGAAGGTCTGGCCCGCTTCGGTCAGCGTCACCTTGCGCGTACTGCGATACAGCAGGCGCGTTTGCAGGCGTTCTTCCAGGCGCGCCACCTGGCGGCTGATATGGGACGACGACACCCCAAGGCGCTCGGCCGCTGCCGTGAATTGGCTGCATTCGGCCACGGCGACGAACTCATCGATGCCTTCCCAGCGGTTTTCCGACACGTTGATTGTCCCTGTATGGCAATAATGTTTTGCTTTTGCCTGGATTATTAATCAATAAGCCATGGTTTACACTCATTCCATCAATGTTCAACTCCATGGAGAAACCCGGATGATCAAGTCCCGCGCCGCCGTAGCCTTCGAAGCCAATAAACCCCTCGAGATCGTGGAAGTCGATGTCGCCATGCCCAAGGCGGGTGAAGTGCTGTTGCGCGTGGTCGCCTCCGGCGTGTGTCACACCGACGCCTATACGCTGTCGGGCGCGGACCCGGAAGGCATCTTCCCGTCGATTCTGGGTCATGAAGGTGGCGCAGTGGTCGAGGCCATTGGTGAAGGCGTGACCTCGGTTGCCGTTGGCGACCATGTGATCCCGCTGTACACCCCGGAATGCGGCAAGTGCAAATTCTGTCTGTCAGGCAAGACCAACCTCTGCCAGGCCATCCGTGCCACCCAGGGCAAAGGCCTGATGCCTGACGGCACCACGCGTTTCTCCTACAAGGGCGAGTCGATTTTCCACTACATGGGCACCTCGACGTTTTCCGAGTACACCGTGCTGCCGGAAATTTCGGTGGCCAAGATTTCTAAAGAAGCGCCGCTGGAAAAAGTCTGCCTGCTCGGTTGCGGCGTCACCACCGGTATCGGTGCGGTGCTCAACACCGCCAAGGTCAAGCCGGGCGACACCGTGGCCATCTTCGGTCTGGGCGGTATCGGCCTGTCGGCGGTGATTGGCGCGGTGAAAGCCAAGGCGGGTCGCATCATTGCCATCGACATCAACCCGGCCAAATTCGAAATCGCCAAGCAGCTGGGTGCTACCGACTGCATCAACCCGAAAGACTACGACCGCCCGATCCAGGACGTGATTGTCGATTTGACCGATGGCGGCGTGGACTTTTCCTTCGAATGCATCGGCAATGTTCAACTGATGCGTGCGGCCCTGGAGTGCTGCCACAAAGGCTGGGGTGAGTCGGTGATCATCGGCGTGGCCGGCGCCGGCCAGGAAATTTCCACCCGTCCTTTCCAGCTGGTGACCGGTCGCGTCTGGCGCGGGTCGGCATTCGGCGGCGTACGCGGACGCAGCGAATTGCCAAGCTACGTGGACATGGCCCAGACCGGCGAGATCCCGCTGGACACCTTCATCACCCACACCATGGGCCTGGAAGACATCAACAAAGCGTTTGACCTGATGCATGAAGGCAAGAGCATTCGTACCGTCATTCATTTTTGAAGCAGCGGTAAGTGACAAGCTACAAGCTGCAAGTGACTGTACGCGTTCTTGCCGCTTGAAGCTTGCAACTTGCAGCTGGGAGAATTCCCATGCCCCTGGAAAATATTTCCTGCCAGAAAAGCTTCGGCGGCTGGCACAAACGCTATAAGCATCACTCCGATGTGCTCGATTGCGACATGACCTTCGCGGTTTACCTGCCGCCGCAAGCGGAGCAGGGCGGCAAGCTGCCGGTGCTGTATTGGCTGTCCGGCCTGACCTGCACCGACGAGAACTTCATGCAGAAGGCCGGCGCCCAGCGCATGGCCGCCGAGCTGGGCTTGATCATCGTGGCACCGGATACCAGCCCGCGCGGCCCCGGTGTTGCCGATGACCCGGACAATGCCTGGGACTTCGGCCTCGGCGCGGGTTTTTACCTCAATGCCACCCAGCAACCCTGGGCCAGGCATTATCGGATGCATGACTACGTGGTGCAGGAATTGCCGGCGCTGGTGGAAGCGCACTTCCCGGCTTCGGACAAGCGCGGCATCAGCGGTCACTCGATGGGCGGCCACGGTGCGTTGGTCTGTGCGCTGCGCAATCCCGGACGTTACCAGTCAGTGTCGGCGTTTTCGCCGATCAGCAATCCGATGGATTGTCCCTGGGGCCAGAAAGCCTTTTCCCATTACCTGGGAGAGGAGCGCTCGAAGTGGCGTGAATGGGATGCCTGCGTACTGATCAGCGAAGCCTCGGAACGGTTGCCGCTGTTGGTGGACCAGGGCGATCGCGACGATTTCCTCGCCGTGCAGCTCAAGCCCGAGGCCCTGCAGCAAGCGGCCAAGGCCGCCGGCCATCCGCTGGAACTGCGCCTGCAACCTGGCTATGACCACAGCTACTTCTTTATCGCCAGCTTCATCGATGACCATTTGCGCCATCATGGTCGTGCTTTGCTCGGTTAATGTGAGGCAAAAGTAGGTAGAATCACGCCCTGAATTAAATCGGGGCGTTTTTTTATGCGTATTGGCCACGGCTACGATGTGCACCGTTTCGCTGAAGGCGATTTCATCACGTTGGGCGGCGTGCGTATCGCGCATCATCATGGGCTGCTGGCTCATTCCGACGGCGACGTTGTCCTGCACGCCTTGAGCGATGCATTGCTCGGCGCAGCGGCGTTGGGTGATATCGGCAAGCATTTTCCGGACACCGATCCAACCTTCAAGGGTGCGGACAGTCGTGTCCTGCTGCGCCATGTCGTGGGTTTGATCCATGCCAGGGGCTGGAAAGTCGGTAACGTTGATAACACCATCGTGGCCCAGGCGCCAAAAATGGCCCCGCACATCGAATCCATGCGTGCCCTGATTGCCGCAGACCTGCAAATAGAATTGGACCAAGTCAACGTGAAAGCCACCACCACCGAAAAGCTCGGGTTCACCGGTCGTGAAGAGGGCATCGCCGTGCACTCCGTCGCCTTGTTGCTGCGCGCATGAACGAATTTGAATTACTCGGCCCGCGTGCCTATGGCGAGGCCTTGGGCAGCGCGGTGCTGAAGGCCACTGCCGAAGATTTCCAGGTAGACGAAGTGCTCGACATCCCGCTGACCGGCGAGGGCGAACACTTGTGGTTGTGGGTGGAGAAGCGCGGCCTGAATACCGAGGAAGCGGCGCGGCGTATCGCCAAGGCGGCGGGCGTGCCGTTGCGCACCGTCAGCTATGCCGGGCTCAAGGATCGCCAGGCGTTGACCCGCCAGTGGTTCAGCGTGCAACTGCCCGGCAAGGCCGACCCGGACATGAGTGCCGCCGAGAACGACACCCTCAGGATCCTGAAAACCGCCCGGCACAAACGCAAGCTGCAGCGCGGCGCCCATGCAGCCAACGGCTTCACCTTGCGCCTGACCCAGTTGGCCGGTGATACCGCCGCCCTCGATGTGCGCCTGCAATTGATTGCCCGGCACGGCATTCCCAACTATTTCGGCGCCCAGCGCTTTGGCCACAACGGCGGCAATGTCGTCGATGCCCGTGACTGGGCTGCGCGCAAGGCCTTGCCGGAACAGCGCAATGTGCGTTCGCGGCTGCTGTCCACCGCCCGAAGCTTTCTGTTCAACAAAGTGTTGGCGGCACGCGTCGCTGACGGCTCGTGGCAACGCGCCCAGGTCGGCGACCTGCTCGCCTTCACCGACAGCCGCAGCTTTTTCCCGGCCGGGGAGGCTGAATGCAGCGATCCGCGCCTGGCGATCCTGGACCTGCACCCCACCGGCCCGCAGTGGGGCGAGGGTGAGTCGCCGGCGAAGGGTCCTACGTACGAACTGGAACAATCTGTCGCCGCCGCAGAAGCTGACCTGCGTGATTGGCTAGTGAATGCGGGCATGAGCCAAGAACGTCGCATTCTGCGACTGCCCATTGGCGGGTTGACGTGGCATTATCCCGGGCCTGACATTCTGCAATTGGAATTCGTCCTGCCGGCCGGATGCTTTGCCACTGTATTGGTGCGCGAGCTTGTTGATCTGGTGCCGGTGGGGCCGACGGACAACCCATGCGTATTCTGATATCAAACGATGACGGTGCCACCGCACCCGGTCTCGCCGCGCTTCATGCTGCGCTGGCGGATTACGCCGAGTGCGTGGTGGTTGCCCCCGACCAGGACAAGAGCGGCGCCAGCAGTTCGCTGACGCTCGACCGTCCGTTGCACCCCAAGGTCCTGGCCAATGGCTTTATCAGCGTGAACGGCACGCCCACCGACTGTGTGCACCTGGCGATCAACAGCCTGCTGGAGCACGCGCCGGACCTGGTGGTGTCGGGCATCAACCTGGGTGCGAACCTGGGCGACGATGTGCTGTATTCCGGCACCGTGGCGGCAGCCCTCGAAGGGCGCTTTCTGGGTGGGATCGGGTTCGCGTTTTCCTTCGCCTCCCGGCAACTGGATAACTTGGCCACGGCGGCGTATTACGCGCGCAAGCTGGTAGAGGCGCACGGTTCCCTGGACCTGCCGCCGCGCACCGTGCTCAACGTCAATATTCCCAACCTGCCTCTGGACCATATTCGCGGCATCCAGCTGACGCGGCTGGGGCACCGTGCCCGTGCGGCGGCCCCCTTGAAGGTGGTCGACCCGCGTGGCAGGGAAGGCTATTGGATCGCGGCGGCCGGCGACGCCGAGGATGGTGGCGAGGGCACGGACTTTCATGCGGTGATGCAAGGTTATGTATCGATTACCCCGTTGCAATTCGATCGCACCTTCAGTGATGCCTTCAGTGGTCTGGATGGCTGGCTGGAGGGACTGCGCTGATGGCTCGTGAACAGGACGACCTGCTGCGCCGTGGCATCGGGATGACCTCCCAGCGCACCCGCGAGCGTTTGATTCAGCGTCTGTACGAAGAAGGCCTGTCCAATGCGCAGGTGCTGGAAGTGATCCGGCGCACGCCTCGGCACCTGTTTGTCGACGAAGCCCTGGCGCACCGCGCCTATGAAGACACCGCGCTGCCTATTGGCCACAACCAGACCATCTCCCAGCCCTATATGGTCGCGCGCATGAGCGAGCTGTTGCTGGCCGCGGGCCCGTTGGACAAGGTGCTGGAAATCGGCACCGGCTCCGGCTACCAGACCGCCGTGTTGTCCCAGTTGGTCGAGCGGGTGTTCTCGGTTGAGCGCATCAAGGTGCTGCAGGACCGCGCCAAGGAGCGCCTGGTGGAGCTGAACCTGCGTAACGTGGTGTTTCGTTGGGGAGATGGCTGGGAAGGCTGGCCTGCATTGGCGCCCTACAACGGCATCATCGTGACTGCAGTGGCCACCGATGTGCCGCAAGCGTTGCTGGACCAGTTGGCGCCTGGCGGTCGACTGGTCATCCCGGTGGGCTCTGGCGAAGTGCAACAATTGATGCTCATCATTCGCGAGGACGACGGCTTTTCCCGGCATGTGCTTGGCGCCGTGCGGTTCGTGCCGTTGCTCAACGGCCCGCTGGCCTGACATTTATTCCCTGATAGTGAATTCCATAGACGCGGATGTGTCTTACAGCGGGGTTTATAGATTCAACAACGGTGAGAGCCGGCATTAAACACGATGAATTTTTCGTTTCAGCCGTGTGCCGGTAATAAGCCAATGCCCAGTTATACTTGCGTCATATTTCAAGCCTGATACGGGCGTTAATGTTCAGCCACCACAAAGGGAGCGGCGGGTGAGTCTCACAGGTCCTGCGCAGCGAATGAGTAAAACAAGCTTTCAGCGACTGGTGCTTGGCCTTGTCTTGAGTTCCTTACTGGCCGCCTGCTCGAGCACGCCATCCGGTGGTGCGCGGGTGGTCGACCGCACGAATGCGGCACCGCAAAAGCCGATGGTGACCACGGGCCAGTACGTTGTACGCAAGGGCGACACGTTGTTCTCGATTGCCTTCCGTTACGGTTGGGATTACAAGGCGCTTGCAGCTCGTAACAACATTCCCCTGCCTTATACGATACATCCGGGGCAGACGATTCGTTTCGATGGTCGCACCGGTTCGGCGCCTACGGCCGTTGTGACAAAGTCCGGTTCTTCGTCTTCCTCTTCGAGCAAAACCACGGTCTTCACACGGCCGGCAGGCACCGCCTCGCCTTCGGTCGCGACCAAGCCGGCACCCGCGCCATTGCCTCCTGCGGGGCCTGCGCCGACCGGTTGGGGATGGCCCTCAAACGGTGTGCTGATTGGAAAATTCTCTTCAAACGGCAGTTTGAATAAAGGCATTGATATCGCCGGGGATTTGGGACAGCCTGTTTTGGCTGCGTCTGATGGGACAGTGGTGTACGCCGGGAGTGGTCTACGGGGCTACGGCGAGCTGGTCATCATCAAACACAGCGATACCTACGTCAGTGCCTACGGTCATAACCGCAGGTTGTTGGTTCGGGAGGGGCAGCAGGTCAAGGTCGGACAGACGATTGCCGAAATGGGTTCAACGGGGACAGACCGGGTGAAACTGCACTTTGAGATTCGCCGTCAGGGCAAACCTGTAGATCCACTGCAATTCCTACCCCGTCGTTGATGTGTTGCCAGCCTGTTCCCTCACGTAGAAGGAACAGGCTCCAGCGTTGCCAAGGATAAAGGCGTCGCTTGAGCTTGAGGTCGAACTCACCAAAGGACTATAACAATGGCTCTCAGTAAAGAAGCGCCGGAGTTTGACATCGACGATGAGGTTCTCCTTATGGAGACCGGCATCGCTACGGAAACGATGTCAGATAATGAGAGGGCTTCACCCCCCTCGGTTCGCACCAAATCCAAGAACTCCTCCGCGTTAAAGCAACACAAGTACATCGACTACACCCGGGCGCTCGATGCGACCCAGTTGTACCTCAATGAAATCGGCTTTTCCCCTCTGCTTACCCCCGAAGAAGAAGTCCATTTTGCGCGTCTGTCGCAGAAGGGTGATCCGGCTGGGCGCAAACGCATGATTGAAAGCAACCTGCGCCTGGTGGTTAAAATCGCCCGACGCTACGTCAATCGCGGATTGTCGCTGCTGGACTTGATCGAGGAGGGCAACCTGGGCTTGATCCGGGCGGTGGAGAAGTTCGACCCTGAGCGGGGCTTTCGCTTCTCGACCTACGCCACCTGGTGGATTCGCCAGACCATCGAACGGGCGATCATGAATCAGACCCGCACGATCCGGTTGCCGATCCATGTGGTCAAGGAGCTCAACGTCTACCTGCGGGCAGCACGGGAGCTGACACAGAAACTCGATCATGAACCTTCGCCCGAAGAAATCGCCAACCTGCTGGAAAAACCGGTAGGGGAGGTCAAGCGCATGCTCGGCCTGAACGAGCGCGTGTCTTCGGTTGACGTCTCGCTGGGTCCGGATTCGGATAAAACCCTGCTGGACACCCTGACGGATGATCGTCCGACGGATCCTTGCGAACTGTTGCAGGACGACGATTTGTCCCAAAGCATCGACCAGTGGCTGTCGGAACTCACGGACAAGCAGCGTGAGGTGGTGATTCGCCGCTTCGGCCTGCGCGGCCATGAGAGCAGTACCCTGGAGGACGTAGGCCTGGAGATCGGCCTGACCCGTGAGCGGGTTCGGCAGATTCAGGTAGAAGGTCTCAAGCGCTTGCGCGAGATCCTGGAGAAGAACGGCTTGTCGAGTGAGTCGTTGTTTCAATAACGACCCTGCTTGAAGGCTTGAATGTGGGAGGGGGCTTGCCCCCGATGGCGGCGCTTCAGTCGATATAGGCTTCGACTGACACACCGCTATCGGGGGCAAGCCCCCTCCTACATTTTCCCAGGCATAAAAAAACCCCGCTTTTGAGGGCGGGGTCTTTTCGACTAAGTCAGTACAAGTTAGATAACTTGAACTTCTTCAGCTTGCATGCCTTTCTGACCGCGGGTAGCGATGAAAGAAACCTGTTGGCCTTCTTTCAGGCTTTTGAAGCCGTCGGATTGGATAGCTTTGAAGTGAACGAACAGGTCGTCACCGGATTGTGGAGTGATGAAGCCGAAGCCTTTTTCATCGTTGAACCACTTAACGGTACCAGTTTGGCGATTAGACATGGTGTAACTCCTTGAACAAAGTTAACTGCGACTCAGGAAAAGCCCTGGCCGAGACTGAGTGCAAAGAGCAGGAAAAATTCTTGGAGATGGTTGGATCGAAATTCAACATATCGTGTAGAGATTCTCAGTGACACAAGCAACACAGTGACGCCACCTTAACCCTTTTTCCGGAACGTGCCAATGGTATTTCCGCAGGTTTCTCTAATTTCGTCACTGGCGGTGGTATTTATTGTCCCGTAAAACTGCGCCAGGAGCCCCGGCCCCGTTGGCTGGGGGTTATGGACACCGGTGCATTCGTCATTAAAAGCGGTGCGCCCTTTGAACCCCACCGCCGGCCCCGGTAAGATGCCCCACAGAATTTTTCCACCTCGCTATTCAGGACACCGCCATGAGCATCAAATCGGACAAGTGGATTCGCCGCATGGCGCAGGAAAACGGCATGATCGAACCGTTCGTCGAGCGCCAGATTCGTGGCGAAGGTGACGAACGCGTGATTTCGTACGGGGTTTCCAGCTATGGCTACGACGTGCGTTGCGCCGATGAATTCAAGGTGTTCACCAATATCAACTCGGCGATCGTCGATCCGAAGAACTTCGACGAAAAAAGCTTCGTCGACGTCAAGAGCGACGTATGCATC
This sequence comes from Pseudomonas sp. Wu6, assembly GCF_019891515.1. Classification (NCBI taxonomy): domain Bacteria; kingdom Pseudomonadati; phylum Pseudomonadota; class Gammaproteobacteria; order Pseudomonadales; family Pseudomonadaceae; genus Pseudomonas; species Pseudomonas sp. Wu6. The sequence goes on along the minus strand of NZ_JAFLXH010000019.1, from coordinate 28,935 downwards.
ATCCCGCCAAACTCCTTCGCCCTGGCCCGAACCGTGGAATTCTTCCGTATTCCACGCGACGTCTTGACCATCTGCCTGGGTAAAAGCACTTATGCCCGTTGCGGCATCATCGTCAACGTCACGCCGCTGGAACCCGAGTGGGAAGGCCACGTGACCCTGGAGTTCTCCAACACCACCACCTTGCCGGCGAAAATCTACGCCAACGAAGGCGTGGCACAGATGCTGTTCCTGCAGTCCGACGAGGCATGTGAAGTGTCCTATAAGGACCGTGCGGGCAAGTACCAGGGCCAGCGCGGCGTTACTCTCCCACGCGCTTGATAGAAAGCTCCTACGCTTAAAGGGAATTAGTCTGCAGAAAGTGACTCTATCTAGGTGTACTGCCTCGGCGCGTGTGAAACGCGTCGAGCCACGCTTGAGGAGTGCCTTATGAAGATCAACCCGCGAATCAGCGCAGAACTTGCCCGGCTTGAACCCAACCAGATTGGTGTTCTGGCCTGGTCCTTGATGGCCGACCCTGCTTATGCGGGCGGCATCCCCGGCCAACCTGAGCCGGACTATCCGCAACCTACCGAACCTGGTGAGCCGACCCTGCCGGATGAGCCACCACCCGCGCCCGTGGCCTGATCCACGCACGCCCAACCGGCGTTCACTGAACGGGCCATACCTGGTGATCGCCGATCACGAAGATTCGGCGCTCACTGTCCTGTTCCACTGCATACCCTCCGGTAAATGCGCCAAACGCCGGCAGCAGGCTGACGCGATCGCCTATCTGGAAGCACGGCAGGCGCAGGCTCTGCCGACCTCTGCCGCGCAAGCGATACACCGGATGGACATGCCCGGCCAGCACATGATGGCTGGGGTGGGCGTCCGGTTCGTGCTGCAGCGCGAACGGGCCCATTAAGAGAGGCTCGGAAACGACCTCAATGCCCAAGTCGGCAGGCGGATCGCCAGCGCGTTGATCGTGGTTGCCGCGAATCAACGTGATGGGCAACTCGGCATGCCGCGCTCGCCAGGCCCTCAGCGCGCCCAGGGTGCCGCTGGCGTGGGAGCCGGGGCCGTGGAGGAAGTCGCCGAGAAAGATCACCTCATTGCAGGGAAACGCCGCCAGCAGCCGGTCCAGGCGCTGCAGGTTTTCGCTGGTGGTGCCCTGGGGGACCGGTTGCCCGAGGCTGCGGTAGGCCGAAGCCTTGCCAAAGTGAGCGTCGGCGATCAACAGGCTGTGGCGCGCCGGCCAGTACACCGCTTTGTCCGCCAGCAACCACAACTGCTCACCCTCAAGCGTTATCGAACAAGCCATTAACCTTTTCCTTTGTCCGCAATTTTTTCCAGGTCCTTGACCATCCGCGCAATGCGCTCCGAGAGTTTTTCCGAACTCAGGCTTTCACGCATCCGCTCCACCAGCAGGGGGAAGGCCAGCGGCGTAGGTCGTTGGATCACATGCAGGTCCAGTTGCAGCCCCGACAGGCGCAGCAACGTCTCCTCCAGGCGCTGAATGTCGAGTTCGTTGCGCAGGACTTCTTCCCCCGCCTGGGCCAGTAACAGGTTCTGCGGGTCGTATTGCTTGAACACTTCGAAGAACAACCCGCTGGAAGCCTGCACCTGGCGAGTACTTTTCGGCGCACCGGGATAGCCGGCGAACACCAGCCCGGCAATGCGCGCGATTTCGCGAAAGCGGCGCAACGCCAGTTCACCGGCATTGAGGCTTTCTGCCACATCCGTCAGCAGCTCCTGCGGGCTGAGCAGTGCCTCGTTGAAGATATCCGGCCAGTGCACCTCGGTGGCGCTCAGCAGCTCCAGCCCGTAATCATTGACCGCGATGGAAAAAGTCACGGGTTGCCGCCGGCTGACGCGCCACGCCAGCAAACTTGCCAGCCCCAGATGCACCTGACGCCCCGCGAAGGGGTAGAGAAACAGGTGCCAGCCCTCGCGTGACTTGAGAAACTCCGCCAGCAAGTGGTCGCGGGTCGGCAGGCCGGACCAGCGCAATTGCGTCTGCAACAGCGGCTGCACCGCACGCATTTCCGGCCCCTCGAAGCGACCCTGAGCCGCCGCGTCAAAGCGCTCGATCACCGCCTGCGCCAGTTCATTGGAAAGGGGCATGCGCCCGCCATTCCAGCGCGGCACGGCGGCTTTTTTTGCGGTGCTGCGGCGGACATAGGCAGTCATGTTTTCCACGCGCACCAGCTCCAGCAGGCGCCCGGCGAACAGAAAGCCATCCCCCGGCTTGAGCCGTGCAATAAAGCCTTCCTCGACACTGCCGAGGTTCTTGCCGCCGCCGCCCTTGCTCCAGTACTTCAGATGAATACTCGCATCGCTGACGATGGTGCCCACGCTCATGCGATGGCGGCGTGCCAGGCGCGCATCGGGGACGCGCCAGATGCCCTGTTCGTCGGGCTCGACGCGGCGGTAATCCGGATAGGCGGTGAGCGACAGCCCGCCATGGCGCACAAAGGCGAGGGCCCAGGCCCAATCGGCGTCGGTCAGGTCGCGGTAGGCCCAGGCACCGCGTACCTCCGCCAGCAGCGCGTCGGGAGTAAACCCACCGCCCAGGGCCATGCTGACCAGATGCTGCACCAGCACATCCAAGGGTTTGTGCGGCGATTCGCGGGCTTCAATGCGCCGCTGGGCAATCGCATCCTGGGCGGCGGCGGCTTCCACCAGCTCCAGGCTGTGGGTCGGTACCAATGTCACCCGTGACGGCCGCCCCGGTGCATGCCCCGAGCGGCCGGCGCGTTGCATCAGGCGCGCCACACCCTTGGCCGAACCGATCTGCAGCACTCGTTCCACCGGCAGAAAGTCCACGCCCAGGTCCAGGCTTGAGGTACACACCACCGCCTTGAGTTGGCCTTCTTTCAACGCACGCTCCACCCAGTCACGGGTTTCCCGCGACAGCGAACCGTGATGCAGCGCAATCAGGCCGGCCCAGTCCGGCCTGGCCTCGAGCAACGCCTGATACCAGATTTCCGATTGCGCGCGGGTGTTGGTGAATACCAGGCAACTGCTGCTCGAGTCCACTTGCGCCACGACTTGCGGCAGCATCTTCAAACCGATATGTCCGGCCCAGGGAAAGCGTTCGGCAGTGGGCGGCAGCAGTGTGTCCACTTGCAGCTGTTTGGCGGTCTGCCCCTGCACATTTATCCCGCCACCCTGTGGGACCAACACCTCCAGCGCGTGCGCCTGATTACCCAAGGTTGCGGAAATACCCCACACCAGCAAATCCGGGTGCCAGCGCCGCAGACGCGCCAACGCCAATTGCAGTTGCACGCCGCGTTTATTGCCGATCAGTTCGTGCCACTCATCCACCACCACCATGCGCAGATGCCCCAGGCTGACCTCGCTGTCGGCGCGCGCGAGCATCAGTGTCAGGCTTTCCGGCGTAGTGATCAGCGTGGTGGGCTGGCGGCGGGTCTGGCGCGCACGTTCGCTGCTGCTGGTGTCGCCCGTGCGCAGGCCGACGCTCCAGGGAATCTGCAATGCCGCCAACGGCGCCTCGAGGGCGCGCGCGGTGTCGGCGGCCAACGCACGCATGGGTGTGATCCACAGCACGGTCAGGGGTTCGGCCGCAGGCTTGCGCTTGCCGGTAGCGGGTGGGCGCGTTACGGCGAAACGATTGAGGGCTGCGAACCACAGCGCGTAGGTTTTACCCGCGCCGGTACTGGCATGCAATAAGCCTGACTGACCCTCCTTGACGGCCTTCCACACGTCTTTCTGAAAGGCGAACGGGCGCCAGCCGCGGGTGGCAAACCATTGTTTGGCGAAGTCGACGGGTTTTGCCATGCGGCAGCGGACGCTCTGGAGGCTCTAATGCACAGACCCCCCAGGCGCCCCAAAGGTTTACTTCAAGTTGCCGCTCAGAAATTGCTGCAGACGCTCGCTCTTCGGATTGCCCAGTACGTCCGCCGGCGCGCCTTGCTCTTCCACGCGGCCCTGGTGCAGGAACAGCACCTGGCTTGAGACTTTGCGCGCGAAGCTCATTTCATGGGTCACCATGATCATGGTGCGGCCTTCTTCGGCCAGGCCCTGGATCACTTTCAACACTTCACCCACCAACTCCGGGTCCAGCGCCGAGGTGGGTTCATCGAACAGCATCACCTCGGGCTCCATCGCCAAGGCGCGGGCAATCGCGACCCGTTGCTGCTGGCCGCCGGAGAGGAACGCCGGGTATTGATCAGCCACCCGCGCGGGCAGGCCGACTTTATCCAGGTAGCGGCGGGCGCGGTCTTCGGCGTCTTTCCTGCTGCACCCCAGCACGCGGCGCGGGGCCATAGTGATGTTTTCCAGCACGCTCATGTGGCTCCACAGGTTGAAGTGCTGGAATACCATGGCCAACCGCGTGCGCAAACGTTGCAACTCGGCATCGTCGGCCACGCGCATGCCGTGGCGGTCGCTGATCATGCGGATCACTTGACCATCCAGGGTCATGGCGCCGTCATTGGGGGTTTCCAGGAAGTTGATGCAGCGCAGGAACGTGCTCTTGCCCGAGCCGCTGGCGCCGATCAGGCTGATCACGTCGCCGGTTTTGGCCTTGAGCGAGACACCTTTGAGCACTTCATTGTCGCCATAGCTTTTATGCAGGCCTTCAACGGTCAATTTGTACATGGGGCGTGCATCCTCAAGGCGAAAGTAGGTAGCCGCTGCGGTAGGCCTCTGCGCCGGCGACATGGCTGATCACCATCCCGGCGGTGGCCATGCGTCGCAGCGAACGCGCGTAAAGCAGGCCGGCATTGCGGCAATGCACGGGCGTTACGCGGTCGGTGATAGGGTCGATGATTTCGGCGATAAGCTGCCCGGCCTCCAGGTATTCCCCCGGCAAGGCGTGGAACACCAGCAAGCCGCCCACCGCTGTGGTCACAGGCTCCACGCCCGCCAGGGGCGTGGCCGGGTAGGGCAGTGCGGGCTGTGCTGGCGCGTCCCCTTCAATCGCGCCGAGGTGGGTCAGGTAATTGATGATCGCCTGGCAGTCCAGGGCCGCCAGGCCGTGGTTGACATCGCCTTGGCCGCGCAATTCGACGGTCACGGAAAAGCTGCCCATGGGGATCGGGAAGCGCGTGCCGAAGCGTTGCTGCAACTGCCACCACACCAGGGTGAAACATTCATCAAAGGACTGCCCGCCGGAATCGGTGGCCAGCAGGTTGGCCTCCGACCCCAGGTAACGCGCCAGCGGCTCCACCTGCGGCCAGGCCTCGGGCGTGGTGTAGAGGTGCGCCACGGCTTCGAAGTCACAGTGCAGGTCCAGCACCACGTCGGCATCGCACGCCAGGCGCTGCAGCACCAGGCGCTGGGATTGCAGTTGAGTCGACGCGGTTTGCGCGGCCAGGGCGGCGGATAACGCGGTGCGGATCAACCGCGCGTTGTGTTGGGGATCACTGCCCAGCAAGTCTTCAACCTGATCGCCGACCGCGTCGCTGAGGTCGACAAACAGACGATTGAAGTTCTGTCCGCTTTCCAGCTCGTAGCGGCCCAGGGGGACGTCCATCAGCACCTGTTCCAGCCCCACTGGGTTGGCGACCGGCACCAGGACGATTTCGCTGCGCACGCGCCCGGTCGCCGCCAACTGTGCCAGGCGCGCCTTCAAGTGCCAGGCCACCAGCATGCCCGGCAGTTCATCGGCGTGCAGTGATGATTGGATGTAGACCTTGCTTTGCGCCTGCTCCGGGCCGAAGTGGAAACTGTGAATCTGTCGCGCCGTGCCGGGCACCGGCGCAATCAGGTCATGTTGCTGATGACGCATGAGCGCTCCTTAATGGCTCGGCCCGAGAAAGGCCAGCCAGCGGCGTTCCGCCAGTCGAAACAGGCCGACCAGGGCAAAGGTCACCGCCAGGTAGATCAATGCCGCGATGCCGAATGATTGAAAGGTCATGAAGGTGGCCGAGTTGGCGTCCCTGGCGACTTTGAGGATATCCGGAATGGTCGCGGTAAACGCCACCGTGGTCGAATGCAGCATCAGGATCACCTCGTTGCTGTAGTAGGGCAACGAACGGCGCAGTGCCGACGGCATGATCACATAGGCGTACAGCTTCCAGCCGCTGAGGCCGTAGGCCTTGGCCGCTTCGACTTCGCCGTGGGCCATGCTGCGGATCGCCCCGGCGAAAATTTCCGTGGTGTAGGCGCAGGTGTTGAGGGCGAAGGCCAGGATGGTGCAGTTCATCGCATCGCGAAAGAACCCATCGAGTACCGGTTGCGCACGCACGGCGGCAAGGCTGTAGATGCCGGTGTAGCAAATCAGCAACTGGATATACAGCGGCGTGCCGCGAAACAGGTAGGTGTAGAACTGCACCGGCCAGCGCACCAGGCGCCTGCGCGATACCCGGGCGATAGACAGTGGAATCGACACCAGGAAGCCGATCACCAATGCCGCGCTGAGCAGCCACAGGGTCATGGCCAGGCCGGTGATGTGCTGGCCGTCGCTATAAAGGAACGGGCGCCAGTATTCCTGCAAAAGCTCGATCATCGCACGGCCTCCCGTGAACCTGCGGCGTAGCGACGTTCAAGACGGCGCAAGACAAAATTGGAGGCGCTGGTGATCAACAGGTAGATCAGCGCGGCCAGTACCAGGAAGTAGAACAGTTGATAGGTGCTCTTGCCGGCATCCTGGGCTGCTTTCACCAGATCGGCCAGGCCGATGATCGACACCAGCGCGGTGGCCTTGAGCATCACCATCCAGTTATTGCCGATGCCCGGCAGGGCAAACCGCATCATTTGCGGGAAGGTCACGTAGCGAAACCGTTGCCCGCGCTTGAGCCCGTAGGCGGTGGCGGCTTCCAGCTGGCCACGGGGCACGGCCAGGATCGCGCCTCGAAAGGTCTCGGTGAAATAAGCACCGTAGATAAAGCCCAGGGTGATGACCCCGGCGCTGAATGGGTCGATCTCGATGTATTCCCATTCCATGAAGTCGGTGAGGCCGGTCAGCCAGGTTTGCAGGCTGTAGAAAATCAGCAGCATCAGCACCAGGTCGGGGACGCCGCGAATCAACGTGGTGTAGAGCTGGGCCGGGATACGCAGCACGGGCAGGCTGGACAGTTTGGCGCTGGCGCCGAGCAGGCCCAGCAACACGCTGACGGCCAGGGACAGCACCGACAACTTGATAGTCATCCAGGTGCCTTGCAGCAACAGCGGGCCGAAACCCTTCAAGCTGAACGCGCTCAGCCCGAGGGTTTGCAACAGATCTTCGAACATAAATCAGGACCTATGGCGATAAAAAAGCGCCCCTTGAAAAAGGGGCGCCCCAGGCATTATTTGCCGCTGTACAGGTTCAGATCGCCAAAGTGTTTTTTCTGGATGGTGGCGTAGGTGCCATCATCGTGTAACGCTTTGATACCTTTATCCAAAAGCGCCTTGAGCTCAGTGTTACCTTTTTTGATACCGATCGCGGTTTTCGAAGGCAGCAGTGGGTCGTCGATGGCGGCGCTGACCTCGTAACCGGCACCGGCCGGCGACTTGAGGAAGCCCAGTTCGGCTTGCAGCATGTCCTGCACGGAAGCGTCGAGGCGCCCGGACGTCAAGTCGGCATACACCTGGTCCTGGTTGGCGTAGGCCTTGGTGGTCACACCGGCCTTGTCCAGCACGGCCTTGGCGTAGGCTTCCTGGATGGTGCCTTGCTCATAGCCCACGGATTTGCCCTTGAGCGATTCAGGCGTCGAATACCCTGCACCTTTTTTGAACACCAGCGAAGTAGGGCCCGAGAACAGCTCGTTGGAGAAGTCGATTGCCTTCTCGCGCACCGGGGTCACGGTCATGGAAGAAATCACACCGTCGAACTTGTTGGCTTTGAGGCCCGGAATCATGCCGTCAAAGTCGCTTTCAACCCATTTGCACTTGACCTTCAGCTCCGCGCAAATGGCATTGCCCAGGTCAATATCGAAGCCCACCAGGCTGCCGTCGGCGGCCTTGGATTCGAACGGTGCGTATGAAGGATCGACACCGAAACGCAATTCCTTGTATTCCTTGGCGGTTGCAACACCTGCAGCCATGCACAGAGCCAGTGCAGAAAGGGTCAGCAATGCTTTTTTCATTATGTGTTCCCTGGAAACCAAGATAAGCGCTTGTGGCGCGTTTAGGACTGTTACTGAACGGTGTCAGACGCAGCACAAGTAGCAATTTCTGCACCATAGTTCCGAATGATCGTTTTAAAAGGTGGGATAAGGGATTTATAAGTGTAGGAAATGCCCACTAGTGTGCATTGAAAGAGTAGCGCACCATTTCAGGTCGAGCGTAAATCCAAATGTGGGAGGGGGCTTGCCCCCGATGGCGGTGTGTCAGTCAGAGCATCTGTGTCTGACCCTCCGCTATCGGGGGCAAGCCCCCTCCCACAGGAGTCCGGTGTCAGGCCAACAAGTCCTGCAGCGTGGCGAGACTGTCGGCTTCCTCCACCGGCTTATCCTGGCGCCAGCGCAACATCCGCGGAAAGCGCACCGCAATGCCGCTCTTGTGCCGCTTTGACAGGGCGATCCCTTCAAAGCCCAACTCAAACACCATGCTCGGCGTGACGCTGCTGACCGGGCCGAATTTTTCCACGGTGGTCTTGCGCACGATCGCATCGACCTTGCGCATTTCTTCGTCAGTCAGCCCCGAATAGGCCTTGGCGAACGGCACCAGGGTGCGCTCGCTGCCCGGCGGGCCATCCCAGACCGCGAAGGTGTAATCGCTGTACAGGCTCGCGCGCCGGCCATGGCCGCGCTGGGCGTAGATCAGCACGGCGTCGATGCTGAACGGGTCCACCTTCCACTTCCACCACAGGCCCATGTCCTTGGTGCGGCCCACGCCGTAAAGGCCTTTGCGATCCTTGATCATCATGCCTTCGACGCCGAGGCTGCGGGAGGCTTCGCGTTGCACGGCCAACGCTTCCCAGGTTTGCCCCTCGAGCAGTGGCGAGGGCAGCAGCGCGGGTTGGTTGCACTGCGCGATCACGCGTTCCAGCTGCGTACGGCGTTCAGCCAAGGTGTGGTTGCGCCAGTCGTCGCCCTGGTATTCGAGCAGGTCGTAGGCGAGCACCGCCACCGGTGCATCCTCCAGCACTTTTTTACTCAATGTCTTGCGGCCGATCCGCTGCTGCAGCAGGGCGAAGGGTTGCACCGCCTCTTTCCAGACCACAATTTCACCGTCGATCACCGTGCCGTCGGGCAAGCCGCTGACCAGGCTGTGAAGCTCGGGGAACCGCTCGGTCACCAGTTCTTCACCGCGCGACCAGACCCACAAGCGGCCCTCACGCTTGACCAACTGCGCGCGAATGCCATCAAACTTCCATTCCACTTGCCAGTCGGCGGGAGAGCCGAGCAGGGCGTCAAACTGCTCCACTGGTTGCGCCAGGCCATGGGCGAGAAAAAACGGATACGGCTGCCCGCCGCGTTGCGCATGCTCGTCGGATGATTCGGCGGCAATCAGCTTGAGATAGCCTGCGGCCGTAGGGCGATTGGACAGGTCGGTGTAGCCCACCAGCCGTTGGGCCACGCGCTTGCTGTCGAGCCCGGCCATGGCGGCAAGCGCACGGGTCACCAGCAGTTTGGACACGCCCACGCGAAAGCTGCCGGTGATCAACTTGATGCACACCATCAGGCTCGGTTGATCCAGTTGCACCCACAGCGCCGGCAAGCGCTCGGCCAGTTCAAGCGGCGCAAGGCCACGCAGCGGTAACAGTTTGTCTTCCAGCCACACCGCCAGGCCATCTTCAGAGGTGTAGGTGGATTCGGGTAACAGCAAGGAAATGGTCTCGGCCAGATCGCCGACGGACTGGTAGCTTTCTTCGAACAACCACGGCTCGATGTTCGCCGCTTGCGTCGCCATGTCCCTGAGCAGGCGGGTCGGCACCAATTGCCGCGGGCGCCCGCCGGAGAGGAAGTACACCGCCCAGGCCGCATCCTCTGGCGGTGCCTGTCGGAAATACGCTTGCAGTGCCGCCAGCTTGGCGTTGCTGGAGGTCGTGGCATCGAGGTTGGCGTACAGCTCGGCGAAGGCTTTCATGCGCTGGCCTCTTCTTCGTCGTCGCCGTATTCGGTGCTGAAACCTTGGGCATCCAGGCCTTTCTCGCGCAGATGGCGCACCAGCACGCCGACCGAACCGTGGGTGACCATCACCCGCTCGGCGCCGGTCTGCTCAATCGCCCACAACAGCCCGGGCCAATCGGCATGGTCCGACAGCACAAAGCCGCGATCGACCCCGCGCCGCCGCCGCGTGCCGCGCAGGCGCATCCAGCCGCTGGCGAAGGCGTCGCTGTAGTCGCCAAAGCGACGTATCCAGGTGCTGCCACCGGTGGAGGGCGGGGCGATGATCAGGGCCTGGCGCAGCAGCGGGTCGTTTTTTTTGAAGTCGCCGGCGTATAGCGTCTCGGGGATGTAGATACCCGCTTCGCGGTAGACCCGGTTCAATGGCTCGACGGCGCCATGGCTGAGGATCGGACCGATGCTGGCATCGATACCGTGCAGAATGCGTTGTGCCTTGCCGAAGGAATAGCAGAACAACACGCTGGCTTTGCCGGCGGCGATATTGGCCTGCCACCAGTCGTTGATACCGGAAAAAATCTGCGCCTGCGGCTGCCAGCGGTAGATCGGCAGGCCAAAGGTGGATTCGGTGATAAAGGTGTGGCAGCGCACCGGTTCGAAAGGCGCGCAGGTGCCATCGGGCTCGACCTTGTAATCGCCGGACGCGACCCACACCTCGCCCTGGTATTCCAGACGCACCTGGGCCGAACCGAGCACATGCCCGGCCGGGTGGAAACTCAATGTGACGCCGTGGTGCACGAGTTTTTCGCCGTAGGCCAGCGTCTGCAAGTTGATGTCCTGGCCCAGGCGCGAGCGCAGGATGCCTTCGCCGGGCGCGGCGGCCAGGTAATGCTCGTTGCCGGTGCGGGCGTGGTCGCCGTGGGCGTGGGTGATGACGGAGCGTTCCACCGGGCGCCAGGGATCAATGTAGAAATCCCCGGCGGGGCAATAGAGGCCTTCGGGTCGGGCGATGACGAGGTCCATGGGGTGACCGGGGAGATGGGCTTGTTACTTATGAGGCGGGGGGCTGTGCAGAAGTTCTATCAGAATGCATGGGGTCCAAATGTGGGAGGGGGCTTGCCCCCTCCCACAGTTGAAAACCGGGTTATTTGCCAGGTGTGAGGGTTAGCCGGCTTTTGCCATACACCTTGTCAAAGTTCTGCGGCTGCATCGGGAAGCTCAGGTATTGCGCCTTGAGCGACGGATCGATGCCGTTGGCATAGTTAGGGCTGGCCGGGTTGCCGGACTGGCCGGTGCCGCCCTGGCCCATCATCGGTTCGGGCTGGCCGAAGTCGACAATCATGCGCAGCGCTGACGTCTGGGCCACATTGAAATCCTGCCCCCAGTTGTACGGTGCCGGGTTCAGGGTGTTGTGGTCGCCACCGCTGGCGAAAGGCCCGCGAATAACCTGGCCGCCGGCGTTTTCCCAGGCGGTGGTGTGCAGCTTGCCCCATTGCCAGGCCTTGTGATCGGCGCCCAGCAGGCTGTCGCCGCTGCTGATCGCAGCGGCCAGGGTGCGTGCGAGAATCGCCGGCTTGTCTTCTTTTTGCGGTGTGCGCGTGTCATCCCAGAGCGGGCTGTCTTCACGGCCCAGCAAATGGTCTGCGATGGCGGAGTAGGACAGGCTGGCGTTGCTGACAAAGGCTTTCCAGCTGGCGCTGTGTTCCGGGCCGAGTTTGTCGAGGAAGATCTGCCTGGCGCTTTCCTGCAGGAACAGTTCGTAGACCGCCGCGTCGGCGGACGTCGGTGCAAGGCGACCATCAAAGGCCATCAAGCGGCCCAGTGCTTCGCGCGCCTTGGCCTGTTCGGCGGCGGGCAGCGCGTCGATTGCCTGTTTCAGCGGCTGGGCCATGCCCGGAGCCTGGAACATACCCTTGAGTTTGGCGGCAAACAGGGTGGTCTGGTCGTATTGCATGGCGATCAGGCTGCGGCTGTCGTGCTTGCCGGCGTTGGCCAGTTGCGCCAGGCGCTCGCTGCGCTCCGGTGCGTCCCAGGAATTGGACAGTTGCATGCCATAGCCACGCGGGGCTGTGCGCTGGTTGGCGGTGCCGATCCAGCCTTGAGCCGGGTCCTGGTCATAGGGGTGCAGCATGGCGTCGGCGTAACCGTCCCAGTCAAAGCGCGTGTCCCAGCCCGGCGACGGCAGCAGGCCTTGGCCTTCGCGGCGGTTGGGGAAGCGGCCGGTGACTTGCCAGCCAATGTTACTGGCGTCGGCGAAGATCATGTTCAGCGCAATGGCGCGAATTTCGCGGGTAGCGTCCGAGGCCTTGCCGGCGTTCTGCGCGCGGGACAGGTCGAAGAACGCATCCAGGCTCTTGTCGTCCTTCAAATCGGCGGTTTGCAGGGCCAGGCCAAAACCGCTGGTGAGCGCCTGGCTGCTGTTGAGCAAGGCGCCGTGGCGGGTTTCGTACACCACGTCGCGAATCGAGCGTTGGCCTTTGATGAAGAAGGTCTCGTTACGCACGCCGGCCGGTAGCCATTTGCCGTTGTTCTCGTAGTACAGCGCGCTGCCCTGGCGTTTGACCTTTTCCAGGAACAGGTCCTGGGTATCGCCCTTGACCGCGCTCATGCTCCACGCCACCTTGCCGTTGAAACCCGACAGCAGGGTCGGCAGGCCGGCGATCGACGCTCCGACCGCCTGATATTTCGGCGCACGGATCTGCACGTAGCTCCAGGGCGTTGGTGCTTGCGGCTGGGCGGCGATGTCGTTGGCCAGCAGGCTTTTGCCGCTGCGGCTGCGTTGCGGCCCGATGGCCCAGTTGCTCGACGTGGTCACGCCCAGGGCATTGAGGCTGTTGAGTTGCTGGCTGACGGTGTCCAACCCGGCAAGACCGTTGATCTGGCTCAGGTTCACGCCCTTGAGCTTGTCGGCCTCGGCCAGTGGGATCGCTTCGTCCGGCGCGCTGGGGATAAGCCAGGCGAGCTTGTCGACGCCGACTTTTTGCGCCAGCACCAGCGATGAGATTTCTTCCTGCAGGTTGCTCGACTCACTGAAGTTCAGCAGGCAGAACAGTAGCGCCGAATCTTCCGGTTTCCAGTATTCGGGTTTGTAGCCGGTCTGGGCCAGGTCGGTCGGCAGCTTGTCGCGGTAGCGGAACAGGTAGGCGTTGACGCCCCGCGCGTAGACTTCAAAGAAACGCTTGAGCCTCGGCGACGAAGCGTTGTACAGCTCGCCGGCGCTCTTTTTCAGGTTGACTGCGCGCATGAAGCGGTCGACATCAAGGACCTCGGGACCGGACATTTCCGCCAGGCGGCCCTGGGCCAGCAGCCGCAGGGTGACCATCTGGGTGATCCGGTCGCTGGCATGCACATAGCCGAGGCTGAACAACGCGTCGTGGAAGGTGTTGCTTTCGATCAGCGGCATGCCCTGGGCATTGCGGCGTATCGACACGTTTTGCGCCAGGCCCTTGATCGGCTCTACGCCGGCTGCGGGGGGCAGGGTGTCCTGGGTGTTCTGGAGCTGGCAGCCGGACAGGCTCAACGCACTGACCACTGCCGCGGCAACGCCGAACCGGGGAAGAAAATGTGTAAGGGCTGGCGAGGCCATGGCAAAGCTCCTGCGGGGGGGTAGCGTCATTAAAGGCGCTACGTTAGTGAGCGCGGCGAAACGACGCAAGCGGGAGTTGTGTAATTGCATGAGTACTCATGTGGGAGGGGGCTTGCCCCCGATAGCGGTGGGTCAGTAACAGATAGGCTGACTGACGCACCGTATCGGGAGCAAGCCCCCTCCCGCATTGAGTGTCGAGTGGCTTAAGCGCCGTGGCACTTCTTGAATTTCTTCGCGCTGCCGCATGGGCAAGGATCGTTGCGACCCACGTCTTTCAACGCATTGCGCACCGGCTCCTGGTGAGCGTGGCCGCAGTTCGGGCCGTGGACATGGCCGTGGTCGTGATCCTGGTGATCGTGATCGTGGTTGCAGTCGGGACCATGGACATGGGGTTGCTGAGTCATCGATGTCGCTCCGGAATAAAATCGCCGGGGATTATCTCGCCATTGTGAGCCACCTGCACGTCATTACCGATGAATAATCCGGTTTTCAACTCGCCTTCAAGACGATAGGGCACGGGGCGCTCGGGGTTTTTCAGCATTTGCACCACATCGCGTATTCGCGGCCACAGGTTGGTTCGTACCGACACCCGGAAGTATTTATGGCCGCGCGGCGGTACGGTCAGCCATTCGTTGGACTCGCCTTCGGTCAGCACCAGGTCGCCGAGGGTGACCTTGTAGATCAGGCCGCGCACGGTCAGGTCGGCGTCGTCGCGGTTATCCACGCGAAAGTAGAGCTTGAACTTCTGCTCCAGCAACTTGGCACGCACCACTTCGACCTTCACCAGTGATACATGGGGCGGCGGCGAATCGTCCTCGAACCAGGAGGCGCAGCCGCTCAGGCCCAGGGTTAACGCCAGCATCAGGCTGAATGTGCGAAGCATTGGCGTTATCCCTGTCAGGTCGTTAAAAATAGCCGGAACAGCACTTCTTGAACTTCTGCCCGCTGCCGCACAGGCATGGGTCATTGCGCCCGGCCTTCACGTCCACCGTCGGGTCGATGAAGTACCAGCGCCCCTCATTCTGTACGAAAGAAGACCGCTCGCGGTGGCTATGTTCACCACTGCTGTCGTGCCAGCGCGCCGTGAAGGTCACGAAGGCATGTTCCGGTTGGCCGCCGAAGACCTCGGAATTTTCCACCTCCAGCCCAAGCCAGGTGCTCTGCGCACTCCAGGCGGTAATGGCCTCGCGGTCCAGGCCGGCCTGCTGCGCCGGCAAGGTGGTTGCCACCAGATAGTCGACCAGGCCCAGCACATAGGCGCTGTAGCGCGAGCGCATCAATGCGCTGGCACACGGCGCGGGATGGCCGGCGTGGTAATGGCCGCAGCAGGCATCCAGCAGATTGCCACTGCCGCAGGGGCAAATGGATGTACTCATTGTGTTACCACCAATACTTGCCAAAATTTTCCGGGTTGGCCCAGAAGCGGGCGTTGAGCCAGTCGGGTACTTGTTTATAGTCAAGCAGATCATAGGTAAACAGCGTCAGCACCTGCTCATCGCGCTGGAAACGCTCACCGGCCTGCAGGGCCAGGGAGAAAAAATCGGTGTCCTTCCAGTCGCAGGCGTCCAGGTCCACCAGCACCGCGATGCGGCTGGCATTGAGGTTGCGAATGCCGCCCAGCAACGTCAGACCCTGGGATTTGGGCAGGTGTTCAAGGCAATCGACCACCAGCGCCAGGTCAAAACGCTGCGCCGCCAGTTCGGCGGGCAGCGGTCCGGGTGGGGCAACGCTGACACGCACATCGGGATGCGCCGTTTTAAACGCATCCAGTGCGGGAAACTGGCTGGCGCCCAACAGCAACAGGCGTTTGGGGGCGTGCAGGTCCAGCAACGCGGCCAGCGCTTGCTGGGGTGTACGGGAAGAAAATCCAGCGGTCATTTAAGATCCTCACATCAGGACCCTAGAGACTAGCGCGGCTGGGCGTGCTGGCCTAGCGCATCAGTGCCGATAGCGCCGGTGCCTGAGCCGGGCCTTCTGAAGTTTTTTGATCCTTCACTGGCAAATCGCCTGTAGAAGTCGTTACTGTGCGTCCAAAGAAAAATTCGGAAACACTCGGGAGCCCCATGATGCGTAAGGTTTTTCTGCTGGCCCTGTTGGTCAGCCCCATTGCCCTGGCCCAGAGTGTCAGCGTCGAAACCCATTCGTTGATGCGCCTGCCCAGCAGTACCAGCGTGTTGCAGCTCGAGCGACTGGACGTGGCGGACTACGGCACCCTGTTGATTCCGGCCACCATCAGTCAGATCGCGGTGGAGGAACTGCATTTGGGGCGTGAAGCACGTATCGCCATCGTCCCCGGCACTACCGCGCTGCAGTTGCAGGTGCGCCAGGCTCAACTGGATCAGGGCAGCCAGATCACCTCTCGCGGCGCGCCCGGCACCCATGAAAGGCCAGCCAAGCCGGGGCGCGACTTGACCTTGCGTATCGAGTCACTGACTGCAGAAGCACTGTCGGTGGATGCCCGCGGTGGCGCCGGTGCCCAGGGTTATGCCGGCCTGGATGGCGCCAATGGCGTCGATCCGGGTTGCACCTGGGGTTCTGCCGGGCGTGGATTCAATGGCGATAACGGCGGCGATGGGTTGCCGGGTGCGTCGGGTGCGCTAGTGCGCGTGGAGTTGCCGCAGAGTTTCCCGGCTGATCAGATCAAGGTCTTGGTGGACGGCGGGCCTGGGGGCTTGGCCGGTGTCGCGGGTAAACCCGGCAAGGGCGGTCAGTCCAAGGGCTGCCTGGTGTACCGCGCCGATGGCGGTGAAAAAGGCCGCTCGGGGTTGGAAGGGCAACCGGGGCAGGCGGGGCCTGCGGGGGCGGTGACCATTCAGCGGCTTTGAGTCGCTTGTTCTGACGCCATCGGGGGCAAGTCGAATCGTCGCACCGCCCCTCCCACATTGGAATGCGATCAAAGGTGGGAGGGGGCTTGCCCCCGATAGCGATGTAAGAGTCGCCTTACAACATCGGCCGAGCCGACGCCACGGCCACCACCACCAACCCGACAATCAAGTTAATCCCTACCAACTTACGAATCTGCCCCAGTGTAGCCGCGCCTGCCGGCCAATCCTCAGCCGCCACCGCCGCCACCGCCGCCTTCAACGCCGGAAACTTCAACGCCTGGATGCGGATAAACAGCGCCGTCATCACCAGATACAAACCCATCATCACCTGCACATAGCGCGGCGCCGTTTCAAAACCGTTGAAGCGCAGGTGCAGCAGGCCTACGCCGCTGATCGGCAAAATCAACACCGCCACCCACACCCATACAAAAAAACGTTGAAACACATTTGCCCACAACTTGAGCCGGGCAGGGCCCTCAAGGGCCGCCATGGCGGCGGGGCGCAGGATCATCCAGGCGAAAAACATGCCGCCGACCCAGATCAGGGCGGCCAATACATGCAGGGTGTAAGCGAGGCTAAACGCGGTCATTGTGGTACTCCGTTCTGCGCGGGATTAATTAGCGGGGTATGATAGCGGCCGATCCGAACCACTGAAAATTTATCCAGCGTTTTTTGCGCCCGACTATCCATGATCAGCACTGAACTCAAAACCACGATCCAGGGCGCCTACTCGCGTTTTCTCGAAGCCAAGAGCTTGAAACCGCGTTACGGCCAACGCCTGATGATCGCCGAAGTGGCCAAGGTCCTCGGGGATATCGACACCGACGACGAAGGGCGGCGCAGCGGCGACCCTGCGGTCGTGGCCGTCGAAGCCGGCACCGGTACCGGCAAGACCGTGGCCTACAGCCTGGCGGCGATCCCCACCGCCAAGGCCGCCGGCAAACGCCTGGTGATTGCCACCGCTACCGTCGCCCTGCAGGAGCAGATTGTCTACAAGGACCTGCCTGACCTGATGCGCAACAGCGGGCTGAACTTCACGTTCGCGCTGGCCAAGGGCCGTGGCCGTTACATGTGCCTGTCCAAGCTTGACGTGCTGCTGCAGGAAGGCCACGCGCAGACCGCCACGGCTTCGTTGTTCGAAGAGGAAGGCTTCAAGATCGAAGTCGACGAAGTCAGCCAGAAACTGTTTACCAGTATGATCGAAAAACTGGCCGGTAATAAATGGGACGGCGACCGCGACAGCTGGCCCACCGCCCTGGAAGACTCCGACTGGGCGCGCCTGACCACCGACCACAGTCAATGCACCAACCGCCATTGCCCCAACTTCGGTCAGTGCGCCTTCTACAAGGCCCGCGAAGGCATGGGCAAGGTCGACGTGATCGTCACCAACCACGACATGGTGCTGGCCGACCTGGCCCTGGGCGGCGGCGCCGTACTGCCGGATCCGCGCGACACCCTGTATGTGTTCGACGAAGGTCACCACCTGCCGGACAAGGCCATCGGCCACTTCGCCCATTACACGCGCTTGCGCTCTACCGCCGATTGGCTGGAAACCACCGCCAAGAACCTCACCAAGCTGCTGGCCCAGCATCCGCTGCCCGGTGACCTGGGTAAGCTGATCGAACAGGTGCCTGAGCTGGCGCGGGAGATCAAGACCCAGCAGCAGTTCATGTTCAGCGCCTGCGAGCAGGTGGCCGACTTCAAGCCCGGCGAAGACGTGGAAGGCCGTGAGCGGCCGCGTCACCGTTTTGTCGGTGGGATGATTCCCGAGCATATGCGCGAAATGGGCATTGAACTGAAGAAGGGCTTTTCTCGCCTAACCGACCTGTTCACCCGTCTCACCGACTTGCTCAAGGAAGGCATGGATGGCGAGGTCAATATCGGCATCGCCAGTAACCAGGCCGAAGAATGGTACCCGCTGTTCGGCAGCCTGCTGTCCCGCGCCCAGGGCAACTGGGAGTTGTGGACGGCCTTTACCGTCGAAGACCCGGAAGACAACCCGCCGATGGCGCGCTGGTTGACCTTGGCGGAAAGCGGTGCGCTGTTCGATATCGAGGTCAATGCCAGCCCGATCCTCGCCGCCGAGATGCTGCGCCGCAACCTGTGGAACGTGGCCTACGGCTGCCTGGTGACTTCGGCCACGCTGACGGCGCTGGGCACCTTCGACCGCTTCCGCATGCGCGCCGGCCTACCGAAAAAGGCCGTCACTGCAGTGGTGCCAAGCCCGTTTCATCACGCCGATGCCGGCGTACTGCGGGTGCCCGACCTCAAGGCCGACCCAAGGGACGCGGCGGCGCACACGGCGGCGATCATCCGCGACCTGCCCGAACTGGTGGAAGGCTCGCGAGGCACCCTGGTGCTGTTTTCGTCGCGTAAACAGATGCAGGATGTGTTTGATGGCCTTGACCGCGACTGGCGTAAACAGGTGTTCATCCAGGGCAACCTGTCCAAGCAGGAAACCTTGAACAAACACAAGGCGCGGGTCGATGGCGGTGATTCCAGCGTGCTGTTCGGCCTGGCGAGCTTTGCCGAGGGCGTGGACTTGCCCGGCGCCTACTGCGAGCACGTGGTCATCGCCAAGATCCCGTTCTCGGTGCCGGATGATCCGGTCGAAGCGGCGCTGGCCGAATGGATCGAAGCCCGCGGCGGCAATCCTTTCATGGAAATCTCGGTACCCGATGCGTCGCTCAAGCTGGTGCAGGCCTGCGGACGCTTGCTGCGCACCGAGCAGGACCGGGGCACCATCACGTTGCTCGATCGCCGCCTGGTCACCCAGCGCTATGGCAAGGCAATCCTGAATGCCTTGCCGCCGTTCAGGCGCGAAATTTCTTAAGCCACCGTGGGCGAACTCGCCCACTTCGTGGTCTATCTCATGTATGTCATCAGGCCATTCACCGGCCGTCTGGGAGAACCTTGTTCGTATGATTCGCACGCTGCCCGCTCTTTTTGCCCTGCTGTTCGCCGCGCCCTTGATGGCCGCGCCGGCCGGGCAACAAACGCTGTTCAACTTCGTCCGGCCCGCCGATGTGGTCAAGGTGGCGACCCAGGACGCCAGCCTGCCGCAATACAACGCCGAACAAACCCCGGAGGGCGAAGTGCTGCGCCGCATCACCTTCAGCCCGGCGGCCGAGCCGAGCCTGGTGCTCAGCCCGCAAACCGGCGTGTGGGACTGGTCGCAATCGGGCGCCATGAGCCTGCGCATCCAGAGCGCGATGAGTTGGGCGTTGACCCTCTACGTGAAAGTACAAAGTGCCGACGGCAAGACCCTGGTCAGTCGCATCGACCTGCCGGCCGGCCCGGCCCAGACCTTGCTGGTGCCACTGCAAGCCAACTCGCCGCTGAGCCAGGGCATGAAGGCCGGCCCGCCGATGCCGATGACCGTGGACGGCCAGCGTGTGTTGCTGGCCGCCAGCACCGGGGAAGTCGACCGCAGCCAGGTGGTGTCGGTGACGCTGTCGATGATCAAACCCGATGCCGCCCAAAGCATCCTGCTGGAGCGCTTTGGCGTGCAGGACAGCGAGCCGGTGATGAAGGCCGCCTACAACGAGCTGGTGGACGCTTACGGTCAGTCCACCCGTGCACGCTGGCCGGAAAAAGTCAGCAGCGACGAGCAGCTCAAGGCCGCAGCCGCCAAGGAGCAGCAACAACTGAAGGGGTGGCTTGCCGAGCGTGACAAATCCGCCCTGGATCAATACGGCGGCTGGAACAAAGGCCCGGCGTTCGACGCCAGCGGCTTCTTCCGCACTGAAAAGCGCGACGGTCGCTGGTACTTGGTCACGCCGCAAGGCCATCCGTTCTACTCGCTGGGTGTCAACACAGTGGCGGCGGACAACAGCCAGACCTACGTGGCGGGGCGAGAGTGGATGTTTGCGGCGCTGCCCAAGGCCGGTGAAGCCTTCGACAAGTATTACGGCAGTGGCGACAACCGTACCGGCAACGGCGCGGGCGAAGGTCGCGGTTTCGGTTCGGGACGCTGGTATGATTTTTATGGCGCCAACCTGCAGCGCACCTATGGCGGTGACGGCTTCGATCAGAAGCGCTGGGTGACCCATACCCTCGACCGCCTGCAAGCCTGGGGCTTCAACACCGTGGGCAACTGGAGCGATCCGGACCTGGCCACGGCTGACCGTGTGCCTTACACCTTGCCGCTGTCGATTGTGGGTGACTACGCCAGCATCAGCACCGGCACCGACTGGTGGGGCGGCATGCCTGACCCGTTCGACCCACGCTTTGCCATGGCCACTGAGCGCGCCGTGGCCATTGCCGCTCGCGATCATCGCGACGACCCGTGGCTGATCGGCTTCTTCGCCGACAACGAACTGGCCTGGGCCGGCCCTGGCGACGATGCAAAATCGCGCTATGCCCTGGCCTACGGCACCTTACGCATGACCACCGACGTACCGGCCAAGCGTGCTTTCCTCAAGCAACTGCGCGACAAGTACCGCAATGAAGACGGTCTGTCGAAAGCCTGGGGCATCCACCTGGCCGGCTGGGAGCTGATGGAAGACCCCGGCTTCGAGCCGCCGATGCCCAGCCCGGAACACCCGGAAATCGAGGCCGACTTCAAGTATTTCCAGAAGACCTTCGCCGATGCCTACTTCAAGACCATCTCCGACTCGCTGAAATGGCACGCGCCCAACCAACTGCTGCTGGGCGGACGTTACGCCGTGAGCACCCCTGAAGCCGTGGCGTCCTGTGCGCAGTATTGCGATGTGCTGAGCTTCAATATGTATACCCTCAAGCCCCAGGACGGTTATGACTTCGCCGCCCTGCGCGCACTCGACAAACCCGTATTGATCACCGAGTTCAACTTCGGCTCGAGCGACCGTGGCCCATTCTGGGGCGGCGTGACGCAGTTGGCCCGTGAAGAAGAGCGGGGCGCGGCCTATGCCGCCTTCCTCAAGCAAGCCATGGCGGAGCCTTCGATTGTCGGCGTGCACTGGTTCCAGTACCTGGACCAGCCCGTGACCGGACGCCTGCTGGACGGTGAAAACGGCCATTTCGGCCTGGTTGGCATCACTGACGTGCCCTTTCAGGGCTTTGTCGAGAGCGTGCGTAAAAGCAATCTCGCGGCGGTCGACCAACTGGGTAAGGAGGCTGAAAAAGCCAGGGCCGCCGGTGCGTCCCGCGAGAGTGAAGGCGGCCGCTCGGGCCAGGCCGGCAAAGGTGCGGGCCAGGGCGCCGGGCATGCTGGCGGGCACTCCGGAAATGGGCATTGATTCGCCGTTGACGGGTTCACAAATCCCTCAATGACTGGAACAATGTCGGCCACTTTTCATGCGGTTTTCTCGAGGTCGCTCCGGTGCAGATTCAGGGTCATTACACGCTCCAGTTCGAAGCGGTACGTGAAGCGTTTGCCGCATTGTTCGATGACCCTCAGGAGCGCGGTGCCGGGCTTTGCATCCAGGTCGGCGGCGAGACGGTTGTCGACCTGTGGGCCGGCACCGCCGATAAGGACGGCGCCGAGGCCTGGCACAGTGACACGATCGTCAATCTGTTCTCCTGCACCAAGACCTTCACTGCCGTCACCGCCCTGCAGCTGGTAGCCGAAGGCAAGCTGAAGCTGGATGCGCCCGTGGCCGATTACTGGCCGGAATTTGCCGCAGCGGGCAAAGCGTCCATTACCTTGCGCCAGTTGCTCTGCCATCAGGCCGGGCTGCCGGCGATCCGCGAGATGCTGCCCATCGAAGCCCTGTACGACTGGCAACTGATGGTCGATACCCTCGCGGCCGAAGCGCCGTGGTGGACACCCGGCCAGGGCCATGGCTACGAGGCGATCACCTATGGCTGGCTGGTCGGTGAACTGTTGCGCCGTGCCGATGGGCGCGGGCCTGGAGAGTCTATCGTGGCGCGGGTGGCGCGGCCGTTGGGGCTGGATTTTCACGTGGGCCTGGCGGACGAAGAGTTTTACCGTGTCGCCCATATAGCCCGCAGCAAGGGCAATATGGGCGATGCTGCGGCACAACGGTTACTTCAAGTAATGATGCGTGAACCCACGGCAATGACTACACGTGCATTTGCCAATCCGCCGTCTATTCTGACCAGCACTAATAAACCCGAATGGCGGCGTATGCAGCAACCCGCGGCAAATGGTCACGGTAATGCACGCAGCCTGGCCGGCTTTTATAGTGGTTTATTGGACGGTAGTTTGCTGGAAAGCGACATGCTCGAACAATTGACCCGCGAACACAGTATCGGGCCGGATAAAACCTTATTGACCCAAACCCGTTTCGGCCTGGGCTGCATGTTGGATCAACCGGAGTTGCCCAATGCTACGTTCGGCCTTGGTCCGCGCGCATTCGGGCATCCGGGGGCAGGGGGCTCGGTAGGGTTTGCCGACCCTGAGCATGATGTAGCCTTCGGTTTTGTGACTAATACCCTGGGGCCCTATGTACTTATGGACCCACGGGCTCAGAAGTTGGTCGGAATATTGGCCGGTTGTCTATAAACCCCTTGCTGTTTCACAATTTTTTGTTACAAAGGCACGTATAAGAAGACGCTGAACGCAATGATGTAACTTCAATGTTCTTTAAGCGTCTGGTTAACGGGGCATGTGGCCCCTTGGTTTTTTCTCATTTTGTGGATATCTCATGTTATCGAACAAGTCCTTGGCACTGGCGCTGTGCCTCACTATTACCGGCTGTGCACAAACTCCACAAAATGATGCCGAAGGTGGGCACTGGTGGTCATTTGGATCAGATAAGGCTGCTACCAAGGACGCAGTGACCCAGACCGACGCCAAGCCCGCTGCCGACGCCAAGCCTGTCGCGCCTGTCGCCGCAGCGCCTGCTCCGGCAGCCAAGAGCGACACTGGCTTCAACTGGTGGCCATTCTCCGCCAAGAGCGCCGACGACAAGGCCGCCGAGGCCAAGGCCGACCTGAAAGCCGACCTCAAGGCCGCCACTCCTGCACCGGACACTGCGCCTGTCGTGGCCAAGACCGACACCGAAGCCCATTGGTGGTGGCCGTTCGATACCAAGCCCAAGCCACTGGCCAAGGTCGATGTGACCAACGTGCCGATGCCCGATCCAAAAATCACCCAGGCCTGGCTGGACGATTACGAGCCGCGCCTGCGCGCCGCGATCAAGGACAGCAACCTGCAATTGGAACGTCGCGACAACGTACTGGTGGTGATTGCCCCGGTAGACGGTTCATACAACCCGAAACGCCCGGCGATGCTGCTGCCGGTGACCCTGGGTCCGTTCACGCGCGTCGCCAAGGCTGTTGAAGCCGATCCAAAGACCGCCGTACTGGTTCTGGGCCACGTTGATGCCACCGGCAGCGCTCCGGCCAGCCAGGCGCTGAGCAAGGAACGTGCGCAGTCGATCGCTTCGATTTTCAGCCTCAGCGGTTTGAAGCAGGACCGCCTGATGCTGCGTGGCATGGGCGACCTGATGCCGCGTGCCGCCAATGACAGTTCCCAGGGCCGTGCGCTGAATCGTCGCATGGAAATCATGTTCACTCAGCGTACAACTATGTTGGCGCTGCTGAGCCAGTACAACTCGGGCAAGACTCCGCCTGTGGCTGAAATGGTCGCTGTGCAGGATGTTCCCGCACCGGCCCCAGCGGCAAAAGCCCCGGCCAAGAAAGCGCCGGCCAAGAAAGCCGCCGCCAAGCCGGCTGCCAAGTCAGCCGCTAAAAAGGCCCCGGCCAAGCCGGCTGCGAAGAAACCGGCTGCGACCAAAGCCAAGGCTGCTGCACCGGCGAGTAACGACCAGGCGAAAAACTGATCCGTTGAACCACAAGGATAAAGCCGCATGACCCAGGCACTGGCCGATATGCGCCGTGACTACACACGGGACGGTTTGAGCGAGGCCCAGGCCCCGGACGAGCCGTTTGCCTTGTTCCACCAATGGTTCGCCGATGCGGTGAAAACCGAGCAGGCACCGGTGGAGGCCAATGCCATGACCCTGGCGACGGTCGACCAGGACGGTCGGCCGCACTGTCGCATCCTGTTGCTCAAGGGCCTGGATGCACAGGGCTTTACCTTCTTTACCAATTATCAGAGCGCCAAGGGTGAGCAACTGGCGGCGCGGCCGTTCGCGGCCATGACCTTTTTCTGGCCGACCCTCGAGCGCCAGGTGCGTATTGAAGGGCGCGTGGTCAAGGTCACGCCTGAGGAGTCGGATGCTTATTTTCAGGTGCGCCCCCTGGGCAGCCGCCTGGGTGCGTGGGCATCGCCGCAGAGCAAGGTCATTGGTGATCGCGAAGAACTGCAGCAACTGCTCAAGGCGACTGAACAACGTTTCAGCGACACCCAGCCCGATTGCCCCGAGCATTGGGGAGGCTATCGTTTGTTGCCGGAGCGCATCGAGTTCTGGCAAGGCCGCGCCAGCCGCCTGCATGATCGCCTCAACTATCGGCTGCAAGCGGGCCAATGGACGCGCGAGCGTCTTGCGCCTTGAGCGTCGCCTTTCGTCATCTCATCTGAATCATGTCCTGTGCGCCGAAGTCTTTATGTACGAGATTTCGGCGTTTTCGGCTGTATGACTACACTGATCAACCAGGCTATGGCATGGTGCGGCTTAGCTACCGTTCGTCGAATCCTGTGGTACCGACAGTCTGTACTCAGGCTGAATGAAAGCACTTTTTTGCCTGGCTTGCCGTGACAGGCGCCAAGCCGCAGCGTTTAATGAATACCTGTCCTTTGGAGTTGATGCTATGCGTAAGTCTGTTTTACTAGTTGCCTGCTTTACTACCCTGTCCTTGCTGTTGGGTGGCTGCGCCTCGAGTCTGACCGGCGACTCCTACTCCCGTGACGAGGCGCGTCGTGTACAGACCGTTCGCATGGGCACCATCGAATCCCTGCGTCCGGTGAAAATCGAAGGCACCAAAACCCCAATCGGCGGCGCTGCGGGTGCAGTCATCGGCGGCGTTGGCGGCAGCGCCATCGGCGGCGGCCGTGGCAGTATCGTCACCGCTGTGATCGGCGCGGTGGCCGGCGGCCTGCTGGGTTCGGCCACCGAAGAAGGCCTGACCCGCACCCAGGGCGTGGAAATCACCGTTCGCGAAGACGACGGCAGCATGCGCTCCTACGTACAAGCCGTACAGGAAAATGAAATTTTCCGCATTGGCGACCGCGTACGCATCATGACGGTTGACGGTACCAGCCGCGTTACCCGCTAAGCGGTCAGCGAAAGGCAAAGAAAAACCCCAACCGGGTGACTGGTTGGGGTTTTTTGTTTAATGGGCCGTGATCTTACCGTCTAAAAAATCCTAATTGCGCATAAAAAAAACCGCCTTAGTAGGGCGGTTTTTTATCGCAAGGCCATATCAAGCTAGCCTTGCAGGCTCACAGAACGCAATGACATGGTCGGAATATTACTGCCGGCTGCGGTATCTGGCAAGAAGCCGTTGTAAAGCAGCACTAGCGCTTCTGATACTTTTTTTGTCAGAAAGAAATTGAAAATAAATAACAAAATTCGCCGTGCGCTTGGTCACACCTTCGGCGGGCAGCTCAGTTAGTATCGACGCCGTTCTACGTTCGTCATCCTGTGAGTAGGCCGGGTCAATGAGCAAGTTTTTGGACCCGCCGCCACGGGCTAGTAATCCGTGCCGGATTGATGCGGAGGGCCCGTCAACCCTGCCGCCTCATAGAACGCAATGACAGCATTCGAAGGCCCACGTGTTCCGGTAAGTGCGCTGGAGGTAAGGCCCAACGCTTGGAGGGCCGAGTATGGCTAAGTTTGCACGACGTACGTGGAACCTCGTAGTGAATGCCCTGCGTGTTTATCACGTATGGGTATTCCTGCGGGACAGCTTCGATGACCTGTAAGGTCTGAGAAGTGGAGCCGCCTCGATTCAGTTCGAGGCGGCTTTTTGCTGTTTGGATATCACCCGACTAGGCGGTGACGGCTTTCTTGCGACTCGCCATCGCCGTCACCGCATAACCGATACACGCCGCCAATATCGAACCGGTCAGAATCCCCATGCGATCCTCGCCGGCAAACTCGCTGACGCCCGGTACGAACGCCAGTGAGCCGACAAACAGGCTCATGGTAAAGCCGATACCACACAGTATCGCTACCCCCAGCACCTGGCCCCAGTTAGCGCCGCTGGGCAGTGAGGCGATGCCGGTCTTGATGGCCAGCCAGGTCAGGCCGAACACACCGATGGTCTTGCCGATCAACAGGCCGGCGGCAATGCCCATGGGCACGTGGTGGGTAAAGCTCTCGAGGCTGACGCCGGTGAGGGACACCCCGGCGTTGGCAAACGCGAACAGCGGCAGGATGGCGTAGGCCACCCACGGGTGCAGGGCATGCTCCAGGGTCAGCAGGGGCGAGGTTTCGGCATTACGGGTGCGCAGTGGAATGCAGAACGCCAGGGTCACCCCGGCCAACGTGGCGTGCACGCCGCTCTTGAGTACGCACACCCACAGGATCAGGCCGATGATCAGGTACGGCCCAAGCTTGACCACACCCAGGCGGTTCATCGCGATCAAGGCGATCAGGCAGGCCGCTGCGCCTGCCAGGGAAGCCCCGGACAGGTCGGCGGAATAGAACAGCGCAATGACGACAATGGCGCCCAGGTCGTCAATGATTGCCAGGGTCATCAGGAACAGTTTCAGCGACACCGGCACACGCTTGCCCAGCAGTGCCAGGACGCCCAGCGCAAAGGCGATATCCGTGGCCATCGGTATCGCCCATCCGGCGAGGGCCGCAGGGTTGTCCTTGTTCAATGCCCAGTAGATGAGCGCGGGTACGACCATGCCGCCGATCGCCGCCGCACCCGGAAGCACCACCTGCGACGGTTTGGACAGGTGACCGTCGAGCAGCTCGCGTTTGACCTCCAGACCGATCAGCAGGAAGAACAACGCCATCAGGCCATCATTGATCCACAACAAGGCGGGCTTGGCGATTTGCAGCGCGCCAACCTGGGCCACCACGGGCGTGTCGAGAAAGGCGCCGTACAGGTGCGACAAAGGTGAGTTGTTGATAATCAGCGCCAGGGCAGCGGCAGCGATCAGCAACAGACCGCTGGCGGCCTCCAGCTGGAAGAAACGGGTGAAAGTGCTACGCAGAGGCAAGGGATGCTCTCCAATCCAGGTTCAATAGGTGCGTACCCTAACCCGTACCGTTAGTTGTTAAAACAAAAATTATATTCTTATTTGTTATAAGCATTCGGTAGAGCTGGCGTTGCGTCTAAGCCTAGCAATTGTGTGTCCAATTGAGTCGTTACTGTATCTGTGTGCAGTGTAGGAAACCCCCTAATATCAGGCCCAAATCCTTAGAGAAGTCTCGTCATGAGCGACCACCGTCCCTGGGCCCGCGAAGCCATTCGTATCATTGAAGCGGATTTTCAGCGCAGCGCCGACACCCACCTGATCCCGTTGCCATTGCCGGGCTTGCCGGGTATCGAGCTGTACTTCAAGGATGAGTCCAGCCACCCGACCGGCAGCCTGAAGCACCGGCTGGCGCGTTCGCTGTTCCTGTACGCGTTGTGCAACGGCTGGCTGAAGCCGGGTGCACCGGTGATCGAGGCTTCCAGCGGTTCGACGGCCATTTCCGAAGCCTATTTCGCGCGCCTGCTCGGCCTGCCGTTCATTGCCGTGATGCCCGCCACCACCTCCCAGGAAAAGATCGCCCAGATTGCCTTTTATGGCGGCAAGAGCCACCTGGTGCAGGACCCTACGCAGATCTATGCCGAGTCCGAACGCCTGGCGCAGGAAAGCGGCGGGCACTTCATGGACCAGTTCACCTACGCCGAGCGCGCCACCGACTGGCGCGCGAACAACAACATCGCCGAGTCGATCTTCCAGCAGTTGCGTTTCGAGCAACACCCGGAGCCCAGTTGGCTGATTTCCAGCCCCGGCACCGGCGGTACTACCGCGACCCTGGGACGCTATGTGCGCTATCGCCAGCATTGCACCCGCGTGCTGTGTGCCGATGCCGAACGTTCGGTGTTTTTCGATTATTACCTGAGCGGCGACGCCAGTCTGCGCCTGGACTGTGGCTCGCGGATCGAAGGCATTGGCCGGCCACGGGTCGAGGCCTCATTTTTGCCTGCAGTGATCGATGCGATGGTCAAGGTGCCGGATGCGCTGTCCCTGGCAGCCATGCATTACCTGGCCGAGCGGTTGGGGCGGCGAGTGGGGGGCTCCAGCGGGACGAACCTGATCGGTGCACTGGTGGCTGCGCAACAGATGAAAGCGGCGGGGGAGTCGGGGTCGATCGTGGCGATTCTATGTGATGGGGGAGAGCGCTATGCCACCACTTACTACGATCAGGCGTGGCTGGCGGGGCAGGGCTATGACTTGCAAGGGTTGATCGCGGCCGTTGCGGCAAGTGTCGAGCAGGGAGAGTCACTGCCCGACAGCATCCTGCGCGCCAATATCTGAAACACCGCAAACCAAATGTGGGAGGGGGCTTGCCCCCGATTGCGGTGTGTCAGTCAAAGAGGCTCCGACGGAACCACTGCTATCGGGGCATAGGTATCTACACAATTGTGGTGCGAAACCGCACCTGTGGCGAGGGAGCGGACGCGTATCTACCTGACGCTCCGAGGTCCAAATGTGGGAGGGGCGGTGCGACGATTCGACTTGCCCCCGATGGCGGCCTCTGGGCCGACCAGGATGTTGGATCAGATCGAG